>NZ_JAXEOA010000016.1:0-131655 GCF_034098985.1 Agathobaculum sp. | reverse complement strand
CTGCCCCGCAGCCTGATCCCCCTTAATAGCCATCTGAGGTCCTGCCGGACCTCTGCTTTGCTATACCTTTTTCGAGCCATCTGACTTTTTACCACCATCCTTCATTTTTGGGGTTGACTTCTAATAGTTAATCTTTCTTTTGGGAAACTCCATTTTGAAATTGATATACTTGCCGCCCGTGTCGTTCAGGATCACGGCGGCGTCATAGACCGAACCCTTCTTTTCGGACCACATCCCCTTAACAGAGGTGCGCCCCTTTTTCAGCAGGTCCGCCGCCATCTTCTTTGTCAGCTCCTTGCGGCGGGAAGTCCAAAAGCGGTCGTTCTTCCAGAGAACGAAACCGCAGGAGTGGTCAGAACAGGGAAAGTTTTTCCTGCCCTCATATACCGGCTTGCCGCAGCGGGGACAGACGCCGATCACCTCCTTTTCCGGGGCAAACAGCTTTTGCCCTTCCTCGGAGATATGGGAATAGGTCTTTACCAGCTCCGCCGCCATGCCCTCAATGCCTGCCATGAAAGCGGCGGGGTCAGCGCCGCCTTTGGCGATCTCGTTCAATTTCTGCTCCCACTCCGCCGTGAGCATGGGAGAAGTCAGGGCTTCGGGGAGCACCGTAATCAGGTTGACGCCGTCCTTTGTGGAGATCATGCTTCTGCCTTTGCGCTCCACGAAACCGCCGGATACTAGCTTTTCGATGATGGACGCCCTGGTCGCCGGGGTTCCAAGCCCTCGCCGCTCCGCGTCCTCCGGCATATCCTCTTTTCCTGCGCTCTCCATGGCTGCCAGAAGGGTATCTTCCGTAAATACCTTTGGGGGCGCCGTGAAGTGTTCCGTCACGGTAACGGGGACATTCTCAAAGGCCTGCCCCTCCGTGAAGTCGGGCAGCGTGCCGCCGCTTTCTTCATCTTCCGGCTTCTCCTTCAGGGCAGAACGGAAAAGCCGGTCGGTCTCACGCCAGCCCTCGGACAGTACACGCCTGCCCTTCGCCGTGAAGGGATGGCCGCCGCAGTCGAAGGCCGCCGTCACCGCCTCATATACATAGGGCTCCGCCGCCGCGCACAGCAGCTTGCAGCACACCAGCAGAAGGATATTCCGCTCGCCCACAGGCAGGGCGGTAACATCCGCTTTTTCAAGCTCCGGCGTGGGAATGATGGCGTGATGGTCGGACACATCCTTATCCGAAACAAGGATCGTCACATCGGGGAAGAAATCCGAACAGGCGTCGAAGGGCTTCACCTTCGCCGCCAGATGGAGGACGACGGAGGCCGTTTCCGCCATGTCGGAGGTGAGATAGCGGCTGTCCGTCCGGGGATAGGTCAGCAGCTTCTTTTCATATAGGGTTTGGGCGTAGTCAAGCGCCTGCTTTGCCGTGTATCCGAAAATGCGGTTTGCCTCCCGCTGCAAAGCGGTGAGATCATAGAGTTTGGGCGGCTTCTCCTTCTTTTTCTCACGGGCGACGGAAACGCAGACCGCCGCCGCGCCGGAACAGGCCGCTTTCAGCTTTTCGGCGTCCTCCTGGGCGGTGATCTTCTCGGAAACCGCTTCGGCGCCGTCCAGCGCCAGCCGCACATGATGGTATTTCTCCTTCTTGAACAGGCTGATCTTCGCGTCGCGCTCCGCCAGCATTGCCAGGGTGGGCGTCTGCACGCGCCCCACATTCAAAGTGCGGTGATAGAGGACGGAGAAAAGACGGGTGGCGTTGATGCCGATGATCCAGTCCGCCTTTTGGCGGCACAGCGCCGACTGATATAGGGCTTCATATTCGCTGCCGGGACGGAGGTTTTGAAAACCCTCCCGGATGGCGCTGTCCTCCATCGAAGAAATCCACAGGCGGGAGAAGGGCTTTTTACAGCCCGCCATATTGTAGACCAGCCGGAAGATAAGCTCGCCCTCACGCCCGGCGTCGCAGGCGTTCACCAGCTCCGACACATCGGGACGCTCCATGAGCTTTTTAAGAATATGGAACTGCGCCGCCTTTTCGGAGGCGACTTCATAGCGGAAGGGCTCCGGCAGGATGGGGAGGTCGTCATAGCGCCATTTCTTGAGCTTTTCATCATAGGCGGCCGCATCCGCCAGCCCCACCAAATGGCCGATACACCAGGAAACGAGATAGCCGTTTCCGTCATAAAAGCCATCGGCCCTGGATGCAACACCCAGGGCCGACGCAATGCTTTTCGCAACGCTCGGTTTTTCGCAGATCACAAGTTGCATTGGGTTCCTCCTTTTAATTGTTTTGGTAGTGGATTGGGTGTATAATAATGGGCAAATATATAGTTCCTTTGAAAGGGGGGAATAATTTGATAGAACGTTTGATTGTCATTGGAATTATTATTGTGCTTATTGGCATTGGCTTTGTGCTTAAACTGCTACAGCTTAAAAACTACAAAGTACGCATAGATTTTTGCGTTGATTATCAAGAAAAGTTTATTGACTTAATCAACACATATACATCTTCTTATCGGGTTGATAATGCGTTATACAATGAATTAACGGGAAAAGCTGTACGCATGCAACGCGAATTGGGTCCCGATGGACTAATCGATATGATAGATAATCTAAAGGGAATAAAAGTAAGCAATTACCAAGCCCTACTTAATTTCTTGCCTGAAATCCGCGATTTTTCTTTTTGGCAAGACAATTCAGTTATGCAACAAAGATTCATGTCATCTGCACAGACTTGTGATGATATGTTTACACGGCATGTTGGTCAACTGAACGATTTATGGGAACAAGAACGTCGACACTTATTCAACCCTTTTTCATGTTTTGCAGATGGAATACGTTGGATACTTTGGCTGCCCTCCAACATTTTGTTATGGTGTGGATTTATAACGGAAGCAACGGGGAGAAAACTTCAATATAATTGGCTCGTTAAAGCCCTTACTTTCATCATCACAATAATTGGGCTTGTGAGTTCGATTGTAACAATAATAATAGGATGGGAACAGTTTTACGGTATGATAACCGGATGGATTGGTAAGTAATTGAAACCCAGCCGCCCATCGTGGATGGCTGGGTTTCCTGTTCCTGCGGCTATTCTATATTCTCCGGTTCTTCCCCTTCGGGAACATCCTCATTTTCGTATTCTTCATCTTCAAAATCGTAATCGTCGGGATCGGAGCTGGCCTTCGCGCCTTGCTTCGGCTTGAAGAACTTGATATAGGCAAAGGCTCCGCCGCCGCCCAGGATCAGCAGCACCAGGACGATCATAAGTCCGCCGCCGCCCTTTTTCTCCGGCTCCGGTTCGGGCTCCGGCTCGGTAACGGCTTCTTTCCCGGCGCACTCGCTCATGACCACGGCGCAGACCGCACAGGCGGTATTGACGCTGCCTGCGGCGCATTTCTCCGTACAGGAGCAGACGGCAGGCGCTTTATCCGCCTGCCCGTCCTCCATCAGCGCCATAAGGTCGGCCTCGTCCACCTGGTTCAGATAATGGACGGTGTTTTCGCCGTCCTCCGCCCGGTCGATGATGATATAGAAGTAGTTGCCGTTCTTCGTGACGACGGTGATTGGTAAATTGCCGCATAACCCAACAAAAAGGGCGGCTGTTCCTTAAAACAGTCGCCCTAAAAGGTGGTGTTATACAAGATAAATGCTGTTCGCTGTCCTCGCAAACCATTGATATTACTGGGTTTTTTGAGAAGTTCTATATCGCCACTCGCACCAAGCCGGAGCAAGCCTTTTATGGCTTGCTCCGGCTTTTTTCATTGAAATTCACACCAACTTCAAAATTGCATGCTATACCGTCACCATTCTGGGCGTCGCGCACACCGCGCCGTTTTCCCCGTGGAGCTTTGGCAGCTATCTTTCTTCGCTTTTGCCGTTTTTCCTTTGGAGCCAATGCCGGGAGGGCGCGCGCCGCGTCGAAATGCTCACGTCGGCCACGCCCGTACCGCCCGGGAAATACCTGCTCAGCAGGCTGGGTATAACGGCGCTCGGCGCGCTTCTGCTGGCTGCCGGCCTGCGCTCCAAAACTGGCGTCCGCCGCTGATATTTCGGATTGACAGGCGGCGCGCCGCCCCTTACACTGGACATAGGACGTCCGCCGTATGCACCGGCCGGGCGGGAAAGGGGGCGGCATATGTACAAGCTGCTGATTGTGGACGATGATTCGCTTGTCCGCAAATTCCTGCGCGAGTTTTACCCGTGGGAGCAGGAGGGTTTCGCACTCGTGGGCGAGGCGGAAGGCGGCGCACAGGCGCTCGCGCTTGTCCGCGCGCACGCGCCCGACCTTGTGCTGACCGATGTGGAAATGCCGGACATGGACGGCGCCGCGCTGGCCGCCCGCCTGCGGGAAGACGGTTTTTCGGGCGGCGTGCTCGCCATCAGCCGCCATGAGGATTTTGCGCACGTGAAAGAGACCATGCGCGCGGGCGCGGACGACTACCTGCGCAAAAGCTGTCTCGAGGAGGCGACGCTGCGCGAGGCGCTTGCGCATGTGACCGCCGCGATGGAAAAACGCCGCGCGGACGAAGCGGAGCGCGCCGCCCTGCGCCGCATGGCGGAAAAAAGCAGCCGCCTGATGCGGCGCGAGCTGCTCGAACGCCTATTTGAACGCGAAACGGGCTGGGAGGAGCAATACCGCGAGACCAAAGCCGCCGGCCTCAAAAACCGCTATTACCGCTGTGCGGCGCTCGTGCTCGCCGCGGAAAGCGCCACCCCGCCCCGCGGCCCAGGGCTGTATGAAATCTGCGCCCGCTTGACCACCGCCGGGCTCGGCGAACTGGCCGACCTGGGGCGCGGCCGTATTGCGGTGCTGTATGATTTCTCCGAACTCCCCTCCTCGCAGCAGCAATACGCATTGCTGCGTGAGCAGGGCGCGGCGCTTTTGGGCGCAGTGCGCGCCGTGTCGGCGGAACCGTGCCGGGTGGGCGTGAGCGCGGTGTGCGAGGGCGGCGGCACGCTCGCCCGTGCGCTGCGGCAGGCCGGGGAAGCCCTTGATCACACCTTTTACGGCGACCCCATCTGCTTTTTCGACGAGCAGCGACGCCTGTCCGCCCACGTGCCGGCCGAGGCTGCGGCGTTTGCCGAAAACCTTCCCGGGCTGCTGCGGCAGGGCGGCGCGCAGGCGTTGGAGGACGCGTTCTCCAAGGCGCTGCGCGCGTTCCGGCAGGCGGACGCGCAGCCTCTCGTGCTCGTGAGCTGGCTGCGCCAGTGCGACAGCGAGGCGGGCGTGCAGCGGGACGAACAGGAATACGAGTCGCTCCATTCGCTCGCGGCCTGCCAAGGCTGCCTTGGCGCGTACCTCGACCGGCTGCGCATCCTGTCTGCGCCCGGGGGCGCGCCGGTCAGCCCGTCTATTGCGCGGGCGATGCAGTATGTGCGCGCACACCACGCCGAGCCAATCGGGCTGGGGCATGCGGCGCGCGACGTCGGCCTCAGCCCGGCGTACCTCAGCCGCGCGTTTAAGCACGAGGCGGGAATCGGGTTCGCGGAATTTTTAACGCGGTGCCGCCTCGAGCACGTGCAGAAGGAGCTGGCCGAAAGCCTGCAAACCATCAAGCAACTCGCCGCCGAGGCCGGGTTTCAGGATTATCCGCATTTCTGCAAAACCTTTAAAAAGAAATTTGGCGTCAGCCCCGCGCAGTACCGCAAGGAGCTGCGCAATGGCAAACGGGCGCAATAAAACACATACAAAGCGCAAAAACAGACACTTCCGTTTTCCGCACGGCAAAGCGCCGTGCGGACGGAGGGGTCTGTTTTTTCATAAATGGGTAGAAAAGAGACAGGTTTTCCAAACAAAGGCGCACACCACCGCCACCGCGCTCCCTGCTATCATAAAGGCAACAAGAGGGGCGCACGCCCCAAAAATGCTGACAGGAGAGACAGACTATGAAAGTAGGCATCATCGGCGCGGGGCGCATCGGCAAGGTGCACGCCAAGAACATCTCCATGTTCGTGCCTGGACTGGAGATCAAGACAATCGCAGACCCCTTTATGAACGCGGAGACCGAGGCGTTTGCAAAGCAGTATGGTATCCCGCACACTACCAAGGACGCAAACGACATCTTAAACGACCCCGAGATCGAGGCCGTGCTCATCTGCTCGTCGACCGACACGCACTCCAAGTACATCATTGAGGCGGCCAAGGCCAAGAAGCACATTTTCTGCGAAAAACCCATCGACTACGACCTGAACAAGGTGCGCGAGGCGATCCAAGCGGCAAAGGATGCGGGCGTTAAGCTGCAAATCGGCTTCTGCCGCCGCTTCGACCACAACCACCGCGCGGTGTACGACATGGTGCGGCAGGGCAAGGTCGGCAAGGTGAACATCATTAAAATCTCCTCACGCGACCCCGAGCCGCCCCCGGTTTCTTACGTCAAGGTATCCGGCGGCATTTTCTACGATATGATGATCCACGATTTCGACATGGCGCGCTTTCTCGCGGGCAGCGAGGTCACCGAGGTGCACGCCGTCGGCTCTGTGCTGGTCGACCCCGGCATCGGCGAGGCGGGCGACGTAGACACCGCGCTCGTTACTCTCAAGTTTGAAAACGGCGCGATCGGCGTGATCGACAACAGCCGGAAAGCGGTTTACGGCTACGACCAGCGCGTCGAGGTGTTTGGCAGCGAGGGCTGCGCGCAGAACGAGAACGATATCCCGAACACCGCCGTGCTATCCACCGCGGAAGGCACGACCTACGGCACGGCCTACAAGGTGATGTGGGATCGCTACACGGGCGCGTTCGTCTCCGAAATGCAGGCGTTTGCGGACGCGGTGGCGAACGATACCGAAACCCCGGTGACCGGCGAGGACGGCCTCTACCCGGTGCTGATGGCGGCGGCCGCGACCAAGTCGCTCAAGGAAGGCCGCCCGGTGAAGATTTCGGAGGTGGAATAACATGGCGCTTCGCAAATGCGCGTGCATCGACACGCTGTACACCGAACTCCCCTGGCTCGACCGTTTCCAGGCGGCCAAAGACGACGGCTTTGAGGCCGTCGAGTTCTGGGACTGGCGCATCCGCGATTTAGACGCGACCCGTGCGGCTGCGGAAAAGGCCGGTATCGCCATTTCAGGCTTCAACGGCGACGCGGACTATTCGCTCGTCGACCCGGCGCACAAGGAGAAATACCTTGACTATCTCGCGCAGTCGGTCGCGGCGGCGAAAAAGGTCGGCGCGGCGAGCGTGACCATCCATTCCAACGCTTTAGGCGAGGGCGGCGTGGTGGTCAACCATTATGACGACCTTTCGCACACGGTCAAGCTGTGCGCGATGTACGACACGCTGCTCGCGTGCGCCGAAATGGCGGAAAAGGAAGAACTGAACCTTAACCTCGAGGCGCTCAACATCACGACCGACCACGTGGGCAACTTCCTCGCCACCACGCAAATGGGCGCGGAAATGTGCCGCCTGATCGGCTCACCCCGCCTCAAACTGCTATACGACGTGTACCACATGCAGATCAACGAGGGCTGCGTCTGCGACACCATCTCGAATTACGCCGACCAGTTCGGCCATATCCACGTGGCAGACGCCCCCGGCCGCCACGAGCCGGGCACGGGCGAGATCAACTACAAAAAGGTGCTCGCGCATCTGGAGGCTTGCGGCTATGCCGGCCGCGTCGGTTATGAGCTATTCCCGCTGACAGATACCAAAACCGCGGTGCAGGCCATCATGAAAAACGCCTGACCGCGCCCCAGAAAGCACATAAAAAAGTCCCCCGGTTCTTTGAAACCGGGGGACTTTTTTATCAGCGGGCAATGTATTTCTTTGCAAATTCCTCAATCGGCATGGGCGGATCGAAATAATAGCCCTGCCCGGTCGTGCAGTCGTACTGCTCCAGAAGTTTTCGCTGCGCAGCAGTTTCGATGCCCTCAGCGACCGACCGGCGCAGATCGAGCTCGCGGCACATCTGAATGGTGTGCTGCGTGATGACGCGCGATTTCGGATTGTGCTCCAGATCCTCGATCAGGCTGCGGTCGATCTTGATTTCATCAAACTTGAGCTGCGTCAGAATGGACAGATTGGAGTATTCTGAGCCGAAATCATCAAGCGAGATCAAGAAGCCCGCCTGCGACAGCAGCATAACCAGCTCGCGCAGCTCCTGCTGCTCCATCATGTTGATGCTCTCGGTGACTTCGATGATAATGTTTTCAGGCGGCACCCCGTGCCGCGCGCACGCCTCCACCAGCTTGCTCACGATATCGTACTCAAGCAGCGTCACGCGCGACAGGTTGACCGCAACCGGCAGCATTCCCCCACCCTCATTCTGCCACTTTTCAAGCGCGGCGCACACGGTGTCGAGCACGAATAGGTCGATATGGCGGATGATGCCCTCGGTTTCAAAGCGCGGAATAAACGTGCGCGGCAACTCAACGCCTCCCTGTGCGTTCTGGTAGCGCACGAGCGCCTCTGCGCCGCAAAGCGCGCCGCTTTTCAGGCATACCTTGGGCTGGAGGTAGACCACATACCGCCCCTTTTCAATATCGGCCATCAGCTTTTTGGAAAGCTCCATATGGTATTTCCCCATACCGTCCAGCCGCATACCGTAATATTTCTGTTTATCAATGTACATCAGATTGTCCGCATGCGCAATCTGACGCGCGATATCGACCTTATCCTCATGCCAGTTGGCGCCGATCGATATTTTAAGCTCGTCGTCATCCTGCGTGCGCAGCCGCAGCTCACGCACCATATTATCGAACCGTTCGCGGTCTATATCCACACAGATCGCTACAAATTCGTCTCCGCCGACCCTATATAAGTTTTTCCGGAAGATACCGCGCAGCACGCTCGCCGCATGGCAGATGATGTGGTCGCCATAGCGGTGGCCATGCGTGTCGTTTGCGAGCTTGAGGCCGTTGATGTCCAGATAGACCACGCCCAGCGACCGTGGCGGCGCCTGTTCCAGCCGCCCCATTTCCTCGATATAGGCGCGGCGGTTGCCGAGGCCGGTCAGGCTGTCCGTATAACTCATATCGGTCAGCCGTTCGGTCATTTTGCGTCGGGCAATATCGTTTACAACGAACGAGGCGACCGAGCGCAGCAGCGTCACGCTGTCGGTGTTGGCGTGGGGGTTGTCCACACCCAGAATGCCCACGATTTCACCGTTGTCTGCCAGCGGCGCGGCCATCAGGCTTTCAATATCCTGTGCGAACAGAATCTCATATTCCTTCGTATTCGGCGGGACCATCTCGTTGAGCGAGGTGATATAAAACTCGCCTTTTTCCCGAAATTGTTTGATCCAGCGGTCCATGCAGGAAAGCGGGAGCTTTTGCAGATTATCGATCTCCTCGCGTATGCCGGGGCGGCACCACTCATAGGTATTGCTGACCTCATTGGCCGCCGCGTCGATCTCAAAAATATAAGCCCGTTCGGCCTGATGGTAACCCGCGATGATCTCCAGCAGCCGGTTGATGCCTGTTTTCGCGTCCGCCGAGCTATTAAGCGTCTGGATGCAGTCGATCAGCGTCTCCTCCTCGAGCAGCCGCTGGCGGAGTTGCTGGGTGACCAGCTCCCTTTCGGTGGTATCGGTTGCGATCTCCATACGAAGCGGGCGGCCGTCCAGCTCGATTAGCTTATCTTTGAGCAGATAATGCCGGCCCACCTGCTCGTTAAAATGCTGCCAGACATAAAATTTCTCTGTTTTGAGCAGCTTGTTTGTGCAAAATTCGCAGGGGGCTTCCCGGCTTTGCAGAATTTGATAGCACGGCTTGCCCAGCCACTCGCTGGGGTCGGTAAAATGATACCGCTCGAGCGCCGCGCGGTTTAAATAATAAATCTCATAAGTATCGGGATCTGAAAGGTAGACAATATCGCTGCTTTCATCCGCAAGCATGGCAGATATCTCATTATAGGTCATTGTCCTGCCCCCTTTTTTTAATCCCGAATGTGATAACTATACCACGATTTTTGAAATTTGTCGAGAACAAGCAAGGAGGCGGCCCGCGGGCCGCCTCTTATTTATTTTCCGGATCGGTGAGTTCTGGCAGCGCGCCCCCCGCGACCGCCCATAGGTACAGCCCCGCGACTGTGCCGCACGGCGTGAACCGCTCCCGGTAACTCTGAAACTCCGCGCGCGAAAGCGACGGCAGGCCGTATACCATGCGCAGCCCCTTGCGGATGCCGAAATCGTCGTAGCTCAGCACGTCCGGCCGTTGGAGCGAGAAAATGAGCAGCATTTCCGCCGTCCACGGGCCGACGCCGGGGAGCTTTGTCAGCCGTTTGACCACCTCGCTGTCGGGCATCGTCCGCAGCGCGTCCAAATCGAGCGCGCCCGAGACGATCTCCTCCGCCGCCGCGCGGATATACCCCACCTTTCGCGCCGACAGGCCGCACTTATGCAGCAGCGCTTCGGGCTGAGCGAGCACGTTTTCTGGCGTGAGCGGGCGGAATTTGGTGCGGATATGCCACCACACCGTTTCCAGCGCCTTGCCCGAGATCTGCTGCGCCGCGATCGAGTTGACAAGCGCCTCGAACAGGTCGGGCATGACCTCGCGCTCGAGCTTGCCCACGCGGTCGATCACCGCGCCCAGCTTGGGGTCGACCGCTTTGAGATAATTCATTTCGGCTGGGCCGTAGGCAAAGACCATCAGCCCTTTTTCGCCAGCGCCTTCTGCTCAAAGCGCGCCTTGTCCACGATGGCGCGCTCATGCGTACCCTCGCCAATGAGACCGGCTTGGTCATACGCTGCCACCTCGAACGTCAGCATTTTGCCGTTCGGCGCGATCGCGGAAAGCGTCGTCTCGATGCGCACCTCCATGCCCTCGGGCGTGGCCGCTACATGGCTGACGTTTACCCGCGTGCCGACCGTGGTCTTGCCCTCTTCCAGATAAGGCGCGACCGAGCCCGCCGCCGTGTTTTCAATGGCCGCGATCATCATGGGCGTGGCGAACACGGCCACCAGGCCGCTGCCCACCTCGCTCGCGAGCTGGCATTTTTCTACCTTGAAGGTCTTTTCCCCTTTGATGCCGGTTTGCATGATGTCTTTTCCTCCTTACGCCTTGGGCGTGAGCTTTTCCTGCCCGCCCATATACGGGCGCAGCGCCGCGGGGATGCTTACCGACCCGTCGGCCTGCAGGTTGTTTTCCAAAAACGCGATCAGCATACGCGGCGGCGCGACCACCGTGTTATTGAGCGTATGCGCAAAATACAGCTCTTTCCCCTCCTTGGGACGCACGCGGATGCCCAGCCGGCGCGCCTGCGCGTCGCCCAGGTTGGAGCACGAGCCGACCTCAAAATACTTTTGCTGGCGCGGGCTCCATGCCTCCACATCGCATGATTTCACCTTGAGGTCTGCCAGGTCGCCCGAGCAGCACTCGAGCGTGCGCACCGGAATATCGAGCGTGCGGAAGAAATCGACCGTGTTCTGCCACAGTTTATCGTACCACATGGGGCTTTCCTCCGGCTTGCACACGACAACCATTTCCTGCTTTTCAAACTGGTGGATGCGGTAAACGCCGCGCTCCTCGATGCCGTGCGCGCCGACCTCCTTGCGGAAGCAGGGCGAATAGCTGGTCAGCGTCTGCGGAAGCGTCTCTTCCTCGTTGATGGTGTCAATAAACTTGCCAATCATCGAGTGCTCTGACGTGCCGATCAGATATAGGTCCTCGCCCTCAATCTTGTACATCATGTTTTCCATCTCGGCAAACGACATAACGCCCGAAACCACGTCCGAACGGATCATGAACGGCGGGATGTAATAGGTAAAGCCGCGGCCGATCATAAAATCGCGCGCATAGCTCAGGATGGACGAGTGCAGGCGCGCGATATCGCCCTTGAGATAGTAGAAGCCGTTGCCCGAGGTGCGGCGAGCGGCGTCCAGATCGATGCCGTCGAACGATTCCATGATGTCCACATGGTAAGGCACCTCGAAATCAGGCGTAACCGGCTCACCAAAGCGCTCCAGCTCAACGTTTTCGCTGTCGTCCTTACCGATCGGCACCGACGGGTCGATGATGTTCGGAATGACCATCATGCGCTTTCTGACTTCTTCCTGATAAGCCTTTTCGTCCTCGGCGAGCTGCTCCATCTCGTCCGCCATCGCCTTGACCTCGGCCTTGACCGCCTCGGCTTCGTCTTTCTGCCCCTTGGCCATCAGTCCGCCGATCAGCTTGGACTTCTGGTTGCGCATCGCGCGCAATTCATCCGCGCGCGTGCGGGCGGTGCGGTATTTTTGATCGAAGTCGAGCACCTCGTCGACCATCGCCAGTTTATCGTCCTGAAATTTCTTTTTGATGTTTTCCTTGACCGCGTCCGGGTTCTGGCGGACAAATTTGATATCCAGCATGTTTCTTTATCTCCCTTATTGATTAATCGTGATTGGCGGCCGATACGCCCGGCCCCTCGCTTTGCAAACGCTCTTTGGCCTCGGTGAACAGCTTGTTGATCTCCGCGCCGAACGCATCCTCTTTGGCCGTTCCGCTCAGCCTGTCCTCACCGTACTGCCCAACGAGCGCGGTATAGGCTCGGTGCGCCGCCGAAAGGTCACCCTCGGCCTGCAGCAGGTTGATGTTGGCAAAAGCTGCGTAAACATCGCGCTCCTCAACCAGATGCCGGGCGGCGGATACCACGTCGGTCTCCGCTTCCTCGGTGCCGATCGCCTCGCGCACGCCCTCAAGCGCCTTGCTCATACCGTCGAGCTGCTTTTGTATCTCTTCCATTTTTTGGGTTGCTCCCTGCGCCACGTTCTGCTGCTCGCTGAGCTTGGTGGACAGGTTTTCAAGCTGCTTATCCGTGCGCGCCTGTGTCACATAACTTACCAATATCAGCGCGATCGCCACGGAAAACAGGCCGATGATATAAAAGGTCAGGGTCTTGCGGCTGAGCTTTTTTTCACTGTGCTGCTCCTCCGCAGGCTGTTTGTTCTGCTCGTCCATGGCTCCTCCTTATACGCGAAGACCGCGCAGCGCCTCGATCAGACGCTCCAAATCGTCGGCCCCGTAGTATTCAAGCGCGAGCGCGCCGCTTGTTTTGCCCTGCGTAATGGTCACCTTGCGCCCCAGCGCGGTCTCCAGCTCTTTTTCCACCTCGGCCACATAGTCTACCGAAAAGCCTTCCGCCGCTTTGAGCTCCGCCGGCTTTTTGTTGAGCCGCTTTGCTAGGGCCTCCGCCTGCCGCACCGACAGGCCGGCCATCTGCTCCGCCGCCTTAACGCGCTCATTTTCATCCGCGACCGCAAGCACCGCGCGGGCATGTCCGCCGGACAGCTTGCCCTCGCTCACCATTTGCCGCACCTCTTCGGGCAGCGCCAGTAGGCGCAGCGAATTGGCGACCGCGCTGCGCGATTTGACGACGCGGTGCGAAACCTCATCCTGTGTCAGGCCAAATTCCCGCATCAGCAGGTCGTAGCCCTCCGCTTCTTCAATGGGGTTTAGATCCTGCCGCTGCAAATTCTCGATGAGCGCCAGCTCCATGACCTCGTTTTCCTTGGCTTCCAACACCATTGCCGGGATCTTTTTCAGCCCAGCTATGCGCGCCGCGCGCCAGCGGCGCTCGCCCGCAATGATCTGGTAGCTGTCCCTGCCGGAAGAACGCACCGTGATCGGCGTTACCACACCGTGCAGGCGAATACTTTCGGCCAGCTCCTCAAGCGCGGCCTGGTCGAAGACCTTGCGCGGCTGATTGGGGTTTGGCTCGATCTTACTAAGCGAAATGGAGGATACACCCTCGGCGGCGGCGTCCGCCGAAAGGTCGGCGATATCTCCGCCGAACAGGTTGGACAAACCGCCGCCCAGTCCTTTTTTGCCGGTAGACATACCGTTTACCTCCCCTTTCCGCGTTTGTTTTTCTTTAGTATTTCGTCCGCAAGCTCCAAATATGCTTCCGCGCCGCGGCACATGCGGTCATAATCGGTGATAGGCTTGCCGTGGCTGGGCGCTTCGGAAAGCCGCACATTGCGCGGCACGACCGATTTAAATACCTCTCCCGGAAAGTGCTTTTTAACCTCTTCCACCACTTGGATCGAAAGATTGGTGCGTCCGTCAAACATGGTCAGCAGCACGCCCTCAAGCGAAAGCGCAGGATTCAGGCTCTTTTTCACCATGCGTACGGTCGTCATGAGTTGGCTCAGACCCTCGAGCGCATAGTATTCGCACTGGAGCGGCACCAGAAAGCTGTCGGCCGCACACAGGCAGTTGAGCGTGAGCAGTCCAAGCGACGGCGGACAGTCAATGAATATGTAGTCATAGTCCTCGCGCACACGGTCAAGCACATTTTTCAGACGGTATTCTCGCTGCTCCATACCGATGAGATCAAGCTCCGCACCTGCCAAATTGACGTTTGCGCCGATTAAATCGACCCATTTAGTCGATACGATCGCACTCTTGACATCCGGATCGTCGGACACGACCAAATCGTAAATGGAGGTCTCAAGCGCGCGGGGGTCGATACCGAAGCCCGAGGTCGCGTTGCCCTGGGGGTCAAAGTCGCACAGCAGCACACGTTTGCCGCGCTCAAAAAGCGCCGCCGCCAGATTGATCGCCGTCGTCGTCTTGCCGACGCCGCCTTTCTGATTGGCGAACGCAATAATTTTGCCCATGCCATTCTTCCTTCCTTGCTTTAGTGGCCTTACGAAGTTCATTATAGCACATCGGCCCCTAAATGCAAAGTGAAAACAAAAATGTTTCACGTGAAACAACTCAGAAAGCCTGAGATAATTGTTTCACGTGAAACATCAAATTCAGTTTGCGTGGGCGTGCGGAATGGTAATGGTAAGGGTGAGGCCCTCGTCGCTCTCCTCCCTGTCTACCTTTGCGCCGATGCCGGCGTCAACCATTACACCAACCGCCCGGTCAACCGTATTGAGAAAAAAGCGTACATCCTTGATAAGCCGCACCATTTTCTTTTCCTGCGCGGGCGGCAAATCGTTTTCATGCAGCAGACGGTCTATGTACTGCTCGGTGCGGTTTACATTCAGCTCATGCTCTACGATATAGCGCGTCGCGTTGATGCGGTCCTCTTCTTTCTCAATCCGAAGCAGTGCGCGGGCATGGCGTTCTGTTAAACCGGCTGAACGAATCATTTCCACATTCTGCGGGGAAAGGCGCAGCAGCCGCAGCTTGTTTGCCACCGCCGACTGTGTTTTTCCTACCTTTCGGGCGGCCTCATCCTGCGTCAGGCCGTATTGCTCAATCAGGCGTTTAAAGCCATTGGCTTCCTCGAAAAAATCCAGATCGCGGCGCTGGAGGTTCTCCACAAGGGCGATCGCGGAGGAATCCTGTGAATCCGCGGAAATGATCAGGCAGGGCACCTCGGTCAGTCCAGCGACCCGCGCGGCGCGCAGCCGCCGCTCCCCTGCCACCAGCTCAAAGCCTCCTCCGGTCGCACGGCGCACAGTCAACGGATTGAGCACTCCATACTGCCGGATGCTTTCCGCAAGCTGCGCGATGGCCTCAGGGTCAAAATATTTGCGGGGCTGGTTCGGATTACGCGTGATGTCGCTCACGCGGACGCGCTTCAGCGTGCGGTCTTCTCTTCCAGAAACCAATGTCAAAACAGACATCATTTCATTTCCTCCCTATATTCCCGGTTCATGACCGGGGAAATCGTGTTAATATCCTTTGGTAATAGTTTACCATAATATTCCATATAGGAAAGGAAAATCGACCGCAAAAACTGCTTTGTTCGACGCTTATCTGTCATTTTCAGCGGGAAAATACACATTTCCACACATTTTCGGACAAAAAATTACAGACCGTATTTCCAATACGGTCTGTTGTCGAACAGCGTTAAAGCGGGTTGGTTTCGATCTTTTTAAAGCGGCGCGGATACTGCGGCGGGGTCTCGGCGGTTTTATCCACGCGCACGATGCGGCGGCGCACGGCGTCATACGGCACCTCATAATCCAGCAGCTCTATAGGCGCGCCGCCGAGCAGGCGGACTGCGTTTTCCGCGCGCGCCGCCTCCTCCTCGCAGTCAAAGGCTTTCATGGAGAAAAACGTCCCGCCTGTCCGCACCAGCGGCAAGGACAGCTCGCACAGCATGGGCAGAGAGGCCACCGCGCGGGAAACCGCGATATCAAACGCCGCGCGGCGGTCTTTGGCAAAGTCCTCCGCGCGCGCGTGGACGGCTCTCGCGTTTTGCAGCCCCAGTACTGCGATTGTTTCATTCAAAAAATCAACGCGTTTTCGCTGGGCGTCGAGCAGGGTAAAGTCGCCCCCGGTCAGGATGGCGAGCGGCAGCCCGGGAAAGCCCGCGCCCGTGCCCACATCAATGACCCGCGCGCCCACCGGAATGGAGGGCGCGAGCGCGGCGCAGTCCAGAAAGTGCCGCGTCACGATCTCGCAGGGATCGGTGACCGCCGTCAGGTTCATGACCTTGTTTTTTTCGATCAACCGGTCGGAAAAGGCCAGCAGCTGATCCACAGCCTGTGGACAAACAGGCAGGCGCATTTGCTCCAGCCCGGCCTTCAGCAAATCGCGTGCGTTCATGGCTTTCCCCCGTTCTTTCTGGTTTCCAGATAGATCATCAGCGCGGTGATATCGGCGGGCGAAACCCCGGATATGCGCGCCGCCTGCCCAAAGCTGGACGGCTGCACTGCCGAAAGCTTTTGCCGCGCTTCCAGACGAAGCGAATCGATCCGGCTGTAATCGAGATCTGTTGGCAGAGGCCGGCTTTGCAGCTTGCGGTATTGCTCCACATCGCGGTACTGCCGCTCAATGTAGCCCGCGTACTTGATGCGGATCTCCACCTGCTCGCGGATGACCGCGGGCAGCGCCGGGCGTTCCGGGTCAAACGGGCTTAAATCGGCATAAGAAAGTTCAGGGCGGCGCAGCAGGTCGATCAGCTTACAGCCCGCCTTGACCGGGGTGCTGTTTTTTCCGGCGAGAAAACCGTTCAGCGCGTCGCTCGGCGCGACGCCGACTGCGGCGATCCGGTCGATCTCCTTTTGCACGGCTTCGTATTTTTCGCGCACACGCTTTCCGCGTTCTGGCGGGTTCAGGCCGATGCGCACGCCGATTTCCACCAGCCGCTCGTCGGCGTTGTCCTGCCGCAGCAAGAGCCGGTATTCCGAGCGCGAGGTCATCATGCGGTAGGGTTCGTTCGCGCCGCAGGTCACCAGATCGTCGATCAGCGTGCCGATATAGCCGTCCGCACGGTCCAAAACGAGCGGTTCTTCGCCTTTGATCTGAAGCGCCGCATTTACGCCTGCAACAAGCCCCTGTGCCGCCGCTTCCTCATAACCCGAGGAGCCGCAAAACTGTCCCGCGCCGTAAAGCCCTTTTATTTTCTTGGTCTCGAGCGTTGGGCGGAGTTCCAGCGGATCGATGCAGTCATACTCAATGGCGTAAGCCGGGCGCATGATCTCCGCGTGCTCCATGCCTTTTACCGTGCGCAGCATTTTTTTCTGCACGTCGAACGGCATGGATGAAGAGAAGCCCTGCACATAGATCTCCTCCGTATCCAGACCCATCGGCTCCAAAAAGAGCTGATGGCGGGGCTTATCGGCAAAACGCACCACCTTATCCTCGATGCTGGGGCAGTAACGCGGCCCAATGCCCTCGATCTTGCCGCCATACAGCGGCGAACGGTCCAAATTTTGGCGGATGACCTCGTGGGTCTCCGCGGTCGTATAGGTCAGGTGGCAGACTACGTGGTTTTCCGGTGGGCGTTCAGTCTCAAAGGAAAAGGGGATGATCTCCTCCTCTCCCGGCTGCACCTCCAGCCCGGTATAATCGATCGAGCGGCGGTGCACGCGCGGCGGCGTGCCTGTTTTGAACCGCTGCAAGCGCAGGCCGAGCGCGCGCAGGCTTTCGGTGAGCGGCTTTGCCGCCGCCATGCCGTCCGGCCCACTCTCACGCATGTAATCGCCGATGATAATGCGTCCGCCGAGAAACGTGCCGGAGGCGACGATGGCCGCCTTGACCTCATGCCGCTCCCCGATTGCTGTGACGACCGCGCATACGCTCCCGTCCTTAGTCTCGACCTCGACGATCTCATCCTGCTTGAGCGAAAGCCCTTGCTGCAATTCGAGCGCGTGCTTCATATAGGAACGGTAGCGCACCCGGTCGGCCTGCGCGCGCAGGGAATGCACCGCCGGGCCTTTGCCGCGGTTGAGCATCCGGTACTGGATGCAGGCCGCGTCCGCCGCTTTGGCCATTTCGCCGCCCAGCGCGTCAATCTCGCGCACCAGATGTCCCTTGGCTGTGCCGCCGATCGCGGGGTTGCACGGCATGTTGCCGACCGCGTCGAGATTGATGGTGAAGCAGACTGTTTTGAAGCCAAGGCGCGCCGCGGCGAGCGCCGCTTCTATGCCCGCGTGCCCTGCACCGATTACGGCGATATCATAGCTTTCGCCCGGAAAAACCGTCATGGAAAAACCCCCTCACTTTCGGGTGGACTAACCCGGCAAATTCATTCAAAACCTTAAGATTTTTTCCCCTTTTGCCGGGGATTGCTTGTTGATAACTCTGTGTAAAGATTGGATAACTTTTTAATAATCCAATAAATTTCATATACTATTTGTTATATATAATCATTTATATTTCTATACGTATTCTATTTCACACGATTCAACACAAAAATGGCATAGAAACCAAATACAAGGGGCCGTCTGCGGATGCAGCGGCCCCCTTTGTTCATTTGCCGACGCAAAAATCGCTGAAAATCCTCGTGACGACGGCCTCAGTGACCGTCTCACCCGTGATCTCGCCCAGCGCGGCCAGCGCGCCCTCGGCGTCCATCACAACGGCGTCCGGCGTCATGCCCGACTGCGCGGCATACAGTGCGGCCTCGCACCGTTCGGCGGCGCGCGCCAGCGCCGCGGCCTGCCGGGCGTTGGTGATGAGCGCGCCGTCGTGCGCGCCCATGCCCAGACCGACCGCCTTGGGGATGGCCGAAAGCAGCTTGTCCAGCCCGTCTCCCAGCTTGGCAGAAAGCGGTACGATAGTCTTAAAGTGCTTTTTGAGCGCCTTTAGATCGATCTGCTGCGGCAGGTCGCTCTTATTGACGACCGCGACCGCCCGCTGTCCCGCGCTTCGCGCGAGCACAAGCATGTCCTCGTCCCCAAGGGGCTGCGAGCCGTCGAAAACGGCGAGGATGAGCGCGGAAGCGCTCGCCTCGGCCATCGCGCGGTCGATACCGGCTTGTTCGATTGGGTCGGTGGTATCGCGCAGGCCGGCCGTGTCGGTCACACGCAGCAGCATCTCGCCCACTTTGACGTTTTCCTCGATCAGGTCGCGCGTTGTTCCCGGGATATCGGTGACGATCGCACGCTCCCGGCCAAGAAGCGAATTTAAAAGCGTCGATTTGCCCGCGTTCGGGCGGCCCAGGATCACGCACGGAATACCCTCGCGCAGGATACGCCCGCGCTCATAGCTTTCCGCCATATGGTAGAGTCGGCTGGTTGTTCGGTGCAGGATATCCCGCGCCTCGTCGAACAGGAGAGGATCGATGTCCTCATCCGGAAAATCGACGACCGCGTGAAAATGCGCGACCATGCCGAGCAGCTCCTCGCGCATCTCGCGCACCGGCGAGCCGACCGCGCCCATCATCTGCGCGGCCGCATTCTGCGCGGCTTCGGCCGTGCGCGCGGTGATCAGATCGTGCACCGCTTCCGCACCGGAAAGATCCATCTTGCCGTTTAAAAACGCGCGGCGCGTAAACTCACCCGCTTCGGCCTGCCGCACGCCCTGCTGGAACAGTGCGTCGAGCGCGCCCAAAAGCACGGCCTGCGAACCGTGGCACTGTATTTCGGCCATGGGCTCTCCCGTATAAGTGTGCGGCGCGCGCATGACGACTGCAAAGCAGCAGTCGATCACCGCGCCGTCCGCGCCGTGGAGCGCGCCGTAAACCAGTTTTTGACTGGGGGAATCGCTTAGTTCTTTGCCGTTTTTTGGCTTAAATACCGCCTCAACAGCCTTTGCAGCCCGTTCGCCCGATACCCGGATCAGCCCGATCGGTCCGCCTGCGGAGGAGATGGCGGCAATGGTATCGTTCATCCTTCTTCCTCCGCGCCTTTAATGGTCGGCGCGGCGGCTGTCGGGCGCGACGACGACCCGGCGGCTCGGCTCGGTACCGGTCGAATAGGTGGTGACGCCGTTAAAATCCTGCAAAGCGGCATGGATAATGCGGCGCTCATAGGGGTTCATGGGCTCGAGCGTCATGCTGCGGTGGGTCTTCACGACCTTCATCGCCATCTTGCGCGCAAGGCGCTCCAGGCTTTCCGCACGCTTTTCACGATAGTTCTCCGTATCGAGCGACAGACGGACGTGCTCGTCCAGTTCGTTATTCAAAACGAGCGAGGCGAGATACTGGATGGCGTCCAGCGTATCCCCGTGACGGCCGATGACAGCGCCCATGTCCGGACCTGCGATATTCAGGCGGAGCTGGTCGCATTCGGTCTGCGGCAGTACGGTGACTTCATTTTCAATGCCCATTTTATCCAGCAGGCCGGAAACAAACCCGGAAGCCATCGTTTCGGCTTTTTTCATGCATTCCTCGGAAACCGGGATCAGCTCGCGCTCCTTGGGCACTGACGGGGTGACCGGGCGCTCCGCGCGGTCGCGGCGCGGGCGGCGGGGACGGTCAGCGCGCTCACTGCGCTCACGGCGGGGCTTATCCTCATGTGAGGCACGAGCCGGGCGCTCGGGCTTTTCCAGCTTTTCCGGCTGGAAATCCGCCGGGGCCGGCTTTACAAGACGCGGTGTATCGTCTTCGGTCGTGATAGACAGTTTTTCTGCCTTGGGCTTCGCTTCCTTTTTGGCTTCCTTCTTTTCTTCCACAGGCTTGTGGATGGTTTCCGGTTCATCGGGCGCTTCATAGCTCACACGCACGCGCGCAGGCGTCGATCCGATTCCTAAAAAGCCTTTTTTTCCATTATCCAGCACCTCTACCGAGACTTCGTCCCGGTCCAGCCCGAGCTGGGAAAGGGCGTTTTCGATCGCTTCATCGCGGTTTTCGCCCGTTGCTTCCAGATACTTCAGCATTTTATTTGTCCCCCTTTTTCTTCTTTTCGTTTTGGGACTGCTGCACTGCGCGGTTTGCTTCGCGTTTGGCGGCTTTTTCCTCTTCCAAAAGCCGTTCGGCTTCGCTCGACGCTTTCTGCTGCTTGCCACGGTAATACTTGGTCATCACTACTTCCTGGATGCAGGTCAACACGTTGTTGAAAATCCAGTAGATGCCGATGGCGCCCGGCAGGATAAAGCCGAAGTAAAGGCTCATCAGCGGCATCATAATATTCATCATCTTCATCTGCGTCGCAGCCTGCGAGTTGTTCGTGCCCTGCATCTTCTGCATGACATAGCTCGAAAGGAACGCGGTCGCGCCCGAAAGAATCGGGATCAGCCACATCACGCCCGGCTCTTTAATCGAGGGAATTTGCGCAAGGTTCAGGCCGAGGAAGTGAAAATCGATCGGCACCAGCGTGCCCGACGTGCCCTGCACGATCTGCATGACATTGTCCGGGAAATTGCCCGAAGCATCCGCGAGCTGATTGAGCTTTTCCGCAATGGTGATCTGGCCGTAATAGCCCGCCTGCGCCACGTCCACGCCAACCACCTGCGCGAGCTTGGCAATCACATCGTCGCCAAAACCGAGCATGAACTTGAGCGGCTGCTGCACGGCGTAATAAAGACCCATCATGATCGGCAGCTGGATAAACTGCGGCAGGCACCCTGTCATGGGGTTTACGCCGTGCTTATCATACAGCTTTTGGATCTCCTCGTTCATCTTAACGCGGTTGTTCGCGTATTTCTTCTGGATCGACTGCATTTCCGACTGCATGGCGGTCATAGCCATCATGTTTTTCTTGCTCTTGAGACCGAGCGGAATCAGGATCAGCTTGACGATGAGCGCAAACAGCAGAACGGACAGACCGTAAGACTTGACTGCCGTGAAAATTGCCATCAAGATCAGGCCGAACGGCCGGACGATGACAAGTCCGAAAATTTCTCCCATATTATCCTCCAAAAAATACTTCAACGAAAACTATAGTTTTCGTTGAGAGTTCCGGTCTTTTTGAAACCCTTCATACATCAGGGTACCGGGTCATACGGATCGTGCTTGCTCCATGGATGGCAACGGCATATCCGTTTGACCGCGAGCCAGCCGCCCTTGACCGCGCCGTATTTCTCGATCGCTTCTACCGCATACTGCGAGCAGGTCGGGATATAGCGGCAGCAGGGGGGCTTTGCGGGCGATATGTAGCGGCGGTAAAATCGGATCGCCGCCAGAAGAACCCGCTTCATTTGTCTGCCGCGGCGGCCTTGTTCTCGGAAAGCGCCCGCAGCAGCGATTTTTCAATTTCATGGTAAGCAGCGCCCACCGCGCGCGCGCGCGCAACGAGCACCAGATCAACGCCGGACGCAAATTCGTCCTCATGCAGGCGGTAAGCCTCGCGGAAAAGCCGCTTAATGCGGTTTCGCACAACGGCATTGCCCAGCTTTGCGCTGACCGTTAGTCCCAGCCGGTTATAGCCCAAGCGGTTTTTCCGGCAATACAGCACCAAGTGCCTGTTTGCCGAAGAGGCCCCGCGGTGGTAAAGCCGGCGGAACTCGTGATTTTGTTTTAAAGAAACCGTGTGTTCCATTTGAAATCTTCCTCGTTTTTTCGATGCCCTGTGAAAAAACGCTTCCTTTGCATCCGATTTTCTGCAAAGCTAGCCGGGCGCTCTTGTTGACGCGGCCGCCCGACCCGGTTGTTTTTTCCGCGTTCCCATAAATGGGAAAAAACGGGCCCGCCTTGTAAAACGGGCCCGTTCTCTGGACGGATATTAGTGGGTCAGGCGTGCGCGGCCCTTAGCGCGGCGGCGAGCCAAAACCTTGCGGCCATTGGTCGTGCGCATACGCTTGCGGAAACCGTGTTCCTTGGAACGCTGGCGCTTCTTGGGCTGATACGTTCTCTTCATCTCGTGCACCTCCTGTTTTCCAAATTTACGGATGGGCACCGGCATAAGTCCGGCTTGGCGCGGGCGCATGCCGCTGCCTGTCCGCATACGATGAGACAATAAATATTATCGTATAAAATGCGCCCAATGTCAAGGTTTTTTTGTATTTTCAACATCTATGGGCATGTTCGGGAGTAATATACAATAATTTGCGGTCGCTGCCGAATTTTCGCATTTTATTGAAATCCGCGCGCGGACATGGTATTATATATAATGTATATCGATGTTTAGGAGGCACTTCATGGCCAACAACATATTGGAGATGGCGCTCGGGCTTCTCGAGCGCGATTTTCCCCCCTCGAGCCTGTCCGCGTGGTTCGACGACGTTACGGTTGTTTCCTTTTCGGACAACCGTTTGATTTTGCATTCCCCTGTCCAGTTCAAAAAGGAATTTATCGAACAGAAATTCATTGAGCCGCTGCAAAACGCCCTGCATGAGCTGACCGGCGACGCCGTCGCGGTCGTCATTGTCACCGGTGAATATACTGCACCGCAGAGCTCCTCTTCCCCTTATGATGATTATACCTTTGAACGCTTTATCGTCGGTTCGTCCAACAAATTTGCGCACGCCGCCGCGCTCGCCGTTTCCAAGACCCCGGCGGAGATCTACAACCCGCTTTTTATCTACGGACAATCCGGCCTCGGCAAGACGCATTTAATGTACGCCATTGCCAATGAGATCCGGAAAAGCCATCCGGAGTATAAAATCATCTATGTAAAAGGCGAGGACTTTACCAACGAGGTCATCACCGCCATTCAGGAAGGCAACATGCACAATTTCCGCGCGAAATACCGCATGGCCGACCTGCTGCTGATCGACGATGTGCAGTTTATCGCCGGCAAGGAACGCACGCAGGAGGAATTTTTCCACACCTTCAACGCGCTCTATGAAGCACACCGGCAGATCGTTTTAACGTCCGACCGGCCGCCCAAGGAAATCAACACCTTAGAAGACCGCATGAAGACCCGCTTTGAATGGGGTTTATTGGCCGATATTCAGCCGCCCGATTTTGAAACGCGCGTCGCCATCATCCGCGCCAAGGCCGAAAAAATGGGCGTCGAGCTTCCGGCCGACGTTTCCACCTATATCGCGCAGTTTATCCAAGCAAACATCCGCCAGCTCGAGGGCGCGGTCAAGAAAATCAAGGCCATGCACGAGCTGGTGGACGAACAGGTCGACGTCGACCTCGCCCAACGCGCCATCGACGCGGTCAAAACCGAAAACCCCGGCCTGAGCCCCACCCCAGAACGCATCATGGAGGCGGTCGCCAACTATTTTTATGTACCTGTCGAGCAGCTCATCTCGGCAAACCGCTCGAAAGACGTGGCATATCCCCGCCAAATGGCCATGTACCTTATCAGGCAGGAGCTGGAATATTCCTATCCCGATATTGCTAAGATCTTTAAGCGCGACCATACGACCGTTATGCACGCCTGCAACAAGATCGAAGAGGAGCGCAAAAGCTCCGGGGAGACCGAAGAGGTCATCAAAAAGCTGCAAGGAAACATCCGCGGAGAAACCTGAATCCCATCCACAGAAAGCTGTGGATTGCACAAGGACGCGCTTGTGGAAAACAAGGAATCGACATTTCCCTGTGGATGCGGACAAATCCATCCACAAAAAGCTGGGTATGGTATTTCCCGCCGATTTCCGGGCTTTCCACCGGTTTTCCCCAGTTTGCACAGTATGACGACTACGATGAAAATCCTACCTGTTATTTTTAGAGAAAGAGGAACGCCCCATGAAATTCTCCTGTGAAAAAGAAACGCTGCTCTCGCTTATCGGCACCGCTTCGCGCGCCGTTACCGGAAAAAGCGCCATGCCGCTGCTCGAGGGCCTGCTTGTAACGGCAGAGGGAAACGAGCTTACACTAACTGGCTACGACCTTTCCATGGGCATCCGCACCACCGCGGAGGCCGACGTGGTAGAGCCGGGAAGCGTGGTTTTAAACGCACGCCTGTTTTTCGATATCGTCCGCAAGCTGCCGAACGACGCGGTCTATCTCGAAACTGACGACAAGCTGCTCACCACCATCAAATGCGGCCGCGCGGTCTTCAACCTGATCGCCACCGAGGCGGACGAGTTCCCGGCGCTTGCCGAGGTCTCCAATGAAACCGGGTTTTCGCTGCCCCAGTCCATGCTGAAAAGCATGATCGCGCAAACCATCTTTTCCGTTTCGGACAATGAATCCAAGCCCATCCACACAGGCTGCCTGTTCGAGCTTGAGGGAGACCAGCTCAACGTCGTCGCGGTGGACGGCTACCGCCTGTCGGTACGCCGTGAAAAGGTGGACGGCATTCCCGGGGACATGAAATTCGTCGTGCCCGGCTCGTCTCTTCGTGAGATCGAGCGCATCCTGACTGAGGAGGACGGCAGCGTCGAGATCTTCCCGGATAAGAAAAACATCCTGTTCCGCATCGGCGGCACCACGCTCATCACCCGCCTGATCGACGGCGAGTTTCTCAACTACCGCGCGGCCATCCCGACCGAGTTCGACCATGTCGTTTCGGCTGACCGCCATGAGCTGGTGACCTGCATCGAGCGCGTTTCGCTCATCGTTTCGGAAAAGCTTAAAAATCCGGTGCGCTTCCATTTCGACGGGCCGTATGTCCAGCTTTCTTGTATCACGGCGGTCGGCAAGAGTTATGACGAATGTTCGATCAACGGTGCGATCGAGGATCTGGAGATCGGCTTTAACAACCGCTACCTGCTCGACGCGCTGCGCGCCGCGGGGGACGATACGGTGCGTCTGTCGCTCAAGGGCGCGTTAAACCCGGTGGTCATTTCGCCGGAGCAAGGCGATAAATACACTTATCTGGTGCTTCCCGTGAGGCTGAAAGCCAATGACTGATATTGAAATTTCCGGCGGCTTCATCAAGCTCGACGCGCTTTTAAAATATGCAAACCTCGTTTCCTCCGGCGGCGAAGCCAAGCTCCTGATCGGGGATGGACAAGTGCTGATCAACGGCGAGACTTGCCAGATGCGCGGGAAAAAGCTGCGGAACGGCGATACGGTTACGCTCGGCGGACAGACGGTGCGCATCATTGCAAAGGACGCATAAATGCATTTAAATGCTTTAAAATTGCATAACTTCCGCAATTATGAACAGCAATCGTTTGAATTTGACCCCGGGGTGAACCTCATCTGCGGCGAAAACGGGCAGGGAAAGACCAATCTGCTCGAAGCCGCCGCGGCTCTCTCTACCATGCGGCTGTTCCGCACGGCGCAGAAAAAAGAGGGACTCCGGTTTGAAACAGACGATGCTTCCATCGAGGGCAGCTTTTGCGCCCAGCAACGGGATTTTACACTCGAAATGCGCCTTTTCCGTGCAAAGCCGATGGAGGTTTATAAAAACGGCGTCCGCCAGAAGCGGCAGAGCGACGCGGCCGGCATTTTCAAGACAGTGCTGTTTTGTCCGGATGATCTGCTGCTCGTCCGCCAGGGCGCGGCGGCGCGCCGCCGCTTTCTCGATACTGCGCTGTGCCAGCTTCGGCCGAACTATGCGCGCTGTCTGGAGGAATACGGGCGGCTGCACGAGCACAAAACCCGCATCCTGCGTGACAGCGAGGAGCATCCCTCGCTTCTTTCCCTATGGGAGGATTTTTCTCTGCGCATGGCAAAATTCGGCGCGCACATTATCCGGTACCGGGCGTATTATATCCGAAAACTGCTCGACAGCGCGGCGGCCGTTCATGCCGGTATCGCGCCGCAGGAGACGCTTTCGGGCGAATATAAGACCGTTTCCGACGTATCCGACCCCTTTGCGCCCGTCCCGCAGATCGAGCAGGAGCTGATAAGGCATGTATTTCGCCATAAGCAGGCCGAGATTGCGGCCAAAAGCTGCCTGTCCGGCCCGCATAAGGACGATCTGCTGTTATCTTTGGGCGGCCGTTCGGCGGCTTCCTACGGATCGCAGGGGCAGGTGCGCACCTGCACGCTTTCCCTAAAGCTTGCCGAGCGCGAGCTGTTTTTCGGGGAGGACGGCGAATACCCCGTACTGCTGCTGGACGACGTGCTTTCCGAGCTTGATAAAAAGCGGCAGGACTTTGTTTTGAACCGCATTTCGGGCGGACAGGTGCTCATCACCTGCTGTGAGGACGGCATTTTGGACAAGCTGCACGCGGGACGGGTGTTTCCGATAGAAAATGGTAAAATTATTTGACCTTTTCCCCATTTTTTGTACACAAGCTGGGGAAAAAGTGGTATAATAGAAAGAAAGGGACGGGCGGACGAAACTCCGCCCCGTCTTGCTGAAAGGGAGCCGTTTATGTATCTCCATTTAGGCCAGGATTACATCGTCCCGCTCTATGAGGTGGTCACGGTTTTCGACATGGATACCGCGACCGCGTCCCGCCGCACACGCGGGCTGATCGAGCGGCTGCAGGCCGATGGGCGCATTATCGAGCTTTATGAGGATTTGCCGCGCGCGGGCGTTTTATGCGTCTCTCCGCTCGGAGAATACTTGTATCTGACGGGGCTTTCCCCGCAGGCGTTACAGCGCCGCGCGGAAAAAGGCTTTGCCGTATAACCTGGAAAGGAACTTTGAACCTATGAGTGAAGAAATCAAGGACGAAATGCTCGACCTGCGCGTCACCGAAACGTATGACGAAAGCCAGATCCAGGTGCTGGAGGGGCTGGAGGCGGTGCGCAAGCGTCCGGGCATGTACATCGGCTCGACCTCGGCGACCGGCCTGCACCATCTGGTTTATGAGATTGTCGACAACTCGATCGATGAGGCGCTCGCGGGCTACTGCACGCATATCGAGGTGACGATCGAAAAGGGCGATATCGTCCGCGTCGAGGACAACGGCCGCGGTATCCCGTGCGGTATCCATCCGCAGATGGGCATTCCGACGCTTGAGGTCGTTTTGACCGTGCTGCACGCCGGTGGCAAGTTCGACGGCGCGGGCTATAAGGTTTCGGGCGGCCTGCACGGCGTGGGCTCGTCTGTCGTAAACGCCCTGTCCGACTGGATGGAGGCCGAGGTGCGCGACGGCGAACAGAAGCACACCATGCGCTTTGAGCGCGGGCTGACCGTGCAGAAGATGCAGTCCGTGCCCTATCAGAGCGAAACGGGCACGACCATCCGCTTCCACGCCGACCCCGAGATTTTCGAGACGACCGAGTTTGATTATGAAATCCTCGAAAAGCGGCTTCGCGACCAGGCGTTTCTGAACGCGGGCATCAAGATCACGCTGCGCGATGAGCGGGACGACGAGGTCAACGAAGAGGCCATGTTTTATGAGGGCGGTATCCGTCAGTTTGTGCAGCACTTAAACCGAACCAAGACCCCGCTGCACGACGAGGTCATCTACATGGAGGGCAGCCGCGAGGGCTCGATGGCCGAGGTCGCCATGCAGTATACCGATTCTTATTCGGAGACCATGCTGTCGTTCGCAAATAATATCAACACCACTGAGGGCGGCACGCACGAGACCGGCTTTAAAGCCGCGCTGACCCGCGTACTCAACGATTACGGGCATAAATTTAATCTTCTCAAAGAAAACGAGTCCTTTAAGGGCGAGGACGCGCGCGAGGGGCTGACCGCGATCATTTCGGTAAAGCTGCAAGAGGCGCAGTTCGAGGGGCAGACCAAGACCAAGCTGGGCAACAGCGATATGCGCACGCTTGTCGAAACCATGATGGGCGACAAGCTGATGACTTTCTTTGAGGAAAACCCGGCGGTCGCGCGCACCATCATCGATAAGGCGCAGGCCGCGGCGCGCGCGCGCGAAGCCGCGAAAAAGGCGCGCGACATGACGCGCCGCAAGTCCGCGCTCGACGGGGCTTCCCTCCCCGGAAAGCTGGCGGACTGCCAGGAAAAGGACCCCACCTATACTGAAATCTACATCGTCGAGGGCGATTCGGCGGGCGGCTCGGCCAAGGAGGGCCGCGACCGCAAATATCAGGCCATCCTGCCGCTTTGGGGCAAGATGCTGAACGTCGAAAAAGCGCGGCTTGACCGCGTTTACGGCAACGAGAAGCTGGTGCCGATGATCACCGCGTTCGGCGCGGGCTTTGGCGACGATTTTGACACCTCCAAGCTGCGCTACGGCAAGATCATCCTGATGGCGGATGCCGACGTGGACGGCTCGCATATCCGGACGCTCCTTTTGACCTTCTTCTTCCGCTTTATGCGCCCGCTGATAGAAGAGGGGCATGTATATATCGCGCAGCCGCCGCTCTATAAGAACGAAAAGGGCAAGGACGTGCGCTACACCTATACCGAGGAACAGCAGCGCGACTGCATGATGGAAATGGGCGACAATGTCCGCATCCAGCGTTATAAGGGCCTCGGCGAGATGGACCCCAACCAGCTTTGGGAGACCACCATGGACCCGACGCGCCGGACGCTGTTGCAGGTGACCTTAGAGGACGCGGCCGCGGCGGACGAGACGTTTTCTCTGCTCATGGGAGAGAAAGTAGAGCCGCGCCGCGCTTTCATCGAGCGCAATGCGAAGAACGTCAATAACCTCGATATATAAAAAAGCCAACCTATTTGGAGGCAAAGAATGAGTCAGGAATACCAAGATCAAAAAATCATCCAGGTCGACCTTGACCGGGAAATGCGTAAAAGCTATATCGATTACGCGATGAGCGTCATTGTCGGCCGCGCGCTGCCCGATGTGCGCGACGGCTTAAAGCCTGTCCACCGCCGCATTTTGTACGCCATGTATGAGGACGGCCTGACCTCGGACAAGCCCTACCGTAAATCGGCTACTACAGTCGGCAACGTGCTCGGCCGGTACCATCCGCACGGCGACGCGTCCGTTTATGACGCGCTCGTGCGCATGGCGCAGCCCTTTTCGCTGCGCTATCCGCTGATCGACGGCCATGGCAACTTCGGCTCGGTCGACGGCGACCCCCCGGCGGCTTACCGTTACACCGAGGCGCGCATGGCCAAGATTTCCAACGTGCTGCTCGCGGACATTAAGAAGGACACGGTCGATTTCGGTCCCAACTTTGACGACGACCGCAAGGAGCCGCTTGTGCTGCCCTCCCGCATCCCGACGCTGCTGGTAAACGGTTCTTCGGGCATCGCGGTCGGCATGGCGACCAATATCCCGCCGCATAACCTGACCGAGGTGATCGACGGCGTCTGCTATGTGATCGACCACCCTGAGGCCGAGCTTGACGAGATCTGCCAGTTCATCAAAGGCCCCGATTTCCCGACCGGCGGCATCATTATGGGGCGTTCGGGCATCCGTCAGGCCTACCTGACCGGGCGCGGCAAGATCAAGGTGCGCGCGCGCTGCGAGATCGAGGAGATGGAAAACGGCAAGAGCCGTATTGTCGTCACCGAGATCCCGTATATGGTCAACAAGGCGCGGCTGGTCGAATCGATCGCAAACCTTGTCAAGGACAAGCGTGTGGACGGCATCACCGCTCTGCGCGATGAATCCTCCCGCGAGGGTATGCGCATCGTGGTCGAGGTGCGGCGCGATGTGAACGCGCAGGTCATTTTGAACCAGCTTTATAACTATACGCAATTGCAGGATACCTGCTCGATGATCCATCTGGCGCTTGTGCCCATTCCGGGCGGCGGACCGGATAAGGTGCAGCCGCGCTTCCTGTCGCTGCGGCAGATCATCGATCAGTATATCGTGTTCCAGAAGAGCGTCATAGAGCGCCGCACGCGTTTTGACCTGCGCAAGGCGCAGGAGCGCGCGCATATTCTGGAGGGTCTCAAGGTCGCGACCGATGGGGACAATATTGACCGCATCATCGCCATCATCCGCGCTTCCAAGACCGAGGCCGAGGCCAAGGTAAACCTGACGCTCGAGCCGTTCTGGGTAGACCAGGTCGCGCTTTTGGGCATTGTGGACGGCTCTGACCATTTTGAATTTCATCTGGACGAGGAGCAGGCGCAGGCCATTGTGGACATGCGTCTGGGACGGCTGTCCGGCCTGGAGCAGGCAAAGCTCAACGAGGAATATAATGAGATTGAGGGCCGCATTCACGAATTTGAGCGCATTTTGTCGTCGGATGAGACGATTTTGGATGTTGTAAAGCAAGAGCTTGCCGAAATCAAGGCTAAATACGGCGACGAGCGCAAGACCGAGATTGCAAACGTGGCCGACGAGATTGATATTGAAGACCTGATCGAAGAGCAGGACTGCGCCTATACGCTCACCCATTTTGGCTACATCAAGCGTCAGCCCACCTCGGTGTACCGCTCGCAAAAGCGCGGCGGGCGCGGCGTTTCGGCCATGTCGACCCGCGAGGAGGATTTTGCCAAGAACATCTTTACCGCTTCGACGCATGATACCATCCTGTTCTTTACCGACCAGGGCAAGGTGTACAAGCTGAAGGGCTATCAAATTCCGGAGACCGGCCGCAGCGCCAAGGGCATGAACATTGTAAACCTGCTCGAGCTCGACCCGGAGGAAAAGGTGACGGCGATGTTCCCGATCCAGGAGTTTGCGGACGATAAATTCCTGTTCTTTGTCACAAAGCGGGGCGTTGCCAAGCGCATTGTGCTGAGCGATTTGAAAAACATCCGCCGGGCGGGGCTTCGTGCGCTCAATCTGGGTGAGGATGACGCGCTTGTCGATGTACGGCTGACCGACGGGGAGCAGAATATCCTCATCGCCACGCATCAGGGACGCGCAATGTGCTTCGATGAAAAGGAAGTGCGCGCGATGGGACGCGCGGCGACAGGCGTGCGCGGTATCCGTCTGGCCGAGGGCGATTTTGTCGTCGGCGCGGGACGGGCGCGCGCGGGCGCGCAGGTGCTCACCATCACGGAAAACGGCTTTGGCAAGCGAACGCCGGTTGAAGAATACACGGTGCACCACCGCGGCGGCAACGGCATCACGCTGCACGGGCTGACACAGAAGACCGGGTTGATTGCCGGCTTGTCCATTGTAGACGCGGACAACGACGTGATGATCATTACCGACGATGGCGTTATTATCCGCACGCCGGTCGAGGATATCCGCGAGTGTGGGCGAGGCAGACAAGGCGTTATCGTCATGCGCACCGGGGAGGACGTGAAGGTCATCTCGATCGCGCGCACCAGCAAGGAAGAGGAAGAAGAAACCGTTTCTGAGGAAGAATAAATATAAAAAGGCCAGCCGTGAGGCTGGCCTTTTTCTTTTAGAGAACGGTTCGCGGCGCTACCCGCGCCAAAACCTCAAGCAATACTTTGCAGCAGCGGAGAATTGCGGGGATGCGGGCGTATGAACGATTTGGCTCTATCCAAGGCGGCGCGACGCGCCTCGGGGTTCTCCCGTCGGCTCACGCCAGCACGGCGGCGCCTCGGACAGAGTCAAGTAACCATCTGCACCCCGTTCCCCGCTTTCCTCCAGGAAAAGAAGGTACTGCGTGAAGCAATGGCGCGGCTAACGCGTGAAATACTACCGGAGGGAAGATCGGGAGTCCACAGAGGGGCAAGAAACCGTAGGTGTCTTGTCCCTTTGTGTCCCGCGCCGGGCAGGCGCGCCGTCCCCGCCGCCCGCAGGCGGCATACTTTACAGTTTATCGATTTTAGCACAAAAATACTCGCACGCGGGATTATCGGGAGTTCGTTTTTTCATGCGTGGATATACACAATGCCCACAGTTTGCAGTAGTAAAGCGTTTCGGCAGTTTGACGTAGTGCTGATAAAAATACTTACAGTTTTCGCAGGTTTGTTCATTCATATCAAATAACCTCCTTTCCTCTATTTTATATTCGTTTGAATATAAAGTCAATACATTCAAACGAATATAATTTAGAATAAAGGTGAGGTGATGGTATGTATTACAAAAGGCTTCGCGATTTACGAGAAGATAAAGATTTAACTCAAAAGCAAATTTCACAGTATTTAGGCATTACACAGCCACAATATCAGCTATATGAAAGCGGAAAAAGAGAAATCCCCGCACATTTTATTGTTTTATTATCGGAATATTATAAGGTATCCACCGATTACTTATTGGGCTTACAAGACTAATATGCTATAATAAGAAAAAACCATTTGGGAGACACTATGAAAAAAGTTACGATTTATACCGACGGTGCCTGTTCAGGCAATCCGGGTCCGGGCGGCTGGGGTGCGATTTTGCAGTACGGAAAATATGAAAAGGAGCTTTCCGGCTCCGAACGCGAAACGACCAATAACCGCATGGAGCTGCTGGGCGTCATTTCGGCGCTCGAGGCGCTCTCCGAACCGTGTGCGGTCGATTTATATTCGGATAGCAAATATGTGGTGGACGGCATCACAAAAGGCTGGGCGAAGAGCTGGCGCGCCAAAGGGTGGGTCAAAGGAGACAAAAAACCCGCTAAAAACCCAGAGTTGTGGGGACGGCTGCTTGATTTATTGGACAAACACACGGTCACATTCCATTGGGTGAAAGGCCATGCCGATAACCCGCATAACAACCGATGTGACGAGCTGGCGGTCGGGGAATATCAAAAATACAAATAAGAGGCGGGAAATATGGAAAAACAAAAGCGGCTGAGCCACATCGTATTGATTATATATTATGGATTCACGCTGTGCGCGGCCATCTATGCGCTTCGGCAAGGCGCGGAACTGTATACTATCCTGCTGGCGGCGGCGGCTTTTTTGCTGCCGATCGTACCATTTTTGGTGTACCGGGTGCTGCACCTCCGCCGGGTGCCGCTGCTCGAGATTGTCCTGAACCTTTTCGTTTTGTCTGCGGTGCCGTTTGCCAGCCTGTTTGGCGGTTACGAGCTGATCCCGCCGTGGGATAAGATCCTGCATTTTCTTTCGGGCTTCCTATTTGCCACGCTCGGCATGATTATCTACTTTTATAAAAAGCCCGGCCGCCGCCTAGACCCGGCGGATGCGTTCAACGCTTCGGCGTTTTCATGGATGTTCGCCGTGTGGACGGCAGCCATCTGGGAGTTTTGGGAGTATTTTGTCTCCTTTTCGGGCGCAGACCCGCAGCAGGTCGCGGCGACCGGCGTGGGAGACACCATGCAGGATATGATTGTGTGCGCGCTCGGCGGACTGATCACAGCGGTTTCCTGTTTCAAATATGTGCGCGGCAAAAAAGAGGGCCGCGGGCTGATGATGCATCTGTTCGACAGCTTTTACAAGGAAAATATCGAGCGGAAAGAGTAAAAGGAAAATGGAAAAACATAAACTGAAAAACAACGCGCAGCCGTACCTTTGGATGGTGATTTTCGGTCTGCTGGCGGGTATTTTGACCCGTTTGACCGATTTTTTACCGGCGGATTCCATTTGGGGTTTCCAGTCGATTGCCACACTGTTCGGCTTTTGGATGGTCACGGTCACGCTGGTGATCTGCAGCAGCTCGTCGAACGGAAACGCGGCGGCGCGCGTTTTTGTGTACTTATTCTGCATGAACATCGGGTTTTACGGCCTGAAATACCTATACCGATTTTTCGCGCCAAACCGCGCGGACGAGGGCTTTCAGACAAACCTGTTTCTGCTCTACACCCTGCTGGCGTTGGCGTGCGCCGCCATCAGCTTTGTGCTGTATTTCTGGAACCGGGACAGCGCGCTAAACAGCGTATTGTACGCCCTGCCGGTCGGCGGGCTGGCCGCGGAAACGATCGGAATGGCGGTTTTCTTCTTTGCAAACCGAACCTATTTGTTCCAGCTACTATTTGATCTGGCGGGAGGTGTGGCGTTCGGTCTGCTGTTTTTCCGAAAAGCCAAAAGCAAGCCGCTGTATGCGGCAACGGCCGCGGCTGTTGCGGCGCTGGGGTATCTGCTATTTTATAAGCCCTTTTTATAAGGATAAGAAAAGAGAGCGGACGATCGTCCGCTCTCTTTTTAAATTACGCCTCAGTATGGATGACCGAAACCGGGCAGCCGTTGGCCGCCTCCTGTGCGCCGGTCTCCTGCGACGCGTCCGGCTGGTGGTATACTTCAGCCAGACCGTCCTCCGCGATGCGGAACACCTCGGGGCAGGTGCTCTCACACAGGCCGCAGGCGATGCAGCCGTCCCGGTCGATTTTGACTTCCATGCAAAAACAACTCCTTTCTGTGAAAGCAGTATGCACAGAAAGGAGCCGTTTTATAGCAGAAGATTCAAATTTCTCCACACATGATGGCCGCGATGGCGTCCTCGGTCGTCCTGTGGCCGAGGGAGATCGCGCCGATGGCCTCGGCGCGACGGCCGACCTCATATTTGTGCAGGTTGGTCTCGCCCTCCATGCACTGGCTGGTGAGATAGACCTTGGTGCCGCTCATGATGAGCTTCTGCACCACCTTTTCCAGCCGTGTCGGGATGCCGCCCGAACCAAAGCCCTCGATAATGACCTTGGGATAGCGGCTGAGAAAATCGATGATGGTCGGGTCGAGGTCGGGCACAAGCTTCATCAGTACGATCTTGGGATCGACCGTTTCGACAAAATACGGCTCGCCGCCGAGAAGCGGAACGATCTTCAGCCGCACGTTGCCCTGTTCGTCCACCGTGCCGGCGAGCGGCGCGCCCACCGACTGGAACGCGTCCACCGCTGTTGTGTGCACCTTGACCACATGGTTGCCGCGGATGACCTTGCCGTGCAGCACGGCGGCCACGCCGACATAGCCCGCGCACGCCACGCGGAACGCGTCTAAAAGATTGCGTTCGGCGTCCGAATCAGGCTCGCCCATCGGCTTTTGCGAGCCGGTGAGGATAACGGGCTTATTGAGATTGCGCAGCACATGGTACAAAAGCGCGGCGGTATAGGAAAGCGTGTCCGTGCCGTGCGCGATGACAAAGCCGTCATACCGGTCGTAGTTCTGCCAGATGGTATGGGCGAGCTTCATACGGTCTGCCGCGCACATGTCGGTTGAATCGACGCTCATCGGATTATCGACCACGACCTTGCAAATTTTAGCCAGTGCGGGCAGAAACTCAAGCAGCTCCTCCCCGGTGAGTGACGGGGCAAGGCCGTGCCCGGTCTGGCGGCTGGCGATTGTTCCCCCGGTAGCCAGCATCAGAATATGTTTCAAAAGTTTGTCCCCCCCGCGCGTTTACTGGTAGCTTTCCGCTAAAATTTCCATGATATCCTCGCGCGATAGCGGGCGCGGGTCAAGCCGGAACAGGTTTCCCATGGTGCTTTGCGCGTTGTCCGCGATCTTGCCGAAGTCCGAAGGCTCGATGCCGTAGCCCGACATGCGCAGCGTCTGCACGTCGCACGCCTTGCGCAGCGATTGCAGGCAGGCAATGAAGTCTTCGGGGGCCGCCGCGTCCTTTTTGCCCATGGCGCGCGAGAGCGCGGTCAGGCGTTCCCCGCTGGACGCAAAAAAGCGTTTCCAATATGCTTCGGAAATCATAATCAGCCCCGCGCCGTGCGGCAGGGCGGGATGGTAGGCCGAGAGCGCGTGCTCGATGGCGTGCTCGCCCGTGCAGCTCGACAGCGTTTCGACAAATCCGGCGAGCGTCGACCCGAGCGCGACGTCGGCGCGGGCGTCCGCGTTGCCGCCGTTGTGCACGGCTTCGGGCAGCGCGCCCGCAATGAGCTCGACCGCCTTGAGCGAAAACATTTCGCTGACCGGGCTCGCGCACGTGGCGATATAGCCCTCGCAGGCGTGGAACAGCGCGTCAAAGCCCTGGTAGGCGGTCAGGTGCGGGGGGACGGTCATCATAAAACCGGGGTCGACCACCGAAATGGTGGGGAAGCATTTATCCCCGCCGCCGCCGATCTTCTCCTCGCCATTGGTCACGACCGTCCACGGGTCGGCCTCGGTGCCCGTGCCCGCGGTCGTCGGGATAGCGATGAGCGGCAGGCCGTCGTTCTTTATCCGCTGGCCCTTACCCGTGCCGCCATGGATGTAATCCCACCAGTCGCCCTCGTTCGTGGCCATGATGGCGACCGCCTTGGCCGTGTCGATGGAAGAGCCGCCGCCCAGCCCGGCGACGAACGTGCATCCCTCCGCCCGGCAGAGCGCGGCGCACTCGCGCACGCCCTCAATGGTCGGATTGGGCTGTACCTTATTATAGACGATGGTCTCGTGTCCGCCTTCGCGCAGCGCGCCGGCCACTTTATCCACATAGCCGAGGCGCGTGGTAGAAGTGCCGCCGGTAATGATAAGCCCTTTTCCTGCGGGCAGCTTGGCGCGCGCGAGCTTTTTCACCGCACCTTGGCCAAAAAACAGGCGGGTTGGCATATAGAAGTTAAAAATATCCATTTTTATGGGTCCTCCTTAAAAAAGGGGCGCAAAGCCCCAACATGACTATTATACCAAATGGGACACCGCTTGCAAAGATGCAAATGGATGAAAATAGGCCTTATTTTTTGGTGATTATACTCATAAAAAAACGCAAATGAACGCTTGACCTTGTGCACAATAGATGATATTATGATGTCACAGAAAAGAAGAAGGGCAAACACCCACACCAAAGCAGGGGCTTTGGGAAAGGCGAAAACCCGGCGCTTATTTTCTGGGAAACAAACTGGAACAAGAACCGAAAGGGGTGGGTCCAATGGTATCTGAAGAAGCATCCTACCTGTTCGCGGGGCTCGCCGCGGCGCTGTAAAAACCGAAACGATAAAGGTGATAACAGAACATTGAAGCGAGTTCCAGAAAAATCGGACATGCCGGCTTTCTAACGATTCTTCCACAACGGCAGCTTTGAGGAAGTTAGTCCTCATGAAAAAATGCCCGTCATCGTATAGGCGAGAACAATGCAAAGCAAACGGCAGTGAAAAAAGTCCGAAGCATGAAAGAACCTGAAAGTGGTGCGTTGGCGAATCAAAAAATAACCAAGCCTGCAAAACCATCAAAAACCCGTGCGCGTCCGTAGGCCGATGGGCATACTGATGAGTATGGCGCAGCACAGCGAACCATGCATTGCGGCGATGATATCAAAGCTCCAGTGATTCGGGTGGCCGGCAGGAAACAAAATCGACCCGCCAGAAAAGACGCATCCAACATCAAAGCAAACTTGATATAGAGTTCCCGAATGTGAGAAAGGTAAGAAACAGACGTTGATTATCATGAGAACCGCAGCCGGGCAGCTCCGCGAACGTTAGGATAGATTGCAGAAAAGTAAAAATCATTTCCCAAAAACTAAAAAGGAACAACAGAATGATTCAAAAAAAGCAGTAAGGGCCCTGCCAGTAGGTGGGGCCTTTATCGCGTCCAAACGGAAAAAACCGCAGGTCAAGCCTGCGGTTTTTGTATCATATCATAGAGTGCGGCGAGCGCGTCCTTGAGCGTGCCGACCTCGTCAATGAGGCCGCTTTCGACCGCCTGCTGCCCCGAAATCACCGTGCCGATATCAGCGGTGAGCTGGCCGGTTTCGCGCATCAGGTTTTTGAGCGTATCCGCGCTGATCTTGGAATGCGAAGTGATGAAATCGACGATCCGCTCCTGGATTTTCGCCAAATACTCAAACGCCTGCGGCACTGCAATGATCGTCCCATTCATGCGCACAGGATGGATGGTCATGGCGGCGGATTCCGCGATAAAGCTCTTTTTCGCCGCCACCGCGAGCGGCACGCCGATCGAATGCCCGCCGCCCAGCACGAGCGACACGGTCGGCTTCTCCATGCCCGCGATCAGCTCAGCGATGGCAAGGCCGGCCTCAACGTCGCCGCCGACCGTGTTGAGCAGGATGAGCATACCGTCGATGTCCTCCGCCTGCTCTACCGCCGTGATCTGCGGGATCAAGTGCTCGTATTTGGTGGTTTTATTCTGCTGGGGCAGCTCCATGTGCCCCTCGATCTGCCCGATGATCGTGATGCAGTGCACCGTGCCGCGCGAGGTCTTGGCCGTCACCGACCCGGTCTGCGCAATGCTGTTTTCCTCCGGCGCGTCGATCGTTTGCATATCGTCTGCCACGAAAATTCTCCTCTCCTGCAGGATTGCCTGCAAACAAAGTGTGCCGCGGGATGGTTTTTGTTATGCGTATTTTTCTTTCCCTTTCGCACAATATTACAAATTGTAAACAAATAATGACCGTACTTAGCCATCTGCAAGCGGTCAATACAAAAAGTTATCCACTTTATACACAGATTTATCCCCAACCCGCTATGGAAAATGCCATAATTTTTTTGCAGGATGCGGCATGAGGGGGTTTCATTATGGAAACATGTCTTGCTGTTTTGCGTGGAGTTTGCTACAATAGTAGTGAATATACGCAGCTATTGCGGGAATATGGAGTGGATACAATCATGAATCCGATCGTTACGATTGAAATGGAACAGGGCGGCGTCATCCGCGCCGAGTTATATCCGGAAGTCGCGCCGAACACGGTGCGCAATTTTATTTCGCTTGCACAGAAGGGCTTTTATGACGGCACGATCTTCCACCGCGTCATCCCGGGCTTTATGGTTCAGGGCGGCGACCCGGACGGCACCGGCATGGGCGGCCCAGATTACTGCATCAAGGGAGAGTTCACCGGAAACGGGTTCCAGAACGATCTGGTGCATTCGCGCGGCGTGCTTTCCATGGCGCGCACGATGGATCCGAACTCGGCCGGCAGCCAGTTTTTCATCATGACCGAGGATTCGCCCCATCTGGACGGCCAGTATGCCTCCTTTGGCATGGTGACCGAGGGCATGGACGTGGTCGACCAGATCGTCAACACCCCGCGCGACTGGAACGACCGCCCGCGCAGCGAGCAACGCATGAAAAAGGTCTCTGTGGACACCCACGGCGAAACCTACGAGGCGCCCGAAACCGTATAAGGAAAGAGGAATGGTATATGTATTATACCAATAAGGATATTTTCGTCCTGTCGTCCGTAGGCTGCATGGGGACCGACCGGGACGGCCTCGAATCCATTCTCGCGGGCAGCGAGGAGGGTGCAAAGGGCTGCTGCCTCTCAGTCGATATGACGGCGGACGGCATCGCGGTGCTGTCCTCAGATGGGTACTGCGCCGCGCAGGACGGCACACAGATGAGCATCAGCGATTACAGCTACACCGAGCTGCATCAGGCCTGCCCGCAGCTCGTGCCGGCAGGGCAAGCCATCGAGCTTGCCAAGACCTGCCACGCCAAGATCGCCATTACAGTACATAACCAGACCCTGCTCCCCCAGCTCCGCATGACGCTGCGCCACGCCGAATATCTGGACGAGGCTATCTTCGTCGGTCTGGGGCTGGTTGAGGCGGCGCGCCTCGCGGTCGCCAACCCCGATTTGCACATCATGGGCGAGCTGCCCGCGCTGCCCGATAATATCGGCGCGCTGGTGAACGCCGCGCAGACCACCGGGCTGTTCGGCCTGCGCGCCTCGGCAAACGATCTGACCGCGCCGCTGCTCGCAGCCTGCAAGCGCGCGGGGCTGTTTACCATGAGCCTGCCCACGGAAAATATGGATCAGCTTGCGCGGATGATCCAGAGCGGCGTCAACTTCATTGAGACCGCGCGCCCCGATATGGCGGCCATGCTGCTGCCCGAGGGCGAGGCCGAGCCGCACCAGATTCCGCTGATGAGATTCTAACATACAACGGGGGAGGACGACACGTCTTCCCCTCTTTTTCGCATATTGCAATAGAAAGGGGGCCGCTTTTGTGGCCGACATTTCGGTACAGAATTTAACCAAATACTACGGCGACCGCCTGATTTTACAGGACATTTCGTTTGATATCCAGCCGGGCGAAAAGGTCGCCATTCTGGGCGCGAACGGCACGGGCAAGACGACGCTCCTCAACATCCTGACCGGCCGCCTGCCCTACGACGGCGGCAGCGTGTCGCTGGGAACGGGGCGCACGGCGGGCGTGATCGACCAGATGCCCGATTTCCCGGCGAACGCCACGGTGGACGACGTACTGCGGTTGGCGTTTGCCGAATCGGACGAGGTCATCGCCGCTTTGCAGGGGCTGGCCGCTGAAATGGCGCACCGGCCGGACGATACCGCGCTTTTAAAGCGCTACGCCGCGCTAGAAGCCCGTCTCGACGCGCTTGGCGGCTACAACCGCGATTTTGAGCTCGACCGGGTCTGCAACGGCCTGGACATTCCCCGGGAGATGCGCGGGCAGAAGTTCGCGCTGCTGTCGGGCGGAGAAAAGACGCGCATCAACCTCGCGCGCATCATCTTGGAAAAGACCGACATCCTGCTGCTTGACGAGCCGACCAACCACCTTGATATGGACGCGGTGAATTGGCTGGGCGAATATCTGGAAAACTACCGCGGCACCGTGCTGACCATTTCGCACGACCGTTGGTTCCTCGACCAGTGCTGCGACCGCATCATCGAGCTGCACGACTGCACGGCCGAGTTTTACGCGGGCAACTATTCGTTTTACGCGGTCGAGCGCGAACGCCGCCGCGAGGAGCAGCTGAAGCACCATGAGCACGAGTTGGCCGAGAAAAAACGGCTCGAGGCGGTCGCCCGCAAGATGCACGAGCACGGCACCGAGCACCTTGCCAAGCGCGCGGCCTCGATCGAAAAGCGCATCGGGCGCATGACGGTCACCGACCGGCCCAAGACCGACAAGACGATGACCGTAACCTTTGGCGACCCGAACTATGAGACCGAAGAGGTGCTCAAGGTGCGCGATATCACCAAGATCTACGGCGGGCGCACCGTGCTCGACCATGTGTCGTTTAACATCCGAAACCGGGAAAAGGTGGCCATACTGGGGCCAAACGGCGCGGGCAAGACCACGCTTTTGAAGATTCTGCTCGGCGAGGAGGAGCCCGAGGAGGGCGTGATCCGCAAGGGTGCCGGCCTCAAACCGGCCTATCTGCCGCAGCAGGTGTACTTCCCCAACGAGCACCGCAACCTGATCGACACACTCATTTACGACAAGAATGTGACCATGCAGGTCGCGCGCAACCGGCTGGGCGCGTTCCAGTTCCCGGGCGAAACGCAGATGAAGACGGTCAAAATGCTGTCGGGCGGCGAAAAGAGCCGCCTGCGGCTGTGCGAACTCATGTATGACCCGCTGAACCTGCTCATCCTAGACGAACCGACCAACCACCTCGACCTCGCCTCGCGCGAATGGATCGAGGCCGCGGTCGAGGCGTTCGACGGCACGCTGCTGTTCGTCTCGCACGACCGTTATTTCGTCGAGCGGTTTGCCACGCGCGTGCTCTATCTCGAAAACGGCGTGCTGACCGACTTTTTGGGCAGCTATTCAGAGTTTTTAAAATTCCGTGAAAAAGGGATTTTGCCCGAACGGTCCGAGCTGGTGCAGCCCACGCGCAAAAAGCGCGAAGCCCCGACGCTGGACGACGTGCCCGCCCCGCCTGAAAAGCCGCGCAGGACGGGCGGCACCAAAAACCTGCAAAAGCAACTTTCGGTGCTCGAACGCGAGATCGCCCAGCAGGAGGCGCGCGCGGGCGAGCTGGAACACGATATGATTGAAGCGTCGTCCGATTCGGCGCGGCTTTTGGAGCTGATGGCGGAAAAGGAAGCGTGCGACGAGCTGCTCGCCGCCAAAATGGACGAATGGGAGGCCGTGGCCGCCGAATTGGAGGAACTGCAATCGTGATGGAACGGAAAATTTGGCTGGCTCTTGCCGGGCTGTTTGCGGCGGGCGGGCTGGCGCAGCTCCCCTTTGCGCCGGCGCGGTTCGGCGGGGTGTTCTTCCTCGCGCTCGCCATCGGCTGCGCGGGCGAATGGCTGATGCTGGGAAACCGGGAGAAACACAAGACCTGCCGCGTGCTGGCGAACGTCGGGCGCGTGCTGTTCGGGCTGTTTGTCGCGTCGTTTGCATATATCCAGCTTTTTGTCATCGGCGGCGGAATGCACGCCGATCCACAGGCTGAAAACGCGGACTATGCGCTTGTGCTGGGGGCGCTGGTCAATCCGGACGGGCGGCCGTCCGCCGCGCTGGCCGCGCGGTGTGATACCGCCATCGAATTTTTGGTGGCGCATCCGGATGCAAAAGCCATCCTGTGCGGCGGGCAGGGCGCAAACGAGCCGCGCGCCGAGGCCGATGCGATGTATGATTATATGGTCGCGAGGGGCGTCGCGCCCGGCCGCCTGCTCAAAGAGGACAAATCCAACAATACCATAGAGAATATCCGCAATGCGCGGGAGTTTCTCTCGCCGGGCGACCGGGCTGCGGTTATCACGAACGATTATCACGTCGCCCGCGCGCGCGTGCTGATGAAAAACGCGGGGCTGGACGCGCTCGGCATCCCCGCGCCCACGCCCTATCCGGGGCAGTGGGTGGCGGTGCGCTGCCGGGAATACTGCTCGATTTTGGGGCTGATGCTCAGCGGCCGCTGGTGGTGAGGCAAAGGAGGGAACGGCATGTTTGAAAAAGTGAAAGCGCTGTGCGCGCGGCTGGACGAGCTGGAAGCCCGCCTCTCCGAGCCGGGGCTGTACGACGACCCCGCCCGCGCGGCCAAGCTGCTTCGCGAGCGGGGCGATCTCGAACCCATCGTCACGGCCTACCGCGCGTGGGAGCGCGCGAACGCGGCGATGGAGGAGGCCACCGAGCTGCTCTCCGACCCGGACATGAAAGAACTGGCGCAGGACGAGCTGCGCACGGCCAAGGCCGACGCCGCGCGGCTGGAGGGCGAGCTGAAGATCCTGCTGCTTCCAAAGGACCCGAACGACGAGAAAAACATCTTCGTGGAAATCCGCGGCGGGGCGGGCGGCGAGGAATCGGCGCTGTTCGCGGGCTCGCTGTTCCGCATGTACAGTATGTACGCCGCGTCGCGCGGCTGGGAAACCGAGATCATGAGCGAAAACGCCACCGAGCTTGGCGGCTATAAGGAAATCGTGTTCCGCGTGGCGGGCGACCGGGTGTATTCCCGCCTGAAATTCGAGAGCGGCGTGCACCGCGTCCAGCGCGTGCCCGAGACCGAAAGCCAGGGCCGCGTGCACACCTCGACCGTGACCGTCGCCGTGCTGCCCGAAGCCGAGGAGGTCGATTTCTACCTCGACCCGAACGATCTGCGTATCGACACGTTCCGCTCGTCCGGCGCGGGCGGCCAGCACATCAACAAAACGTCTTCCGCCATCCGCATCACGCATATCCCGACGAACACAGTCGTCGAGTGCCAAGACGAGCGCAGCCAGCACAAGAATAAGGATAAGGCCATGCGCGTGCTTCGCTCACGCCTATATGAGGCCGAGGTGGAAAAGCAGAACGCCGCCATCGCGGCCGACCGCAAAAGCCAGGTCGGCACGGGCGACCGTTCGGAGCGCATCCGCACCTATAATTTCCCGGAAAACCGCGTTTCCGACCATCGTATCAAGCTGACGCTTTACAAACTCGACCAGTTCATGGACGGCGAGTTGGACGAGGTGCTTGACGCGCTGATTGCCGCCGACACCGCGGAAAAGCTGCAAATGCAGAATAATTAGAATAGATTCACCATATAGAAAGCGTGAATGCCATGAAAACAGAAATGCTTTCCCCACAAAAAGATAAAAATGCGCTTAATACCGCCGCATCCCTGCTGAAAGCGGGTAAAGTGGTGGGTATGCCCACGGAAACGGTCTACGGCCTTGCGGCAAATGCGCTGGATGGGGACGCGGTGGCAAAAATCTTCCGCGCCAAGGGACGGCCGCAGGACAATCCGCTGATCGTGCACATCGCGGATTTCGAGCAGATCCACAGCTTGTGCCCGGCGGTGCCCCCTGCGGCGAAAGATCTCGCGGGGGCGTTCTGGCCGGGGCCGCTCACGATCATCGTGCCCAAGGCGGACTGCATCCCAAACGAGGTTTCGGCGGGGCTTTCGACGGTCGGCGTGCGCCTGCCGTCGCACCCGCTGGCGCGCGCGCTCATCCGCGCGGCGGGCGTGCCGCTCGCGGCGCCGTCGGCGAATACGTCGGGCAGGCCGTCCACCACGACCGCCGCGCACGTTTTGCGCGATATGGACGGCAAAATCGCCGCCATTTTGGACGGCGGGCCGTGCGGCGTGGGCGTGGAATCGACGGTGGTCTCGCTCGCGGGAGAAAAGCCGCGCCTGCTGCGCCCGGGCGGGGTGACGCTCGAGCAGATTGAGACCGTGCTGGGCGAGATCGAGGTCGACCGCGCGCTGTATGAAAAAATCGGGGACGACACGAGGGTGTCCGCCCCCGGTATGAAATACCGGCATTACGCGCCAAAAGCGCCCGTGACCGCGGTGCGCGGCGACCCCGCGCGGACGGCGCGGTATATCCGGGAACACGCCGCCCCCGGCGACGGGGTGCTGTGCTTCGACGAGTTCGCGCCGTTGTTCACCGGGCTGACCGAAATCTCCTTTGGCCGGTCGGACGACCTTGCCACGCAGGCGCGCGAGGTGTTCGACAGCCTGCGCGCGTTTGACGACACCGAGGTCACGGCGATCTGGGCGCAGTGCCCGGACGACGCCGGGCTTGGCCTTGCGGTCGCAAACCGCATCAAAAAGGCTGCGGGCTTCCGCGTGGTCGAGGTTTCCGCGGATAGCTTCGGGTGAGGAAGTGCATACTATGAAAATCATCGGCCTGACCGGCGGCAGCGGCACGGGAAAGGGAACGGCGGCGGCGTTTCTGCGAGAGCGCGGCGCGGGATGGGTGGACGCGGACGCGGTCTACCGCGGCCTGTGCGCGCAAAACCGGGTTATGCTGCATGCGCTCGAGGCAGCGTTCCCCGGCGTTTTGGACGAAGCGGGCGCGCTCGACCGCCCTGCGCTCGCCAAAATCGTCTTTTCCGACCTGGAAAAGCTGAAAACGCTGAACGAAATCACCTTTCCCTATATCCGTGCGGCCTCGCTCACGGAGATCGAGGCGCAGAAATCCGCGCCCTTTGTGCTGTACGACGCGCCGACGCTGTTTGAAACCGGCGCGGACGCGTTCTGTGCCAAAACGGTCGGCGTGCTGGCAGGGCGCGAAACGCGCATCGCGCGCGTCATGGCGCGGGACGGGCTTTCGCCCGAAAACGCGCGCGCGCGCGTGCTCGCCCAGCCGGACGACGCGTTCTACCGCGCCCGGTGCGATTATATTCTGGAAAACAACGGCGAACCCGCGGCTTTACGCGCGGCGTGTGGCGCGCTGTTTGAAAAACTCATAAAAGGAGACTGATTTGATGACATCCGAACAGCTATTCTACGACAAGAAGACCGGCTTTGACCGCCTGACCAAATCGGACAAAACCGCCATGCAGGCCTATGCCGAGGGCTATAAGGCATTTCTGGACGCGGGCAAGACCGAGCGCGACGCGGTAAAGGAAATGGTGAAGCGCGCGGAGAGCAAGGGCTTTCGCGCGTGGACGCGGGACGATACGCTCAAAGCGGGCGACAAGATTTATCAGGTCAACCGAAACAAGGGGATCACGCTCGCGGTGATCGGCAAAAAGAGCCTTCGGGAGGGTGTGCGGCTGACCGCCGCGCATCTGGACGCGCCCCGCATCGACATCCGCACCGTGCCGCTTTATGAGGACGGCGGCATGGCCTATTTCAAGACCCACTACTACGGCGGCATCAAGAAATACCAGTGGACGGCCATTCCGCTCGAACTGCGCGGCGTGGTTTGCGTGTGCCATAACGGGCAGGTGAAAAAGGTCGAGGTCAGCGTCGGCGCAAAGCCGGACGACCCGAAATTCGTCATCACTGACCTGCTGCCCCACCTCGCCACCGAGCAGATGAGCAAAAAGGCGACCGAGGTCGTGAAAGGCGAGGGGCTCAACGTGCTGATCGGTTCCGTGCCGTCGGATACCGGCGACGACAAGTGCACCGAAAAGGTCAAGCTTGCGATCATGGAGCACTTAAACCGCGAATACGGCATGGTGGAAGCTGATTTCCTGTCCGCCGAGCTGTGCTGTGTGCCCGCGTGGAACGCGTGCGACATCGGGTTCGACCGTTCATTCGTCGGCGCTTACGGGCACGACGACCGCGTATGCTCCTACACCGCGGCGACCGCCATGCTCGACCTCAAGGGCACGCCCGCGCACACCTGTGTCTGCCTGCTGGTGGACAAGGAGGAGACGGGGTCGGACGGCGTGACCGGTATGCAGTCCCGCGCGTTCGATACGCTGATGGACGACCTGTGCCGCGCGCAGGACGTACTTCCCGGGGAATGCTTGGAAAACTCGGTCTGCCTGTCGGCCGACGTATGCAACGCTTTTGACCCCAATTTCCCCGAGGTATCCGAAAAGCGAAACGACGCCAAGATAAACTGCGGCTTTGCACTGGTGAAATACACGGGCGCGCGTGGAAAGTCGGGCACGTCGGACGCGACCGCCGAGCTGATGGCGCGCATCCGCTGCATTTTTGACAAGGCGAACGTCATTTGGCAGACCGGCCAGCTCGGAAAGGTCGACCAGGGCGGCGGCGGCACGGTGGCGATGTACCTTGCCAACCGCAATATCGACACGGTGGACGCGGGCGTGCCCGTGCTGTCCATGCACGCGCCGTTCGAGGTGATCGCCAAGCTCGACCTCTATATGGCTTACAAGGGCTTCTCCGCGTTTTACAAGGACTGATTTTGGACAAAAGAAAACCGCGTTCCGATTGGAACGCGGTTTTTTGCTGCTTTCCTACTTGCTGATCAGCTTGAGGCCGTCATAAGCTTTTTCGACAAAGGACTTTTCCAGATTGAAGAGGATCTGCGCCATTTCGGCACGGGTCACATTGCCCTTGGGGTTAAAGGAACCGTCCTTATTGCCCTTGAGCATACCGGTGTTCACGCAGAACTGGAGCTCTTCGTGCGCCCAGGTCTGGATCTCGGCGTAGTCGGTGAACTCCTTGATGGCCATGCCGGACTCGAGGTCGGTTTCGGTCTTGACCAGGTACTTGTAGTAACGGGTCAGCACGGCGGCCAGCTCCTCGCGGGAGATCATCGAATCGGGATGCAGCTTCTTCTCGTTGTCGCCCGCCATGATGCCGGTGTAGTAGCAGAACGAGGCGGCGGGCAGGTAGGTTTCGTCGATATCGGCATAATCGGCCAGCTCCTTAAAGGACATGCCGGCGTCCCCATCGACCGAGGCAACGTCGCGCGCGGTCGCGTCGCGGAAGATGCATTCGGCAATGGCCTGGCGGCTCAGGAACGCGTCCGGCTGGAAGCTGGCGGCGCCGTCGATCTCAACGGTATCCATCAGCTTGTTTTCCAGCACGTAGTCAGCGGCCTCGGCATACCAGCCGGAAACGTCCGCCGGACGGGTGTAGGTCGGCGCGGTCTGATCGGTGTCCGGCTTGGGGGCGGTGTCCTCAGCGGCGAACGCAGTTGCGCCCAGGCTGACTGTCATGGCTGCGGCAAGCAGCAGGGAAACTGTCTTTTTCATATTCTGTCTCCTAACTTTTGGGTCGAACTGCGCCCGGCCCCGTATTCCAAAACAGTATACCATAGATTGGCGGGGGGCGCAAAATTCGTCATAAAATAGAGAGCTCCAGCTCTTCGACCGAATAGCTGTCGATCACGGTCGGGGCGTGCAGGTTATTATCGGCCATCGCGTCAGGCAGGTGGCTAAGCACAAAATGCAGTTCGCTGCCGCCGCCGTCGCGCGGCGAGAGCAGCAGCCGGCCGCAGTGGAGCGAGGCGATTCGTTCGATGAGGGGCAGGCCGAGGCCGAGCGAAACGCCGCCGCGCGCAAGTTCCAGATATTGATAGAAGCCGACCGTGTGGTGCCAGCCGTCCAGCAGGCGCTCAAACAGGGAGGCGTCCAGCCCGGGGCCGCGGTCGGCCACGGTGACGGTAGGGTGCTCAGGATCGGGAGACAAAAAAATCTCAACCGCTTCGCCCTCAGGCGTGACCTGAAGAGCATTGGCCAGCAGGTTATACAGCGCGGTCTTGATAAGATCCCGCTCCATCAGGAACGGGTAACGCTCCGGCGCGTGCAAAACGATATTGCGGCCGGTCTTTTTGCGCACGGCCTCCGCCGCTTCGCGGCAAAGCCCGGCAAGGTCGCCCCAGGTCAGCCGAAGATGCTCAAGCTGGGACGGCGTGTGCAGAAAATCCGAATGGTCAAAGGCGCGGAGCATGCGCATACACTGGTTCTGCATGTGTTGGGCAAGCGCCTGATCCTCTACCTGCCCGATATCGGCCAGCATCGCGCCGATAAACTGGGCGTTCTTAATGTGCAGCACGCGCAGGCTGCCGTCGTACTGCGCGCGGTCGTCGCGCAGGAACGCCAAAAGCGCGCCCTCGCGGTGCGGCAGCAGCTCGAGCCGGTATTCCACACCGTCCAGCTCCTCATAAACGGTGCGCGGACGTTTGTTTTCAATACAGTCCTGCAAGGCGTGCACCGTGGCTTCGCTTAACAGCTGGTCGATGCGCTCAAGCGGGTGCAGGCCGGTCAGCCGTGCGGCAGATTCGCTGCACCGCTCGATGTGCAGGGTCGGTCCGGCCAGCACGAGCGCGGCGTCGCGCAGCGCGGTCCGCCCTAAAAGCGCGCGAAGCGTTTCATCGTCAAGCTGCGAAAAGAATGTTTCCGCCATCTCTATCCTCCGAAAAACTGTAAAATTTCTTTGTATAAGGCGTCTCTCAGACTGAAATACTATATTTTGTGTTACGTGCTTATTATACCACTATGCCCCCTCGTATTGCAAAGAAAATTATACAAAAAGGCGCCCTTATCTGATAAAATTTTCACAAATATTACACCTTGCGGCAAACACTGGGGATAGTGTATAATGAACCTATCGTTGAGATCATGTATCAAATTTGAGGAGGATTTCTGTAAATGGCTATCAAAGTAGGCATCAATGGCTTCGGCCGTATCGGCCGCATGGTATTCCGCGCGGGCCTGAAGAACCCCAATATTGAGTTTGTGGCGGTGAACGACCCGTTTATGTCGCCCGACTACATGGCGTACATGCTGAAGTATGACACCATGCACGGCCGTTATGACGGCACCATCGAGTATGACGATTCTTCCATCACCGTAGACGGCAAGAAGGTTCTGTTCTTTGCCGAGATGGATCCCAAGAATATCCCGTGGGGCAAGGTCGGCGCGGACTACGTTGTTGAGTCCACCGGCGTGTTCCTGACCAAGGAAAAGGCGCAGGCGCATATCGACGGCGGCGCGAAGAAGGTTATCATGTCCGCTCCGTCCAAGGATGATACGCCGATGTTTGTCATGGGCGTCAACCACGACACCTACACCAAGGACATGAACTTCGTTTCCAACGCTTCCTGCACCACCAACTGCCTGGCTCCGATCGCCAAGGTGCTGGACGAGGCGTTCGGCATCACCGACGGCCTGATGACCACCGTTCACTCGACCACCGGCACGCAGAAGACCGTTGACGGCCCGTCCAAGAAGGACTGGCGCGGCGGCCGCGCGGCTTCGGGCAACATCATCCCCTCCTCGACCGGCGCCGCTAAGGCTGTCGGCAAGGTTTACCCCAAGCTGAACGGCAAGCTGACCGGCATGTCCATGCGCGTTCCGACGCTGGATGTTTCCGTCGTCGACCTGACCGTCAACCTGGCGAAGCCCGCCACGTACGACGAGATCTGCGCTGCGATGAAGAAGGCCTCTGAGGGCGAGCTCAAGGGTATTCTGGGCTACACCGACGAGGACGTTGTTTCGTCCGACTTCCTGGGCGACGCGCGCACCTCGATCTTCGACGCCAAGGCCGGCATCGCGCTGACCGATACGTTCGTCAAGGTCGTTTCCTGGTACGACAACGAGTGGGGCTACTCGAACAAGCTGCTGATGCTCGTTGAGCACATGGCCAAGGTCGACAACGCCTGATTTTCCCTCAAATGAGAAATAAGCGCTCCCTTTCAGAGCTTTCTGAGAGGGAGCGCTTTTTTGATCTTTTTTGCATGTTATATTTTTGTCAAAGTACCGGTACTGGGCCTGTCAGTATCGGAACAGAATTTTTGTGAAATTTTTATTGGGAAACGACAAAATTCGTCAATAAACGCAAGAAATTTTCGCAAAGGTTGTGAATTTCGCCGGGGTTTGAGAGATTGACAGCCTAGTGGCCCAATGTTATATTGAAAGTACGAAAACGGTAACGGTAGCGGTAACGGAAACGGTAACGATTGCCATTTCCGCCCGTTTTGGACACAGAAAGGGGTGGCCTATGACCATTGATGAAATTGCGCAAACGGCAAAGGTCTCCAAAACAACGGTCTCCCGGGTGCTCAATGACAAGCCCGACGTCAGCCTCAAGACCCGCGAGAAAATTCAAAAGATTATTGAACAGCACGGCTATCAGCCGAATGCGGGCGCGCGGGCGATCGTGCAGCGGCGCGTCAACAATGTCGGCCTGATTATTCCGTACGATGTCGAGCAGGCGTTTATGAACCCGCTGGATGTGGAGATCCTGCGCGGCGTCTGCAGCTATCTGGAGACGCGGCGGTATTATCTGGTGATGTGCTATCCGCGCGAAAACAACTATTACGACCTTTACCGGCAAAAGCGCGTCGACGGGTTCATCCTGCTCGACCCATGCCAGGACCACCACAAGCTGGTGTCCTCGCTGCTCAAGGAAGGCATCCCGTTTATCACCACAACCAAGCTCGACGGCTTTGAACAGGCGGTTTCGGTCAGCATGGACAACTACCGGGGCGCGTTTCTGGCCACCGAGTATTTGCTGGACAAAGGGCACAGGGATATTGCGTTCATCTGCAAGGAGCACTACATGAGCAGCAAGGACCGTGTGCAGGGCTACCGGGACGCGCTGGGTGCGCGCGGCGTGCCCGCCGACCCGTTTTACATCCGCATGGGCGAGATGGCGACCGCCGAGGACGGCTACCGGATGGCTCTCAAGCTGCTGAACGCGCCCAAACGGCCGACCGCGATCTTCGCCGCGTGCGATATTCTGGCGATCGGCGTGATGCGGGCGTGCCGCGAGAAAAAGCTGTGCATCCCCGAGGATGTCGCCGTGGTCGGCTTTGACGATCTGACCATGCTCGACTGCATCACGCCGGCGCTGACCACCGTGCACCAACCGGCCTTTGAGATCGGCCGGCAGGCGGCAGAAAAGCTGACCGACTACATAGAGAGCGAACAGCCGCCCGCATCAAGCGTGCTGGAAGCGCAGCTCATTATCCGTGAATCCACTTAAACTGAAAAGCGCGTGCGGCGTTACCGTTTTATAACTTCATAACGGACAGGATTTCGAGGGGTCTGAAAAACAGACAGCGCAGACCCTTGGTTTTTTGCACCCTTTTTTACCCCGATATCGGGAAATTATGGCAGGATTCAGGCGCGTTTGAGGCGTTTGAAGAAATACCACACATTGAGAAACGGAGGAGAATCATGAAAAAGTCGCTTTGGAAGAGAATGGTGTCCCTGGGACTGACGCTCGCCCTGTTTGGCGGACTGGCGGCCTGTGGGCAGCCGGCCGGCCAGGACGGCGCCGCCGACCCGGGCGCGGCCGCACCGGCTGCACAGGATGATAACAAAAGCGGGGAAAAAATGAAGATCGGCGTTGCATTGCCGACCCTGCAGGAGGAGCGCTGGCAGAACGATAAGGCGTTTTTTGAAGAAGAAGCCGCGAGCATGGGCAACGTCGAGCTGCTCATGCAGATCGCGGACAACGATTCCGACAAGCAGTTTTCGCAGATCGAAAATCTGATTTCCCAGGGAATCGACGCGCTGATCGTCGGCGCGGTGGACACCTCGGCCATCGGCCCGGTCATCGACCGCTGCTATGACGAGGGGATCAAGGTCGTCGCCTACTGCCGCCTGATCCAGAACGCGCACCTCGACCTGCTGACGCTGTTTGACCAATACCAGGTGCAGGAGCAGTCGGTGAAATACGCGCTGGAGCGCGCGCCCAAGGGCAACTATGTGCTGCTCAACGCGGACGAGACGACGCTTCCCGAGGCCGAAAAATACAAGGAAGCCTGGTATGACTATCTGCAGCCGTACATCGACAAGGGCGAGATCACGGTCGTGATGGATCAATATACGCAGAACTGGGCGGCCAATGTCGCGATGGCGAACATGGAGAACGCCCTTGCCAAGACGGGCAACGACGTCGCCGCCGTGCTTTGCGCGAACGACGGCATTGCGGGCGGCGCGATCCAGGCGCTGGAAGCGCAGGGGCTGGCAGGCAAGGTCGTCGTCACCGGGCATGACGCCGATGTGACCGCGCTCAAGCGCATCCTCGCGGGCACACAGTCGAGCACGATCTTTTACAACACCCACACGCAGGTGACCGAGACGCTCAAAGCGGCGGTCGCGCTGGCAAAGGGCGAAAGCGTCGAGACGACCGGTACCTACAACAACGGAAAAATGGACGTGCCCGCGCTCGAGCTGAAGAGCCAGCTGGTCGATAAGGACAATCTGGACGAAGTGATCATCGACGGCGGCATCCGTACCCGCGAGGAAATTTACGATTGACGATTGAGAGGAGGCGGGCAATCCGCCCGCCTCCTTTCTCTTTGGAGGGCCGCGGACTGTGCGGAGGGAATCGCGATGGAGGATTATATTTTGCAGATGGAGCACATCACCAAGCTGTTCCCGGGCGTCCGGGCACTGGATGATGTGAATTTCAGCGTGCGCCGCGGCGAGATCCATGCGCTGGTCGGGGAAAACGGCGCGGGCAAATCGACGCTGATGAAAGTGCTGAGCGGCATCTATCCCGCAGGCACCTACGAGGGGAAACTCATCTACAACGGCGTTCAGCAGGCGTTCCAAAAGACTAGGGACAGCGAAAAACAGGGCATCGTCATCATTTATCAGGAGCTGAACCTGATTAAAACGATGACGCTGTGCGAAAACATCTTTCTGGGAAACGAGATCCGCAAAAACGGCGTGATCCAGTGGCAGGAGCAGTATAAAAAATGCGAAGCGCTGTTCCGGCGCGTGCATCTGGAGGAAAGCGCGGATACCAAGATCGGAGACATCGGCGTTGGCAAGCAGCAGCTCGTCGAGATCGCCAAGGCCTTGAATAAAGACGCGAAGCTGATCATTCTGGACGAGCCGACCGCGTCGCTGACCGAGTCCGAGGTCGGCGTTTTGATGGAGATCCTGCGCGAACTCAAGAGCGAGCAGGCGACCTGCATTTACATCTCACACAAGCTGGGCGAGGTGTTCGAGATCGCGGACCGGGTGACCGTGCTGCGCGACGGTAGGACGATCCTGACGCGCGATGTGGCCGAAATGACCGAGGACAGCCTGATCGCCGCCATGGTCGGCCGGGAGCTGATCGAGCGGTTCCCGCGCCGCCCGCACACGGCGGGCGAAACCGTGCTCGAAGCGAAAAACTGGACCGCGCTCGACCCCAAGGACAGCACGCGCGAGCTGGTGCGGCATGTGGAGTTCCGGGTGCGGCGGGGCGAGATCCTCGGCATCGCGGGATTGATGGGCGCGGGGCGCACCGAGCTGGCGATGAGCCTGTTTGGCGCGCTGCCGGCGGCGCCGGAGAGCGAACTGTTCCTCGAGGGGAAAAAAGTGCGCGTGCGCAGCCCGCGCGAGGCGATCGAGCACGGCATCGGCTATGTGTCCGAGGACCGCAAGCGGTATGGGCTGGTGCTGGAAAACGGCGTGATGTTCAATATGTCGCTCGCGAGTCTCGATAAGCTGACCCGCTTCCATGTGATCGACCGGAACCGGGAGATCAAGCAGACCCAGCGGCAGATCGACGCGCTGCACACCAAGGTTTCGTCGATCGACGTGCAGGCGAAAAACCTGTCGGGCGGCAACCAGCAAAAGGTCATCCTTTCCAAATGGATGCTCACACAGCCTAAAATATTGATCGTCGACGAGCCGACGCGCGGCATCGACGTGGGCGCGAAATATGAGATTTATCAGATTATGAACGAGCTGGTCGAGCAGGGCGTGTGCATTGTGATGATCTCGTCCGAGCTGCCCGAAATTTTGGGCATGAGCGACCGCATCTATGTGCTGCACGAGGGAAAAATCAACGCCGAACTGGACTGGCGGGAGGCCACGCAGGAAAAGATCCTGTATTATGCGGCGGGAGGGGAGCAAAGCCATGAAAGCGAAAGCGCTGCGGCAAAACCTGAAGAATAATTTCACAAAGTACGCGCTCGTGGTCGAACTGCTGGTGATTTTCGTGCTGTTTGAGGCGCTGACCGGCGGGCTTTATATTACGAGCACCAACATGACCAACCTGCTCATGCAGGGCTGCACGTTTGCGATCATTGGCATCGGCATGGTGCCGGTCATGGTCGCGGGGTATATCGACCTGTCGGCGGGCGCGGCGCTCGGCTTTCTGGCCACGGCCGCCGCGACCATGGAGGTGCGGCTGGGCCTCAGCGCGCCCGTGACCATCGTGCTGACGCTTGTGCTCGGCTTATTCATCGGCTGCTGGAACGGCTACTGGATCGCTTACCGGCACATCCCCGCGTTCATCGCCACGCTGGCCGGGCAGCTCGTGTTTAAGGGGCTGACGCTGCTGGTCGGCGAGGGCGTCGGCATCGGCCCGATGAGCGACGGATTCAGCGCGCCCGGCCGGTCGTTCCTGCCGAGCGTGTTCTTCAAAAACGATGTGAGCATCCTGTTTCTTGCGCTCGTGATCGCGCTGCTGTTCGTTAAGACGTTCCGCTCCCGCAAAGCGCGGGAGCGCTACGAGCTGCCCGTGCCGCCGCTCAAAAAGGATCTGGGGCGGCTGGCAGTCATCACGATTGCGCTCGCCGCGGTTGGCAGCATTTTGATTTTATACCGCGGCATCCCGTATGCCATCGTGCTGCTGGTCGTGCTTGCGGCGGCGGTCACATTCGCGTGCAAGAACACGCAGTTCGGACGCAGCGTCTACGCCATCGGCGGCAACCGGGAGGCGACGCGGCTGTCCGGCATCAGCCTGGAGAGATCGTCGTTTAAGATCTTCATGCTCATGGGGCTGGTCACAGCGGTTGCGAGCATCGTCTATTTGGGGCGCATCGGGCAGGCGACCGCGCAGACCGGGCAGAACTTCGAATTCAGCGCGATCACGGGCTGCATCGTCGGCGGCACGAGCACGCTGGGCGGTTCGGGCACGATCGTCGGCGCGATCATCGGCACGATCATGATGGCGAGCCTGGACAACGGCATGAGCATGCTCAACCTGGGCAACACCTACCAGTACATCACAAAGGGTCTGGTGCTGCTGTTCGCGGTGGCGCTCGACATCGCCAGCAAAAAAGGCGAAAGCTGAGGAAAGTTTTATGGCAATGCAGCAAACTTTGCGCGCGCCGGTCAGCGATATCCAGCGCTACTGCGTGCATGACGGGCCGGGCATCCGCACGGTAGTCTTTTTGAAGGGCTGTCCGCTACGCTGCCAGTGGTGCCAGAACCCCGAAACGCAAAGCTCGCGGGCGCAGCTCATGGTGCTTCCCAACCTGTGCATCGGCTGCGGCGCGTGCATTGCGGCCTGCCCGCAAAAGGCGGTCACGGCGGCGGACGGCTTTTTCCGCACCGACCGCAGCCGCTGCACGGCCTGCGGCGCGTGCGCCGCAGCGTGTTACGCGGGCGCGCGCACGATCGTGGGTGCGGAGCGGACGGTCGGGGAGGTCGAGCGGGCGGCGCTGGCCGACGCGGTGTTTTACCGCAACACGGGCGGCGGCGTGACGCTTTCGGGCGGCGAGGCGACGATGTATCCCGGTTTTGCGTCCGAACTGCTGCGGCGGCTGCAAAAAGCCGGCGTCCACACCGCGCTCGAGACCTGCGGCCACTGCGCATGGGAGGACTTGGAGCGCGTGCTCGCGCACACCGATTTGGTGCTGTACGACATCAAGCACGCCGACCCGGCGGCGCATAAGCGGTATACGGGCGTGGGCAATGAAACCATATTGGACAATCTCGCGCGGACGTGCCAGATGGGCAAGCGTGTGGTCATCCGGTTCCCGTTTATCCCCGGGGTCAACGATTCGGAGGCGAATATCCGGGAGACCGCGCGCATTGCGGTGGGAAATGGCGTAAAAGAAGTGCATTTGCTGGGCTTTCACCAGCTTGGCGAGAACAAATGGCATGGGCTGGACATGCCCTATGCGTGCGCGGGATATCAAAGCCCGACCGACGAAGCGCTGGAAGCCGCTGCGGCGCTGCTACGGGAATACGGCCTGCGGGCCAGCATAGGCGGCGCGGGCGAATGAGACAGGAGGCGGAAAATCGCATGACGCGAATGGAAAAAATCAAAAAACGCCTGTTTGAAGTGGAATACGTGACCAAAAAGGAGTGGTGGGGCCAAAACGAGACCATCCTCACATGTGAGTCGGTGACAAAAGAGCCGCTGGTCGTGCGCAAGGCGCTCGGCGTCGAGCATACCATGCGGTATATGCCGATCGAGATCAAGCCGGACGAGCTGATCGTCGGCATCGCGACCATGGCGGCGACCGGTCTAGGCCATGAGTTCCCGGACTATGCGCTGCCCGAGGAAAAGGAGGAAGCGCTGAAGTCCTCGTTTACCGTCAAATCGGTCTGGGGGCATCATCCGGCGAACTATGAGACCGTGCTGCGAAAGGGCTGCGCGGGCATCCGGCGGGATATCGAGGAAAAGGTGCGCGAGGAATGCCGGAAAGAAACGCCCGACCAGGGCAGGCTCGACCTATACCGCGCCATGGAGATCAGCCTGAACGCGGTCAAGACGCTGGCCGACCGGTATGTCCGGCTGTGCGCCGAGGCGGCGCGGGGCACGCGGGACGAGACCCGGCGCGCCGAGCTGCTCGAGATCGCGCGGATCTGCGCGCGCGTGCCGGAAAACCCGGCCGAAACGCTGCACGAGGCGCTGCAGGGCATGTTCCTCTTCTTCTGCGCGCTGCACTCGACGCTCGAATGGACGCCCATCGGCCGGCCGGACCAGTATTTCTACCCCTACTATGCGCGGGATATCCGCGAGGGACGCTTAACCGAAGCGCGCGCCGAGGAGCTGATCGGCAGCTGGTTGGCCAAATTCAGTGAGCGCGTGCAGATCCTGCCCGAAAACTTTGAGACTGACCATGTGCAGGCCATCGACCAGATCGACGGCGGCGACCCCGCCGAACAGGCCGCGACCTTCTTTCTGGAAAACGACGCGGCGTATAACTACGGCACGTCCGCGAACAACTTCCTGCTCAATATGATTTTGGGCGGCCTGACGCGGGACGGGGCGGACGCGACCAACGCGCTTACTTATATAATTCTGCGCCAGTGGAGCTTTTTGGAAGCGATCATGCCGGTCGCGTCGGTGCGCTTCCATAAGGACAGCCCGCGGGAGCTGTACGACCTCTGCGCCGAAATCCTGCGCCGCGGCTCGGGAGAGCCCGCCATTTATAACGACGAGGTGATCGTGCCCGGTCTGGTGCGAAACGGCGTGCCCATTGAGGACGCGCGCGATTATTCTAACGACGGCTGCTGGGAGGTGCTCATTCCGGGCAAGACCAATTTCCAGTTTGCCTACATCAAGGTGCTGCAAATTTTGGAATATATGCTGTTTCGTGGGCACAGCCTGCTGCGCGGCGCAAAGGAGGCGCCCGACCTGGGCGACCCGTGCGAAATCCCCTCCTTTGAGGCGTTTTACAGCATGTTCCTGCGGCATGTCGAGCTGCGCATCGAGGAGATCATCCGGAATAAGCTCAAATATTATAAGGACCGCTACAAGATCGCGCCGTCCCCCCTGCTGTCGAGCGTGATGGACGACTGCGTCGAACGCGGGCTCGACCTGACCGTGGACGGCGCGCGCTACAATATGTACGCGCTGATGGTCAGCGAGTTCTCCAACTTTGTCGATTCGCTGGCGGTCATCAAAAAGCTGGTGTATGAGGAGCGGTCGCTTTCGATGGGCGAGCTGATCGAGGCGCTGCGCTGCAATTTCCAGGGTTATGAAACGCTGCGGGAAAAGGTTGTGAACCGCGTGCCCAAGTTCGGGAACGACGAGCCCTATGCCGACGGGCTGGCGTGCCGCGTCCTGCGCGATATCGAGCAGGCCTCGAGGCGCGTGCAGGCGCGCGTGGGACACGGCAATCTGGTGATCGGGCTGGGCGTCGCGACCTTTGAGACCTATATGAGCATCGGCTACAACATCGGCGCTTCCGCAAACGGGCGGCTGGCGCGCGAATCGGTGGCGAGCAATTTTTCGCCCACGCTCGGCATGGATCTGGCCGGGCCGACCGCCGCGATCCAGTCCATCTGCGCGCCCGACCTGCTGCCGTACTACCACGGCTGTCCGCTCGATCTGCAGATCAACGCGAACGAGATCGAGGGACAGGCCGGGCTTGCGCGCATGGCGGGGCTGATCCGCTCGTTCATCGACCTGGGCGGCGTCATTCTGACGCTGACGACCGTCCACGCCGAGGAAATGGAGGACGCGCAGCGCCATCCCGAGCGGCACCGCAGCCTGCGCGTGCGCATGGGCGGGCTGTCGGCGTATTTTGTCGCGCTGAGCCGGGAGCATCAGGACGTGCTGATCCATAAGGTTAAGCATTCGCTGTGAGGAGGATAACAGGATGAAAATGATTATCGGCGGCCAAGAGACGGGTGCGCTGGACGGCAGAACCTTTGACGTCGTCTCCCCCGCCACCATGGAGGTGATCGACAGCGTGCCCGCCGCGTGCCGCGAGGACGTGGACCGCGCGGTCGCGAACGCCCGCAAAGGCGCAAAGGAATGGGCGGCCGTGCCGCTGTGCGACCGCATTGACGCGGTGTACCGCTTTGCCGATCTGCTCGAGCGGCCCGAACATTTCCAAAAGCTTGTGGAGTTCGAGTGCACGGAAAACGGCAAGCCCATCCGCATGGCCGAGGAGGATATCCGCGTCAGCGCGTATATCTGCCGCGCGTTTGCCGAGAAAGCGCGCAATTTCGCGGGCGACGTGATTCCGAGCGAATGCGAAAAAGGCACGCGGGACGACCTGATTTTGACCTTTTACGAGCCGCTCGGCGTGGTGGTGTGCATCGTGCCGTTCAACTACCCGACGAACCTTTACTGCTTCAAGGCCATCCCGGCGCTGCTGATGGGAAACGCGGTGATAGCCAAGCCCGCGTCGGACACGCCGCTCGCCAATATCTATATCACCGGGCTGCTGCTCGAAGCCGGGGTGCTGCCGAACGCCATTCAGATCGTGACGGGCGGCGGCGGCACGGTCGGCAACTGGCTGACCGGCCATCCGGATATCGACGCGGTCAGCGTGACCGGAAGCTGCGAGGCGGGCAAGCAGATCATGGCGAACTGCGCCAAGCACCTGCACCACTGCCACATGGAGCTTGGCGGCAACGACCCGTTCATCATCTTCGACGACTGCGACCTAGACCTTGCGATCCGCGAAACGGTTTCCGGGCGCATCGGGAACGCGGGGCAGACCTGCTGCGCGAGCAAGCGCTATATCGTGCAGAACAGCATCCGCCCGCGGTTTGTCGCAAAGCTGAAAACAGCGCTTGAGCAGGTGAAGATCGGCGATCTGCGCGATTACGACACCGAGATGGGCCCGGTCATCAGCGAAAAAGCGGCGAAAGAGGTCGAACAACAGATCGAAAAGACCATCGCGCAGGGCGCGGTGTGCGTTTGCGGCGGACACCGCTTCGACCGCACGTTTATCGAGCCGACGCTGCTCGACAATGTGACGGCCGACATGGACGTGGCGCACGATATGGAGATCTTCGGGCCGGTGTTCCCGGTGATGGGGTTTGACACGGTAGACGAGGCGGTCGCCCTTGCAAACGACATCCCCTACGGCCTGCAAAGCGCGGTCATGACAAACGATATCAAAAAAGCGCTCTACGTTGCGCGCCGCATGGAGGCGGGCGCGTGCATTATCAACGGCAGTTCGAACTACCGGCACAACCATCAGGCGTTCGGCGGCCGCAAGATGACCGGCATCGGCGGGCATGAGGGCGTGGCCTACACGCTCGCGGAGATGTGCAACACCAAAACCATCGCGCTCAAGCGCATTTTCGACACGAAAGGCATCGGGTGAGCCGCATGGAAGTATCCGCCAAAGCGCCGCGCAGGATATAGCGGCTTTTCTGGCCTGAAATTTGTAAACAGCTTCTTTTTTCTCTCTTCTCTTTTTGCAAAAGCCCGGACGTTTTTAAACGTCCGGGCTTTTGCTTATTTTGTATTTCGTCGTTATTGTCTGAAATATAACAGGTATTCCACTGCATATACTTGCAATATGCACAAAAAATATGACATAATTTATGCTGCTGGCCTATTGACGAAAGTATTTTCAGAAAATATAATAGAGATGAAAATAAAACCAGAAAGCGGGGGAGAAGTATGCTGGATAAAGTCCGGGGCGGACTGATCGTTTCCTGTCAGGCGCTCGAGCACGAGCCGCTGCATTCGTCGTTCATCATGGGGCGCATGGCACGCGCGGCCACCGAGGGCGGCGCGGTCGGCATCCGGTCGAACTCACCGGAGGACATCTGCGAGATCGCAAAAAACACCGCTCTGCCCATTATCGGCATCATCAAGCGGGACTATGAGGGCTCGCCGATTTACATCACGCCGACGATCCGTGAGATTGAGGAATTGGCCGAAACACCGTGCGCGATGATCGCGTTTGACGCGACCGACCGGCCCCGCTATCAGGGCGAAGCGCTGGCGGATTTTGTAGCGGCGGCGCGAAAGGCCGCGCCGGGCAAGCTGCTCATGGCCGACATTGCGACGCTCGACGAAGCAATAAACGCGGAAAAGCTGGGCTTCGACTGCGTTTCTACCACGCTGATGGGCTACACGGAGCAGTCCGAGGGTCATAACATCGCGGACGACGACTTTGCCCGCCTGAAAGCCATTCTGGCGGCGGTACATATTCCGGTCATCGCGGAAGGGCACGTGGACACCCCGGCAAAAGCCCGCCGCTGCCTCGACCTCGGCGCGCACGCGATCGTGGTCGGCGGCGCGATCACGCGGCCGCAGCTTATCACAAAATCGTTCGTGGAAGCGATCGAAGCATAAAAAAACAAGCATTATCCGCCTCACCGGCTGAATAATGCTTGCAGCGCTTTCTTTCGTTTATCCCGGCAGACCGGATCTTCCAGCAGCCGGTAGGTGATCGCGTCGATCAGGAACAGCAGCGGAAGCTGGGAATCGATGAACAGATCGTCTCCGACCTGCCGGATATCCCCGGCGAGCAGGACGGAATCGGCAAGGTGCGCAAGCCTGCCGCGCGTGTTCTGCGTAAGCGCGCAGATTTGCGCGCCGACCGATTTGGCGATTTCGCACGCGCTGACCACCTCGGGCGTTTCGCCGGAGTTGGACACGGCGATGATAAGATCCTTTGGGGAGAACAGGCTGGACTGCACGCGCATCAGAAAGCTGTCGGTCATTGCGGTTGAGGTGAAGCCCATTTGCACGAGGCGCATATTGAATTCGTTCGCGGTCAGGCCGGAAGAGCCGAGGCCGAACACCAGGATTTTTTCCGCATCGTGTATCTTTTGGACGAACGCTTCAAAATCCGCCGGGCAGACGAGCGCACAGGCTTCGCCCAGCGTGCGGCCGTAATAGTGGTTGATCTTATGCAGGATGTCCTCGGGCGCGCGTTCGGGCGCACCCTCGCCGGCGAGCAGCGTCTGGAACTCGATAAAGTTGCGGTAGCCGAGCTTCTGGCAGAAGCGCGTGAGCGTCGAGCCGGACGTGCCGGTCGCCCGCGCAAGCTCTTGGCTCGATACCGCGGCGGCCTCGCCCGGATGCGCGGCGATGTAGGCGCCGATCTTCTGTTCGCTTTTGGAGAGCTGGTAGCCGCTTAATTGCAGCCGGTTCTGGAAACTGAGATCCGCCATGATTGCCTCCTGTGAAAGTGTTATTCTTGTAACAATCATAGTATAACGCACCTCAAATTGCAACAACAAAAGTCGGAAACCCTTACAAAAAAGGTCAACATAGAAAAGGAGCATGCAATTATGAACAATGTACTCAAGGTAGGCGTCATTGGGTTTGGCCAGATGGGTCAGGTGCACGCGGGCATTTATAACAAGCTGCCGGGCGTCGAGCTCGCCGCGGTATGCGAATATAACGACGACAGCCGCGCCAAGGCGGAAAAGCAGTACGGCTGCAAGACGTACAAGGATTATAAGGAAATGCTCGCGGATCCGGAGATCGAGGCGGTTTCCATCGTCCTGCCGGACAATATGCACCGCGAGGCGGTCGAGATCGCTGTCAAAAACAACAAGCACGTTCTGCTCGAAAAGCCCCTTGCCAAGGAGCTTTCGGACGGGCAGGCGATGTATGAGCTGGTCAAGGATTACGACAAGGTGTTCACCGTCGGCTTCCTGCTTCGCTTCGACCCGCGCTTTAACCTCATCAAGCAGTCGCTCGACGCGGGCGAGCTGGGCGACATCATCCACATGTACTGCCGCAGAAACTCCCCCATCGTCGGCCCCCGCCGCTACATCGGCGCGTCCGACCTTTCGATGCACGTTATGATCCACGATATCGACTATGTCAACTGGTTCATGGGCTGCAAGCCTGTGAAGGTATACGCCAAGGCGCGCAGCGTTTTGCTCAAGGAATACGGCATGGACGACGTGATCTACGCCCTTGTCACCTATGAAAACGGCGCGGTCGCGTGCCTCGAAGCGTGCTGGGTGCTGCCCGAGAACTCGCCTACCATCATCGACGACAAGGTTGAGCTGGTCGGCACCAAGGGCGTGGTGTATGTCGACGCGTGCGACAACGGCGTGCGCTTTGTCACGGGAGACCGCGTGCAGTACCCCGATTCCCGCCACTGGTACAACTGCAACGGCGCGCCGTCGGGCGATTTGTCCGAGGAAATCATGGCGTTTGTCGGCAATATCCAGAACGGCACCAAGTCCATCATCACGCCGGACGACGCGCTGTGGTCGCTTAAGGTTGTCGACGCGATCGAACGTTCGATCAAGGAGGGCGCCGAAGTCTCGCTGTGATCCCGCGGGGCGCGGCTCCGCACGTACATAGAGAAGAGGCTGTTTACTAAAGGAGGGTAAAAGATGTCAGTACGAGTTAAAATCCAGAAGTTCGGCAGTAAGCTGAGCAGTATGGTCATCCCGAACCTGGGCGCGTTCATCGCCTGGGGCCTGCTCACCGCGGTCGGTATCGCTATCGACAACGATATGCTGCGCGGCTTTATCACCCCGATGCTCAATTACCTGCTCCCACTTTTGATCGCGTTTGCGGGCGGCAAAATGGTGTATGACTACCGCGGCGGCGTCATCGGCACGGTTGCGACCATCGGCGTCATCATCGGCTCCTCGGTGACCATGTTCATCGGCGCGATGATCCTCGGCCCATTGGCCGCATGGCTGCTCAAAAAGTTCGACGAGCTGATCGACGGCAAGGTCCCGATGGGCTTTGAACTGATCGTCAACAACTATTCGGTCGGCATTTTGGGCGCGATCCTTGGCGTGATCGGCTGCGTCTGGCTCGGGCCTGCGATCTCCTCGCTTACCAATGTGTTCGCGGGCGGCGTTGATTTCCTCGTGCAGCATAACCTGCTGCCGCTGACCGCTATCCTCATTGAGCCCGCCAAGCCCCTGTTCCTGAATAACGCCATCGGCCAGGGCATCCTGACGCCGATGGGCACCACACAGCTCGGCGAGCTGGGCAAATCCGTGCTGTTCCTGCTCGAATCCAACCCCGGCCCCGGTATGGGCGTGCTGCTGGCTTACATGTTCTTTGGCAAAGGCACCTCGAAGTCTTCCGCATGGGGCGCTTCGGTCATCCACCTGTTCGGCGGCATCCATGAGATCTATTTCCCGTTCGTGCTGATGAACCCCGTGCTCATCCTTCCGCTGATCCTCGGCGGCGCGGTAGGCACGCTGGTGTTTACACTTTTGAACGTCGGCCTGGTCGGCGTGGCATCCCCCGGCAGCATCATTTCGATCATGCTGATGTCGTCCCCCGGCGACCAGCTCAAGATCATTCTGGGCGTGCTGGCGGCCTGTGCGGTCACGTTCCTGATCGCCATTCCGCTGGTCAAGCGCGCGGGCGGCGGCGACGATTCCTCGCTCAAGGAAGCCGCCAAGACCATGAACGAGCTCAAGGGCAAGAAGAGCCGCATCTCGTCCGTGTTTGAAAGCATTGAAACCTTTGATTTTGCGTCCGTCACCCGCGTCGCTTACGCGTGCGACGCCGGCATCGGCTCTTCCGCCATGGGCGCGACCATCCTGCAGAAAAAGTTCAAGGCCGCCGGTCTGGACGACGTGACCGTTTTCCATATTGCTGTGGAAAACCTGCCGACCGATTGCCAGGTCGTCGTCACGCAGGAAATGCTGCTCGACCGTGTAAGAGAAGCGCAGCCCGAGGCCTACGCCATCGCAGTGACCGACTTCTTAAACGCCCCCGAGTATGACGACCTGATTGAAAAGGTCAAGGCTGCCAAGGGCAAATAAGCAGAGAAAAGGCCGCCGCCGCGCGGCGGCCTTTCTTTCCCTTTGAATGAGAGAATAGGATGTAAGTATGCTGAAAGCGATCATTTTGGATTTCGACGGTTTGATCGTCGATACTGAGGTTGTATGGTATCAGATCTATGTCGAATGGTTTAAAAAGCACAAGGATTATGATATGACGGTCGAGGAGTTCCTCACCTGCGTAGGCTCGAACGCGGAGGACCTGTTCCGCAAGCTCGACGCGCAGGGCATCCATGTGGACCGCGAAGCCTTTGTGCGCGATACCCAGCAGCGCTTTATCGAACAAAGCGGCACGCTGCCCGCCAAGGATGGAGTAGCCGACTTCATCCATGCGGCGCGGGAGCGCGGCGTCAAGGTCGCGCTTGCCACGTCGTCCGGGCGGAGAAAGCCGGAAACGCACCTGCGTCGGCTGGGCCTGCTCGACCAGTTCGATCTGCTCGTCACCGCGGAGGACGTGACGCGCATCAAGCCCTTTCCCGATTTGTTTTTGGCCGCCGCCGAAAAGCTCGGTCTGGCGCCTGAGGAATGTTTGGTCGTAGAGGATTCGCTCAACGGCCTGAAAGCCGGCCAGAACGCGGGCATGCGCGTGCTGGTCGTGCCCAATGATGTGACAAAGTATTGCACCTTTGAGGGCGACCTTCGCCTGTGCGAATCGCTCGCGCAGGTCGATTTCGACGCGCTCATGGCAGATTTCTGAGACTTGGAGGAACCGCAAATGCTGGAGAAGATCACCGAACAGGATATCCAAATCGGCGTCAAGGCCGATAACTGGGAGGACGCGATCCGCAAATCGGCCGCTCCCCTGCTGGCAAACGGCGCGGTGCGCCAAAGCTATATCGACGCGATGATCGAGTCGGTACACAAAAACGGCCCGTATTATGTGCTGTCGAAAGGTCTGGCACTGGCGCACGCACGGCCGGAATGCGGGGTCGACCGCCTTGCGCTGAACTTTACAACGCTTTCCCCTGGCGTGGCGTTCGGCGCGGGAAACAACGACCCGGTGCGTTTGGTGATCACCCTCGCCGCGACCGATAACGACAGCCATCTCGACCTTTTGAGCGAGCTGGCCGACGTGCTGATGGACGACGGCCGCATGGAAAAGCTCTTTGAGGCCGCGTCCCCGGCCGCGTTTTTGAAGCTGCTTGCGGGCGAATAATATGATCCTTTGCTTTGATATCGGCGGCACCTCGATCAAATACGGCCTCGCGCATGACCCGGGGAATGAACTGGTGTTTGCCGCGCGCTTTGAAACGCCGACCGAGGCCAAGCGCCTGCGCGGGCCGGGAATCGAGCAAAAGCTGCTTTCGCTCATCGGCGAACTGCGCGGGCAGTACGCGGTGGAGGGCGTGGCCATTTCGACCGCGGGCATGGTAGACGCGCAAACGGGCGCGATCGTTTACGCAAACGAGAATATTCCGGAATACACCGGCAGGAACCTGAAAACCGCGGTCGAGCGGGCGTTTGGCCTGCCGTGCGCGGTCGAGAACGATGTGAACGCCGCCGCGCTGGGCGAATACGCTTACGGCGCGGGCCGGGGGTGCGGCAGCATGCTATGCCTGACGGTCGGCACCGGCATCGGCGGCGCGGTCGTGCTGGACGGGAAGATCTGGCACGGAAGCGCGAACAGTGCGGGCGAGATCGGCTATATGCTGGTGAACGGCAAGCCGTTCCAGGATCAGGCGGCGACCTCGGCGCTGGTTTCGCGCGTGCGGAAGCGGATTGGCGAGGAGCTTGACGGCAGGCAGATATTCGACCGCGCGAAGGCGGGCGACACAGTCTGTGCGGACGCGATCGGCGCGATGTGCGACGTGCTCGCGCAGGGCGTCGCGAACTGCCTGTGTGTGCTCGATCCCGGCATGGTCGTGCTGGGCGGCGGCATCATGGCACAGCGCAGCTATCTTCGCCCGCTGTTGATGGAACGTCTGCAGCGCCACGCCAACCCCTATATCCTCGCGCATACCACGCTCGCCTTTGCCGAGCTGGGCAACGACGCGGGGATGGCGGGCGCGTATTACCTGCTCAAACACTGAAAAAAGCCCTCCGCCTGTTGGCGGAGGGCTTTTCTTACGCTTCTTCCGAAAGGTCGTTCGACCATTTCAGCTTATCAAATACATAGAACAGCAGGCTCAGGATCATGCCGACGACCGCCGCCAGCACCATACCCTTGAGCTCGACATTGCCAAGGGTGAGCGCCACGCCCGACAGGCCGGCGACAAAGATGACCGAGGTCAGCGTCAAATTGCGGTTCTTGCCGTAGTCTACCTTGTTGTCGACCAAGATGCGGATGCCCGAGGTGCCGATCATGCCGTACAGCAGGAACGAAATGCCGCCGATGACCGGACCCGGGATGGTCTGGATGAGCGCGGACAGCGGCCCGACAAACGAGCAGATGATGGACAGCACCGCCGCGCCGCCGATCACGCGCACCGAATAGACGCGCGTCATCGCCATTACGCCGATGTTTTCGCCGTAGGTCGTGGTCGGCACCGAGCCGATAAAGCCCGAGATCATGGTCGAGAAATTGTCCGCGAACAGAGAGCGGTGCAGGCCGGGGTCTTTTAAAAGGTCGCGCCCGATGATCTTGCCCGTTACGATCTGGTGCCCGATGTGTTCACTTGCGATGACCAGAATGACGGGCAGGATGATCAAAACCGCGTCCAGGCTGAATTTGGGCGTCTGGAAGTTGGGCAGCGCGAACAGCGGCTGCTGGAACGCCGCTGTGATCTGGTCGAGGATCTCATGCTTGCCGGTCGCGGCTTCGTAGATCAGGCCGCTGGCGTAGCCGGACAGGATGGCGATCAAAATCGGGATGACCGACAGGAATTTGCGGAACAGCACGTTGCCGAACACCGCCACGCCCAACGTGACGAGGAACACGATTACGTTGCCCGGCTCGATGACCGGATTGTCTGTGGTGACGAGCAGCCCCGCGGTGTTCGCCGCCGAGCCGGCGAGTTCGAGGCCGATCAGCGCGACCACCGGGCCCATGGCCGCGGGCGGCAGCACAACGTCGATCCACTCGGTGCCGAATTTCCAGATGATGAGCGCGAGCACGCAGCCCAGCGCGCCGACCGCGACAAAGCCGCCGAGCGCGTAGGCGTAGCCCCATTTGGCAATGACGATGCCCGCGGGCGCGAGAAACGCGAACGACGAGCCGAGATATGCGGGCGCCTTGCCCTTAGTGATCAGGATAAATAGAAGCGTGCCCACGCCGTTCATGAACAGCACGATCGCCGGATTGATGCCGAAAATAAACGGCACGAGCACGGACGCGCCGAACATGGCGAACATGTGCTGGATGGACAGCGGTACGAGCAGCTTGGCGGGCACCTTGTCCTCGACCTGGATGATTTGATTGGACCTCATTCTTGTAAATCCCCTCTTTTATTTCTATATTTTGAGGCGTTCCCGCCTCAATTTTCCCTTTACTCTGCAAACAGCCGCCGGATATCGGCAAGGCGGGCGCAGGCCATATTGTAGCCCATCTCATAGCCCCATTCCAGCTTTTGAACATCCTTTTCAAAACTGTTTAGCCGCGCCTCCGGCTGCAAAAGCACCGTGTCCCCCGGCTTTTTGCGCGCAAGCTGCCGGCAGAAGCACACGGTCTCGTTATACCGCTTGGGGCGCGACAGCATGGTTTCGGCCATTTCCGGGTATTTGCGGCGCAGCGCGCGGACAGCGGCGCGGCTCCCGCGCGACAGGGTCTTGCGGTAGTCGTCCGGCTGGGTGAGTACGATCAGGTTTTTCTCATTCCCGTCCCGAAGGCTCTGCACGATCGGGATCGGGTCGGCCAAGCCGCCGTCGTAATAGATTTCCCCGCCGATTTTGACGGGCGGGAAATACAGCGGGATGGCGCAGGTCGCGCGCAGCATGGTGCTCGGGCGGTCGAGGCCGCGGCCGTCGAGGTATTCGGCCTTGCCCGTGCGCGCGTTGGTCACGCCGACGCGGATGCGGCCCCCAAACGCGCGGAACGTATCCCAATCAAATGGGACGAGTTCGTTCGGGATGGTGTCGAACACAAAATCGACGCCGAAGATCGAGCGGTCGTGCACGAGGTTGCGCGCGCCCATGTAGCGTTTGTCACGCCGGAAGCGGCGCAGCACCTCGAGGTTGCGCCCCCGCTGGCGGGACAGATAGGAAAACGCATACGTGATGCCGGCGGACACGCCGATCACGTAATCAAACATCACATCGTTGTCGAGCAGCGCGTCCATCACGCCGCAGGAAAAAACCGGGCGGAACGTGCCGCCCTCCAGGACTAAGCCGGGCATGGCATGGGCTCCTTTCTGTCTGTCAGCGCCGTTTGCGGGTCGCGGGACGGCGACGGCGGCGCTGGGCGCGGTTGCCGGGCTTGCCGTCCGGCTTCATGGCTTCGTCCGGCGCGCCGCCCCTGCTTTTCGCGGCCTCGGGCAGCTCGCCCTCGGCGGGGGCGAAATCGATCTGTCCGGTCACCTCGCTCGCGGCGAGCAGCTTTACGCGCATGGGCGTGCCGATGGTCAGGCGTTTGCCCGCGCGGCGGCCAATCATAGCCATGTGCTGTTCGTCGTACTCATAGCGGTCGCCGGTTAAAAGTTCGGTGCGGATGAGCCCCTCGCAGCCGTTTGGAAGCGCGACGAACACACCGAACGCCTGCACGCCCGAAACCTCGGCGTCAAACTCCTCGCCGACAAACTGCTTCATATAATAGGCGAGGAACAGCTTGTCGATATCGCGCTCGGCGGTATCCGCCGCAAATTCGCGGGTGGTGGACTGTTCGGCGGCCTGTTCGCACAGGGTCTCGTCCGCCGCTTCAGCAGGCTCGCCCAAAAGCGCCTTTTGCAGCATCCGGTGCGCGACCAGATCGGGATACCGCCGGATGGGCGAGGTGAAATGCAGATAAAATTTGGCCTTGAGGCCGTAATGGCCGACACATTCGTCAGAATAGCGCGCGCGGGCGAGGCTGCGCAGCAGCAGCGTCGGCAGGATACGCTGCCGGGGGTCGCCCTTCGCGCCCTCGAGCACGGCTTGTAATTGAAAGGTGTCCTCAGGCTTTGAGGGGTCGACACGGTAGCCGAACGGGCGTGCGAACGCGGCGAACACACGCAGCTTTTCCGGATCCGGGTTTTCGTGGACGCGGTACACGGTCGGCCGCCCGCGGCGCGACATGTGCTCGGCCACCGCCTCGTTGGCCTGCAGCATAAATTCCTCAATGAGCTTTTCCGCGTCGCCGCGCGCGCGGTACTGCACGTCGACCGGCTTGCCGTTTTCGTCGACGACGATCTCGGCCTCCGGGATATCGAGCTCCAAAGCGCCGCGCTCGACGCGGCGTTTTTCGAGCGTCTTGGCGAGCGCGTTCATCTGCGCGGCGGTTTCGGCCAGAAACGCGTATTGTTCGCGAAGCGCCTTATCGCCCGCCAGGATGCGGTTGACGTTTTTGTAGGTCATGCGCGCTTTGGAGCGGATGACCGACTTGGAAAACGTCGCGCGGTGGCGGCGGCCGTCCCGGTCGATCTCCAAAAGCGCGGAAAAGGCCAGCCGGTCAACGTCGGGATTTAAGGAGCAAACCCCGTGGCTCAAAGCGAACGGCAGCATGGGCACGACATGCCCCGGGTAATACACCGAGGTGCCGCGCCGGTAGGCCTCCCCGTCGAGCGGCGAGCCGGGCGTGACATAGTGGCTCACGTCCGCGATGTGCACGCCGAGCAGCAGATGCCCGTTCGGCAGCGGCTCGAGCGAGACCGCATCGTCAAAATCCTTGGCGTCGTCGCCGTCAATGGTGAAGATCAGCTTGTCGCGCAGGTCGAGGCGGCCGTCCGCCGCCGCGGGTTCGACCTCCTGCGGGATATGGTCGGCCTGCCGCAGCACGTCGTCCGGAAAGGTGTCGAAGATACCGTTTTCATGCAGGATGGCCGCGATGGAGGATTCCATCGTGCCGTCCTCGCCGAGCGCGGCGGAAACCGTGCCGCGCGGCATGGCTTGCCCGCCGCCGTAATCCGACACCGCGACCGCCACGCGGTCGCCCACCTGCGCGTCCCCCGGGTCGGGAACGGCGATTTCGGGGTATTTTTTCGAGGTCGGCTGCACGAAATAGGCCTTGCCGCGGCGAACGAGCGCGCCGGTCAGCTCGCCGCCCGCGCGGGAGAGCACGCGCAGCACGGCGGCCTCGCGCCGCCCGCGCCCATTTTTGCGCTCCGCGCACTTGACGAGCACTGTGTCGCCGTGCCACGCGCCGCCCGCCGCGTTCGGCGGGATGAACAGGTCGTCCTCCCGGCCCGCGCCCGCGGGGCGCACGAACGCGAAGCCGCGGTCGGTCGCGAGGAACGTGCCGGTCAGGCAGCCGTAATGCCCGGCCTGCGCATAGCGGTTTTTCTTGTTTTTCATCACCCGCCCGTCGGCCAGTAGGCTGTCGAGCGCGATTTTCAGCTCTTGTTTGCCTGCTTCCGGCAGGGCGCGGCGGATCTCGTCGATCCTGAGGGGCTTGGCGAGAAGCTCCAGCAGCTCGCGTTCCAGTTCGTTTTGTTCCATAAAGAGCCCTCCTGTTGCACTGTGACCAGTATACCATTTTTTGCACCGGATTAAAAGCAAATTCCAGCAAAACCGCGTTTTATCGCTCTTGCGGAAAGGGGTGGCTTCTGCTACACTAAAGGATAAGAAACACTGTGAAAACCAAAGGAGGGGACAAGCATGCGGGCATTGATCACGGGCGCGTCGAGCGGATTGGGGCGCGATATGGCGCGGCTGCTCGCGGCGCGGGGCTATGAGCTCGTTTTGGCCGCCCGGCGCGAGGATCGGTTGCGCGAGCTGGCCGCCGAGCTGCCGACCATGTGCCGCGTCATCGCGGCGGACGTGTCGGACGAGACCGAGTGCCGACTGTTATACGAGGCCGCCGCGGGCGACGACCTCGAGGTGGTCGTCAACAACGCGGGCTTCGGCCTGTTCGGGCCGTTCACGGCTACCGACCTCGACGAGGAGCTTCGTATGATCGATGTGAACATCCGCGCGGTGCACATCCTGACCAAGCTGGCCGCGCGCGATTTTGCGGCGCGGAACCGGGGCTATATCCTGAACGTATCATCCAGCGCGGGCTTTTTGCCCGGCCCGCTCATGGCCACCTATTACGCCAGCAAAAACTACGTGCTGCGGCTGACACAGGCATTGCGCGAGGAGCTGCGGCAGCAAAAGAGCGCGGTGCGGGTGTGCGCGCTGTGCCCCGGCCCGGTGAACACCGAGTTTAACCGCGTGGCGGGCGTGCAGTTCGCGCTCGGCGGTCTCTCGAGCGAGCGTGTTGCCCGTGAGGCGATCGACGGACTGTTCGCGGGCAAGGGCGTGATCGTACCCGGCGCCGCGATGAAAGCCATGACGTTCGCGCGCCATTTCGCGCCGGACGAGCTGCTCGCGCGCATCACCTATCACTTCCAGGGCAAAAAGGCCGGCGGGAAATGAGCGAGATCCGGAAATCGCTGCAAAACGCGTTTGCACGCAGCCTGCGAAAGCCGTTTGTGAAAGCGGTGCGCGAATTTTCGCTCGTCTCGCCGGGCGACCGGATCGCGGTGTGCGTTTCCGGGGGAAAGGATTCGATGCTGCTCGCGCTGCTGATGCAGGATTTACAGCATACGGTCGATTTCGAGCTGGTTTTTCTGGCCATGGATCCGGGGTATGCGCCTGCAGGACGCGAAGCGCTTGCGGAAAACGCCCGCATGCTCGGCATTCCCATGGAAATTTTTGAAACGGATGTGCTGCGCGTGGCGCGGAACCACGCGCCCGCGCATCCGTGCTTTCTGTGTGCCAAGATGCGGCGCGGGCATCTGTACGCCGAGGCGGAAAAGCGCGGCTGCCGGAAGATCGCGCTCGGGCACCACTATGACGACGCGGTCGAGACCGTGCTCATGGGGCTTTTATACGGCGGGCAGGTGCAGGCCATGCTGCCGCGCGTGCGATCCAAGCACTATGCGGGCATGGAGTTGATCCGCCCGCTGTATTTTGTGCGCGAACAGGCGGTATCCGAATGGGCGGCGGCGAACGGGCTTGTGTTTTCGTCCTGCGACTGCCCGGCCAAGGCGCTTGAGGACGGCACCAAGCGCGAAATGGTCAAAACGCTTCTCGCGTCGCTCGCCGCAGACAATTCGCAGGTGGAGGCCAACATCTTAAACGCGGTAAAAAATGTGGACACCGCAAAGGTGCTCGGCTGGCGCGACGGAGCGGGGCGGCATAGCTTTTTGGATACATTTGATGAATAGCCGCCCGCGGGCGGGATGGGGTTCGCGGTCTGGGAGGTAACCTCGGTCTCGCGCCAGCACGGCGGCCCCTCGGATAGAGTCAAGTAACCTTCTGCACCCCGTCCCCCGCTTCTCTCCGGGGAAAGAAGGTACTGCGTAAAGTTATGGCGCGGCTAACGCGTGCAAAACGACATAAGGGAAGATCGGGAGTTCCAAGAGGGGTAAGAAACCGCAGGTGTCTTACTCCTTTTGGCCCCGCGCGGGTAGCGCGGCGTCCCCGCCGCCCGCAGGCGGCATCTTCCCGTCCCAATCAGAAAAAAAGAAAGGAAATTCGCATTGAAACAAACCACAGGTCAGCTCATTGGGCGATTCGCCCCGTATTTCCGGCCTTATAAAAGGGTGCTCGCACTCGACCTGTTTTGCGCCGCGCTGACGACGCTGTGCGAGATCGTGCTGCCGCTGTTGGTGCGCCATTTGGCGCAGACCGGCATGGACGACGCGGCGCTGCTGTCGGTCGGCTTGGTGCTGCGCGTGGCGGCGGTCTATCTTGCGCTTCGCCTGATCGACGTGGCAGCCTCTTATTTTATGGCCAACATCGGCCATGTAATGGGCGCGAAGATCGAAACGGATATGCGCAGCGCGCTGTTTTCGCATTTGCAGAAGCTGTCTTTCAGCTATTTTGCAAACACCAAGGTCGGCCAGCTAATGGCGCGCATCACAAGCGACCTATTCGACGTGACCGAGTTCGCCCACCACTGCCCCGAGGAGTTTTTCATCGCGGGGCTAAAGATCGTGGTGTCGTTCGTCATTTTGTGCACGGTCAACGTGCCGCTGACGCTTATCATCTTTGCAATCGTGCCCGTCATGGCGTTCGCAGCGGGAAAATTCAACCACCGCATGCGGCAGACGTTCGGCAAAAACCGCCGGCAGGTGGGCGAGGTCAACGCGCAGGTGGAGGACAGCTTACTCGGCGTGCGTGTGGTCAAATCATTCACGGGTGAAACGCGGGAGATCGAAAAATTTGAGCAGGGCAACCACGCCTGGCTCGATATCAAAAAGGAAAACTACCGCTGGATGGGCGCGTTCACCGCGACCACCCGTGCGTTTGACGGCGTGATGTATCTCGCGGTCATTTTGGCGGGCGGGCTGTTTATGGTGCGCGGCACCATCGACCCGGCCGACCTTATGGCATATCTGCTCTATGTCGCGACGCTGCTCGCGACCATCCGCCGCATCGTCGAGTTTGCCGAGCAGTTCCAGCGCGGCATGACCGGAATCGAGCGCTTTTTCGAGGTCATGGATGCGGCGCCCGACATTGAGAGCCCGGAAAACGCGGTCAAGCTGCCGCGGCTGAAAGGCGATATCCGCTTTGAGGATGTGTCGTTCGCCTATGCGGACGATCCCGGCACGGTCATCCTCGACCATCTGAACCTCGATATCCGGGCGGGGCAGTCGGTCGCGCTGGTCGGGCCGTCGGGCGGCGGCAAGACGACCATCTGCAACCTGATCCCGCGCTTTTATGATGTCACCGGCGGCCGCGTCACGGTCGACGGGCACGATGTGCGGCAGGCCGATTTGGATTCGCTGCGCGGGCAGATCGGCGTGGTGCAGCAGGACGTGTACCTGTTTTCGGGCACGATCTTTGAAAACATCGCTTACGGAAAGCCCGGGGCGACGCGGGAGGAGGTCGAGTCTGCGGCGCGGCAGGCGGGCGCGCATGAGTTCATTGAAAGCACACCGGACGGTTATGACACCTATGTGGGCGAGCGCGGCGTGCGGCTTTCCGGCGGGCAGAAGCAGCGCATTTCGATCGCGCGCGTGTTCCTCAAAAACCCGCCCATCCTGATTCTGGACGAGGCGACGAGCGCGCTGGACAACGAGTCCGAGCGGCTTGTGCAGCAATCGCTCGAGCGGCTGGCCGAGGGGCGGACGGTGCTGACCATCGCGCACAGGCTGAGTACCATCCGGAACGCGGATAAGATCGTTGTGCTGACCGAGGACGGCGTGGCCGAGCAGGGCACGCACGCCGCGCTTCTGGAAAAGGGCGGCGCATACGCCAGGCTGTACCGTCTGGCGGCCGACCAGAATTGAGCCGAAAAACGGAGGGTTTGCCCTCCGTTTTTTTATGAAAGCGTGTTGACAAACGGGAGCGTTCGTTGTAATATGAATACATGAACATATGAGCAATTATTCATATATTATTTTGAGGAGGCGACCGGAATGGAGGACGCGATCCGAAAGACCGAAGACGGCTGCTCCTGCGGCCACGACCACGGGCAGGATCATACCGGCCATGAGCATCATCACCACCGCGGGGAGGAATGCGCCTATAGGTATGAACACCATCCCCACCACGAGGATGACTGCGGCTGTGGGAATGAGCATCATCACCACCACAGCGAAGCCTGCGCCTGCGGGCACGACCATGGCGCGGTACACGAGACGCACCATGACGAGGCCCGTCATGGGAACGCGACAGGGAAAAAACGGGTATATACCATGGAAAACCTGGGCTGCGCGCACTGCGCGTCACAGATGGAGCAGAAGATCGCGGCTCTGCCGGGCGTCAGCGACTGTGTGCTGGTTTATGAGACAAAGCAGCTTCGCGTGACCGGGGACGACCCGGACGCGCTACTGCCGCGCATCCGCGAGATCTGCGCGTCCATCGAGAGCGGCGCAAAGGTGCTCGCGCCTGAGGCGGAGGAGCACGAACACGCGGAAGGCGGCCATCCGCTGGCAAGCCTCGGCGTGGGCGCGCTGCTGTTCGCAGGCGGCCTGTTCGCGCCTGCGGGACTGCCCAAATTCGTGCTGCTCATCGCGGCGTATCTGGTGCTGGGCTGGCGCGTGCTGTGGACCGCGCTGCGCAACATCCTGAAAGGCCGCGTGTTTGATGAGAATTTTCTGATGTCGATCGCGACCATCGGCGCGGTCGCGATCGGGGATTATGCCGAGGCGGTCGGCGTGATGCTGTTCTACCGCGTGGGCGAATATTTTGAGGACCGCGCGGTCGAGCGCTCGCGCCGCCAGATCATGGGCGCGGTCGACCTGCGCCCCGAGATCGTGCAGCTTGTCGAGGACGGCGGCGTGCGCGAACTTCCCGCGGGCGAGGCCAAGCCGGGCGATATCGTGCTCGTCCGTCCGGGCGACCGCGTGCCGCTCGACGGCGAGGTCATCGAGGGCGACAGCCGGCTCGATACCTCGGCGGTCACGGGCGAGCCGGTACCGGTGCATGTCGGCGTGGGCGACCGGGCCATGTCGGGCTGCGTCAACACGGACGGGTTACTCAAACTCCGCGTGACGCACGCGCTTTCCGAAAGCATGGTCACACGTATTCTGGACAGTGTGGAAAACGCGGCCGCCAACAAGCCCAGGCTTGACCGGTTCATCACGCGCTTCTCTCGCATTTACACCCCGGCGGTCGTCGCGGTCGCGGCGCTGACGTGGCTCGTGCCCGGCCTGCTGTTCGGCGACTGGAGCTATGGCAAGACCGCGCTGACGTTCCTCGTCATCTCATGCCCGTGCGCGCTCGTGCTTTCGGTGCCGCTGACCTATTTCGCGGGTATCGGCGCGGGCTCCAAGCGCGGCATCCTGTTTAAGGGCGGCGTGTCGCTCGAGGCGCTGGCCGACGTGAAGACGGTCGTCATGGATAAGACCGGCACGGTCACAAAGGGCACGTTCGAGGTGCAGCAGGTGCTGCCCGCGGGCGGCGCCGGAGAAACCGAACTGCTCGCGCTGGCGGCGGCGTGCGAGGCCGCGTCTACCCACCCCATCGCGAAATCTATTTTGGCGGCGGCGGAGGCGCGCGGTATCCCGGCACAGGCGGCGGAAACCGTGCGCGAACAGGCCGGTGAGGGCGTGGAAGCGGCCATCGGCGGCAAAACCGTGCTGTGCGGCAACCGCAAGCTGATGGAGCGGCACGGCGTTGACCTCAGCGCTTACCGCGGCGTAAAGGGCAGCACCGAGGTGCTGCTCGCGGCGGACGGGCATTTCCTGGGGCATATCGCAATCGCGGACACGGTCAAGGCCGACGCGGCAGACGCGGTGTCGCGGATGCGGAAGTACGGCCTTAAAACCGCCATGCTGACCGGCGACGGGCAGGATGCGGCGGACGCGGTGGCGCAGGCGGTCGGCATCGACGAGGTGCGCGCGCGCCTGCTGCCCGGCGACAAGCTCGACGCGCTGCGCGATATCCGGCAGCAGGGCGGGGCTGCGCTGTTTGTCGGCGACGGTATCAACGACGCCCCCGTGCTCGCGGGCGCGGATGTGGGCGCGGCCATGGGCTCGGGCGCGGATGCGGCTATTGAGGCCGCCGACGTGGTGTTCATGTCGAGCGAGCTGTCCGCGGTGCCCGAGGCATATGGCCTCGCGAAAGCGACCGGACGCATCGCTATGCAGAATATCGTGTTCGCGCTGGCGGTCAAGGCGGTCGTCATGCTGCTGGGCTTTGCGCACATCGCCTCAATGTGGCTCGCAGTGTTCGCGGATTCGGGCGTTGCCCTGCTGTGCGTTTTGAATTCGGTGCGCCTGCTTTACCGGAAATAAATAAAAAGGAGAAAGGCTACCTGCCTTTCTCCTTTTGTTTGTCCGGGAGCTGCGCGAGCACGATGGCGGAAAACATCAGCACACAGCCCAAAAGCTCGCGTGCGGTGAGCTTTTGCCCAAGGATCAGCCAGCCCGCGACCGCCGAGATGACCGATTCCAAACTCATGATGAGCGAAGCGACGGTCGGGTTCATGCCTTTCTGCCCGATGATCTGCAGCGTGTAGCCCACGCCGGAGGACAGCATGCCGGCATACAGCACGGGCACCCACGCGGCGGCAAGCTGCGAAAGCGAGGGCTGCTCGAACAGGAACATGCCCGCGCCCGCGATCGCCGCGGCCACAAAGAATTGGATGCACGACATTTTGACCCCGTCCGCCTTGGGCGAAAAATGGTCGATCACCAAAATATGCAGGGAAAAGAGCACGGCGCACAGCAGCATAAGCGCGTCGCCGCGGCCGATCGAAAGCCCGTCCTTAATGCAGAGCAGATAAAGCCCCAAGAGAGACACCGCTACGCCGCACCAGACGAATTTGCCGCATTTCCTGCCGAACAGCAGGCCGATGAGCGGCACGATTAGGATATAGCACGCGGTGAGAAAGCCGCCCTTGCCGACGGTCGTGTATTGAATGCCGATCTGCTGTGCCGCGCTCGCGAAGCACAGCACGATGCCGCAGCAGGCGCCGCCGAGAAGCAGGGTTTTTCGCGCGCTTCGCCGCTCGGCCGGGGATTCGCCCGCGTGTCCCGGCCCGGCTTTCGACAATACTGCGACCACGGGCAAAAGCGTCACGCCGCCGATTAGCGAGCGGGCGCAGAGGAACGTCAGCGGCCCCACATCGTCCATCGCGATGCTCTGTGCGACAAATGCCGTCCCCCAGATCGTGGCGGTCAGCAGTAAAATCAAGGAATTGCGCAGTTTCATCTCTTTCCCCCATATCCGCGCCGGGCGCGGTCGTTTGTTTTATGTCTAACGACGCTCGGCTTGACCGTCGGGTGCGCAATACCCGGGTCTCCAACTATACTCATTATACCACGAGAAGTTGAACATTCAAGAATACAAATCGTATCGCGCGGTAAATACCTCTTCAAGGCGAACGTTATCATTGTTGCTATGACTTCCCAACCGATTGCAACGGTCAATTTGAAATAAAATATATGTAGGATGCTGAGATGTGGAGGTAGAGCCTTTGTTTGTTATGTTGCCGGTTTCGGAACGGGAGCCCTGGATTCCACTTTCTCTATGGCTTCAGCAAGCTGCCGTTTTTGCTGATCCGGCATACCAATGTAGTTGTACATTAGGAACCGGGTATCAATAACGATGCCTTGTACACGCTCGTAGTTCTTTGGATCAGGTTTCCAGTCGCCGACAGCCTCACCGATGTTTCCAATATTGTCTGTCACGCGCGGCATGGGATTGCCGTCAGCTCCCATTTCAAAGAAGGGGTTATCCTCACGATTGAACGGCATAATAAATGCGTTATACAGCTTGGCACTCGGCACGCTTTTGGCACGCTCAATGTACTCCCCATAGGTAATCTGCTTGTTGATGTCGGGACCGTTCGGCAGATGCCCAGGATTGCCGCTATATCCATATCGGTACAGCTTTGCGTCCAACACATAAATCTTGCCGTTGTAAATCATTATGGTATCCGGCTGTAGCGGAGTTTTTGACCTGTTGGGGCCATAATCAAGCAGCCACCTTGTGCGCGGGAAATATCGCTCCTTGTCCCCAATACCGAATGCCTTATCGATCATTTTTTCCCAAATACGCTCAAAGAAATCTGTGCCGAAGAAGTATTGCTTTTCGGAAGACTTCTCGTCAATGTATTTAAGCATGGAAACCATAGCAGAAAACAGTTCTTGCTCCACGTCATTGTGCGTAGATGCCAGTTTCTTTTCCAATATGTAAATGGCTTCCTTGTTATCAGGATACGGTCCCAACTTCTCCGGCATATAGGGAACATAGAGCCATCCTATTTTATTGAATGCCTCGTATACGCAATACCGGTGAATCTGCGTAATTTTTTTATTAGCATTAGGCGTAACAGAACGAACCGTCATGTTTGTAAAAATTAGGGAGCCATTCTTCTGTACCAATGCTCTCTGCTCCCGCACAGTACGCGGCCATGATGCGTTGCCTCTGGTATCCGTCTTGAAACGCGGATCCGTTTCGATATAATAGCGACCTGTGCGCAGAAAATCTCGAATTACCTTAAGGTAAGCATGCATTGGAAAGTCAACGGTTCTCGGTGCCACAAACCTTGATTCCTCTATCAGCTTGTCCTCCTTCATGAAGGCGGCAAGCACGTAGAACAGATTGTTTATATCCGCACGGAGATCATCGTCATTTGGTGGAAGCTGATAACCTATAGGGAAATAGACTACGGCATCATCGGTATCCGCTTTTACGCCGACAAAACGATCTCCTTCGTCATTTTGATTGACGTGGCAACGGTCTCTAATATTCTTTTGTAAATTCATATCCACTGACCACCTCGCTTTCCATTTGGGGACATCTTCATGCCCGGGTATCAGGATAGAGAGACGCCTGAACGGTTGGCTTGAAAATCTTAAATCGTTCACGCCCTTTTGAATATACAAAGGTACGGATGACCTGTTCCAAACTCTCCATGTGATCGGTATCAAACAGTGCCTCTGGATTAAATTTAAACGCATCGTCCCACAAATATTTGATGACTTTCTCCGGGAACACACGATTGTGTATTAGCGCCTCTCTGATAATAGCAAGCCTTTGCTGTTTATCTTCCGACATACCACCAGTCGCTTCATTACGCACAAGGTCATTGTACTCCGCAAGGAGCGAAGGATATTCCTCCGAAGGTGCTGCACGGTGATCAAAGGTCACATCGCTTTCATGAATGAAATAAACGCCCAGCCTTTTATCCTCGGCAGATGCCATCTTCACTTTGTTGCTAACGATGATGGCGTTAATTTTTTCGCAGAATGACTGCCATGTAACTTCTGTATCAAGAATCTGAGCATTGGCAAGGGATAAGCGGACATGATCAAAATTATTCTCAATCAGGCGCATTCCCCATCTGCGCTGGAAAGCCGTGTCTAGGGTGAACACATTTTGATCGGAAGTATTCATCGTACCTACAAAAGAAAGATTTGAAGGAATACGTACCTTGTGAGCAGGATCGCCGTATATTTTTTCCGCCATATATTTGTGTGTGATACCGTATTCGCTTGTACCAATCGGATAGGTGATTCCTTCTACTGTCTTCGGTTCCACCATCCTGTCCAACAACTGGAACACTTCGCCAAAGATTGCAGGAGCATTGCCGCGGTTCAATTCTTCAATAATTAGGATATATTCGCGCATAGGATGCCTATATGCATCGCTTAAAATTGTAGTGAAGGGACCGGGCGTGAACTCATATGTTACTTGCTTATCAGCATCTACAACCGGAAGAATCTGCCCGATAAAGTCTGCATTTGTATAGTCTGGATGAAATACCAAACGTTCAACAACGCTGTCTTTATGGCAATACTCATGCTCTATTGTCCAGCTCTTACCAGAACCAGGCACGCCGTACAATAGTATATTCGCCCCCCTGTTTATGCGTTTTCCTTCATCAATTTCACATTCTTCGTGCGTTTCAATGGTTTCATTTCCCCAAGAAGAAACCATATTCATCATCAGGGACATAATCTGCCGATACTGTTCGCCCGTTATATTGATGACCGACTCCGTTTGCTCTCTTGCATTGATTAGCTCCTGAAGCTCAGAAGAAACAGCCGTAAGTCTTGCGCCCATCTTTGTTTCGAAGATTTTTTCAAGGTATAACTGCTGTTTGCCCTGATCAAAGCCCACATCAAAAAGGTAACAAAATGTCTTCACCGTTCCTGCAACGTATCCAACGACCTTATCTCCTTCAACAAGTGTATCCAAAGGATCGGGATACCCTTTTAACATAAGAGAAACAGAGCACTTTTGTCCATGTCCCACCAAGGAAAAGGCCTTTACTTTTTCTTCAAGAATCAGTATATAGCAGTTCATATTTTGTCTCCTTCTGCATTTATAGTATCAATCTGCGAAAGCATGTATGTTTTCATTCTTGCAAGCCTTTTATCCGCATCCCCATTACTGATTTCTATATAATCTAAATACTCGTAATTGGGCAAAATGCTTTTATCATCGATTAGCAAATCATACGCTGCTGTATCTGCAGGAGACGTCTTTTTCTTCATTTTTGGTCCAAGATACTTAATATTTAATTTCACTCGCTCATTCTGGTAAATGACATCCACCAAATAGTTATTATTCGTCTTGTAAGGTTCCAAACGCTGTGGAGTCAGAATCTCAACCCAGTCCTTATTTTTTTGAAATACAATTACATCTCTATGGTTGAAGTCCAGGTACAAGACACTGCTATCGCCGTTTTCAACTTTTTCAATCAGTATTTCATCCCCAACATTAGCATTCACACGGCGAAAATACTGCCCTAACCCCGATATTCTCTCTTGGTTGTTTTGTCCGGTTTGAACATATTTAATATTCGAGTTTTCAGGAGTATAAAGAACGCCTTCAACACGATCAAATATGGTCATTGCTTGCTGATTCTCCAACATTTGAGACAAATCTACATCTCTTGGAATAGCTATGTAGGTATCATTTGTGACGCCTTCTCCAAGTTCCGTTGCATTCAATCGTTTAATAAAGCTCTCAATTTTCATCCTTATCACCGCCTAACAGTCTTATCAATTCATGTGCTATTCCTTTTGCCATTAGTGGAGGCACAGCGTTTCCTATCTGAATGTACGTTTTTAAATAAGGCCCAAGGAAGAAATAGTCATCTGGGAAGGACTGTACCCTGGCGGCTTCTCTGGGCGTCAGAGTCCTTGCCTCTGCCGGGTGAATATGTGAATGACAATCCGAACGCAAATGTGCCGTAATTGTTCGGCACGGTCTATCCGCATAAAGCTTAAAATACTTGTCCTTAAACTTGTCATTCCTATGTGCGTAGGGCATAATGTCGGCAATTTTAGGATCGGTAGCATCGTCCCCAGGATTCAATCTACGGTATATCTCATGATTAATAGGACTGCAATATCTTGCTTTATGGTTATACACAAGCGGAATAGTTCTGCCATCATTTATAAGCCGAAGGTATTCGTTTTCGCGGCCATCAAACGGATTAACGTCAATCTTGCGTCCTGCCTCTTCAGTATCTAATTCTCCTACGCCCATGACTTCCGGCGGTTCCAAAGGCCTTACACCTTCTAACGCAGCTGATAAGTTAAACACAGGGGCTTGTACTCTGCTTGCATCAATAGCCTTAAATATACCATCTGGTGTTGTGCCGGTTCTTTCCACAATATCATTTCGAATCGCAATATATATGAGCCTTTCCCGACTTTGTGCTACCGAAAAATCAGTAGAATTAAGCAGCCGATAAGCTATTTTATAGTGGTATTTTTGCCCCCCTTTTTTTGCACATATAGATTCATAATCTTCAACCACTTGGTCTGCGACTTTTAGCATCCCTCTTACATTTTCCATAACCACAATTTTAGGAGCGAGTTTCTCAATCGCCTTAATGTAATATTTATACAGTTCATTTCGGGGATCGTTGATTACCCTGTGATGCTTATTTGCAGAGCTAAACCCCTGACATGGCGGCCCGCCTATGACAATGTCTATATCCTCGGCAATATAGTCATCAATTCTATCCACTATCTTTCTGATATCACCGCATATAACATTATCTTCCGAAATTTCAGGATGATTGTACTTATATGTTTCAATGCAAAGATCATCTATATCATTTGCAAAGACCACACGACAACCTTCTTTAATAAATCCTAAACTGAATCCGCCTGCACCACAAAATAAATCCACTAAACGCAACTTTGCCGACTTTGACTCCTTGCACTGCAACGCTTTTCGGGATGTTTTATTTAACTGATGAAGATAAGGATCATATACATTGCGGTTCCTTGCCACAACCGCTCCACATGCCATTAATTCTTTAAATACTCTCCCCTTGATAAGCACTTTCACCAAGTTAAGATCATTGGCTTGCTGTATAAAACCCATTTCTATAAAAAGGTCAATAGCGCTCTCATCACAAGGCACATCCAAAGAGATGCCTTCTTTTTTAGATACAGCCATTACGGTCTTGATAAATACTTCAACCTTTTCTTTATAATAGCGCTTTGTCGCATTATCCCATTTATTTAAGTCCGCAATTGGCTGATACATACATTTATTGCTCCTGTTCTATTTTTTCAAATTGCAACCGCACGGCTTTTGCAATTGCTTCAGCTAACATCGGCGGCACAGCGTTACCGATTTGTTTAAACTGTTCTGATCTTGAACCCTCAAAGACAAAGTCATCTGGAAACGACTGCAATCTTGCAGCTTCCCTCACGGTTATGCTGCGTCCTTGGTCTGGATCAGGATGTATAAACTGGTTTCCATCTTTATATAGATGAGCAATTATCGTTCTGGCCGGCATATCCCACCAATGCACCTTGTAACTGTTGAAAAAAACGCGCTTTTTTTCATGCCCTAAATCTGGTCTGCATTCTAACAGCTCCAAAAAACTCCAGTGGTTTTCTGCCATTACGCGATACCGCTCGACATCTTTTTCATTGTTCATGCGCGCAACATGATCTCGCAGCCTCTTGTCGCTTTTCTTCCTAATTTTCTTCACATAGGAATTGCATGAGTCATATCCGTTAGGGTAATCCATGCTCTTTTCACCCTGCCCCTGTTGAAGCTTTGGAAGATCGCCGATAGCATCCTTTACGGTTACATATTTCTTTAAGCCTTTTTTTGCCTCGTTAGGCGCACCAGGCAAGTAATGTGTCTTTTCAATCGCCTGATATACGTCTTCTGCCGCGATATTAATATCTTTCCTTACTCCAATTAGAATTACACGTTTTCGTTCCTGCGGAACACCATAATTCGTGGCATTGAGTACTATTGTCGCCTCATTGTTTAATACGCGATAATTTCTTCTAAGACGGCGAAGAATCATCTTGAATATGCTTTTTCCCTTGACTTCTGTATCAAGCAGTCCAGTTACGTTCTCAAACACAAAGAACTTTGGTTTGAAATAGTTTAAAACCTTAACATAGTTTTCAAACAAATAGTTTCTTGGGTCATCCTGCATATTATTTTCGTCTTTAGCTTTTCCTAAAGGAGAAAAACTCTGGCACGGCGGGCCACCAATAATAATATCAACCGTCTGTTCTCCAACAACTTTCTTTATTTTAGTAAGAATGTTTTTGGAAGTAATATCCTCCTCCAGGACGGCTTTCTCTGCATCGTCATAGCCATAATACTTCATTCGCGTTTTTAAAGTTTCACAAGCAAAGTGATTGATTTCTACATGAGCCAGCGCATGAAAACCCTGTGCATAGAACCCCTCGCTCAATCCGCCACAGCCTGCAAACAAATCTATAAAATTATATTTTCTATCCAGTTCAGCTGAATTCTTTTTATTTAATCCGCTCATATCAAATGCCTACCACGCTTTCTCTAAAGGCTGCCGTAATTCTATGTATAAGGCAAACCATCATTCCATCGCACTCTTCCCACTCGCAACCCAATTGTCTAATTCAGAGCATTTAAATTTCCATTGCTTCCCAACCTTGTGAGCGGGTACCTCTTTCCCTTTTCTGATCCAGTCACGAATCGTTCCAGGCTTTACGCCAAGATACTCTGCAGCTTCATCAATGTTTATCCATTTATCGTTGCTGACTTCTAACATCTCCATACCTCCGAACGAAATCTCACAGTAAATTATTCTTAATTATAGCGCATCCGCGCACGATTTTAAATATGTTTTCTGTGATTTGTTGTTATTATCTATCATTTGCTTAATACCTTTATACAGCGTCGCGGCATCACCCTTAAACCACAAAAAAGCCACGATATACGGTCGTTTGAACCGTATATCGTGGCTTTTCCGTTGGAGCTGTTGATCGGGATTGAACCGACGACCTCATCCTTACCAAGGATGTACTCTACCGACTGAGCTACAACAGCATTGGCAGGGGCAGTAGGGATCGAACCCACGGCACGCGGTTTTGGAGACCGCTGCTCTACCAGCTGAGCTATACCCCTGTATGTAGGCGGCTTTCCGGGGATTTCGGAAAGCCGCGTTGGCTCCTCAAGTTGGACTCGAACCAACGACCCTGCGGTTAACAGCCGCATGCTCTACCAACTGAGCTATTGAGGAATATCGGTGCTGTGATAGCCTAACTATTATAGCGTGGACGATTTGCATTTGTCAAGAGGGAAATGCAAAGAAACCGCGGGTTTTATCCCCGCGGTTTCGACAAATCCAGTCACTCCGCCAGACGGAAAATCTCCAAAAGCTCCTCTTTGCCGAGCGGCATATGGCTTTTGACCGGGCCGCCCGCTGTTTTCATGGCGTTTTCCGCGAGCAGCTCGTATTCAGAGGGCTTTACACCAAGCTGCGCGATGTGGGTGGGCATTTCGATTTCTTCAAAAAAGCGCTTCAGTGTTTGCACACCCTCTCTTGCCGTGCGTTCGGGGCACGAAAAATCCATTTCCACGCCCAGCACGCGGTTTGCAAGCTGCGCAAAACGCATCACGTCGTGCGGCAGGATAAACGCCGCCCATGCCGGGAACAGAACCGAAAGCCCCGCGCCGTGCGCGATCTCATCGTGCAGGGCGGAAAACTCGTGCTCGATCTTATGCACCGGGAAGAGCCGCGAGCGGCCGCACTCGGTCAGGTTGTTATGCGACACGCTGCCCGCCCACATGAGCGTCGCGCGCGCCTCATAGTCGCGCGGGTCTAAAATGGCGCGGCGGCCCGCGTCGCGCACCGCAATGAGCAGGCCCTCGGCCAGCCGGTCGGTCAGGTCGGTCTCGCCGTCGTTCGGCGTCAGATAGCGTTCGAGCGTGTGCATCATAATGTCGACCACGCCGCAGCCGGTCTGGAATTTGGACACGCTGAACGTGTTTTCCGGGTTGAGGAACGAGATCACAGGGCGGTTGGTCTCGCTCGTAATGCCGCGCTTTTCTTTGGTTTCCTCATTGGTAAGCACGCAGGAATTGCTCATTTCGCTGCCCGCCGCCGCAAGCGTCAGCACCGTGCCGACGGGCAGCGTCCGGTCGGGCGCGGTGCCGGTCGAGGCAAACTCCCATGGGTCGCGCCCGGTCGCCGCGCCCATGGCGATGGCTTTGGCGGAATCGATGACCGAGCCGCCGCCGACCGCAAGGACAAAATCGATTCCCTCGCGCTTAGCAAGCTCCATGCCCTTTCGCGCGAGCGCGACCTTGGGGTTGGGCGAAACGCCGCCCAGCTCGACAAAGCCCAGCCCCGCGTTCCCAAGGCTTTCCTCGACCTTTCCAAGCAGACCGCTCGACCGCGCGCTAGAGCCGCCGAAGTGCACGAGCACCCGTTTCGCGCCCAGCGCTTTCAGTTTGGGGCCGATCTGGCTTTCGATATCGCGGCCGAATACGATCTCAGTCGGTGTGCGCAGCGTAAAGTTTTTCATTTTTGTTCCTCCCGCCCTCGGTTTGTGAGTCCGTTTGATACGTTTATTATATATGCGGCCTTGTCAAAAGTCAAAAAATCAGATAGAATAAATTGTTAAGTTTTTTGCAAAAGGTTGGAGGGCGCCGGTGCATGTATGAGTATTCCTGGCTGCAATGGCTGCTGATTTTTTATATCTACTGTTTTCTGGGCTGGTGCTTTGAATCGACCGTGGTATCGGTGCAGCAGCGGCGGTTTGTCAACCGCGGCTTTCTGCGCGGGCCGATGCTGCCGATCTATGGCTTCGGCGCGACCATGCTGCTGCATATTTCGCTGCCGCTTTACGCGCATCCGGTTCAGCTGTTTTTCTGGAGCATGGTTGCCGCGACCGTGTTTGAATACTTGGTCGGCCTCATTATGGAGACGCTGTTCAAGGTGAAATACTGGGACTATTCCGAGCATAAATTCCAGTTTCAAGGGCGCATCTGTTTGCAGTCGTCGCTGTGCTGGGGGTTGATGGGCCTTATCCTTGCGCGGTTCATCCACCCGCCGGTGGAAAGTCTGGTCATCCATCTGCCGTTTGTGCTGTTGGTGGTCGCGGCTGTGGGGCTGACCGCGCTGTTCGCCTCCGACGTGGCCGTATCCGTGCGCACCGCGCTCGATCTGGCCAAGGTGCTCGAGGAGCTGGATAAGCTTCGCGAACAGGCGGACGAATTGCGCGCGCAGCTCTCCGAGACCGCGATGGTCGGGCTGACAAACCTGTCCTATCGGGTGGATGAGGCGCGCGGCGAATGGTCGGAAAAAATGGATGACGCCAAAGAGCAGATCACCGATGCGGTGGGCGACGCCAAGGAGCAGATCCTGCAAAAGCTGGAGCAGCTTCAGCGCAGCTTCGACGAGCGGGCCGGCGGCCTGAAGCGCACGCGCAAGAGCCTGCTGCGCGGAAACCCGACTGCGCGCTCGGTGCGCTACGATGCGACGCTGCAAAAGCTGAAAAAGCATGTCGGCCCGAAAAAACACGGTTAAATAGACATAAAATGCACAATATGATAGAAAAGCCCGCATTGCAGGCCGCGCGTTTGTTCAGTTTTTCGCTTGCTAAAATACGCGCGCGCGGTGTATATTTAAAGTACCCCATAAAACCAATTCCTTTGATAGGGAAAGGATGACTGATAGAATGGAAAAACGCTTTGTTTACGCGGATAACGCGGCGACCACGCCGCTGTCCGAAACGGCATTCGCGGCCATGAAGCCGTGGCTGACCGAATACTACGGAAACCCCTCCTCGCTGTACCGCATCGGTCGCGCGGCCAAGGAAGCGCTCAATGAGGCGCGAACGGTCGTCGGCAAGTGCTTAAACGCCGCCGAGCCGGTCAATGAAAAAAACGACTACGCACCGGGCGAAATCGTGTTTACGGGCGGCGGCTCGCAGGCTGACAACCTCGCCATCCGCGGCTTTATGCGCGGGCCGGGGGCGAAGGGAAGAAAGCACATCATCACGTCCAAGATCGAGCACCACGCCGTGCTGTACACGTGCGAAGCGCTCGAGAAGGAAGGCTTCCGCGTCACCTACCTCGATGTGGACAAGCAGGGTCGCGTCGATCTCGAGCAGCTCGCGCGCGAGCTCTGCGCGGACACCGCGCTCGTTTCCATCATGGCGGCGAACAACGAGATCGGCACCATCCAGCCCATTGAGGAGATCGCGCGTCTCGCCCATGCGGCGGGAGCGGTGTTCCATACCGACGCGGTGCAGGCGGTCGGCCACATGCCGATCGACGTGCAGAAAATGGGCATTGATCTGCTGTCGCTCTCGGCGCATAAGTTCCGCGGGCCGCGCGGCGTGGGCGTTTTATATGTCAAAAAGGGCGTGGCGCTCGAGCCGCTCGTCTATGGTGGCGGACAGGAGCGCGGCCTGGTTTCCGGCACCGAGAACACCGCCGGGTGCATCGGCCTCGCGGCGGCGATGCAAGAGGCCGTTGAGGGCATGGAAGAAAAAATGGCCTATGTGGGACGTCTGACCGACCGGCTGGTCGAGGGCGTGATGAAAATTCCGTACACGCACTACACCGGCGACCCCGAAAACCGCCTGCCGGGCACGGCGTCGTTCGTGTTTGAGGCGATCGAGGGCGAGGGGCTCATCCTGCGGCTCGACCTTGCGGGCGTGTGCGGCTCGACCGGGTCGGCTTGCTCGACCGGGTCGCTCGATCCCAGCCATGTGCTCATGGCCATTGGCCTGCCGCACGAGATCGCGCACGGCTCGCTGCGCTTGACGCTCGGTGAGCAGAACACCGAGGAGGACGTGGATTACCTCATCGAAGCGGTCACGAACGTGGTTTCGACGCTGCGCTCGATGAGCCCGGTGTGGGAAAACGGCAAACCCAATCTGGCGGCGGCGAGCGAGCTGCATAGCCATTGAGATAAGGAGAATTAACGATGCAATACAGCGAAAAAGTGCTCGACCATTTCACGAACCCGCGCAATGTCGGCGAGATCGAGGACGCGAACGGCGTCGGCGAGGTCGGCAACGCCAAATGCGGCGACATTATGAAAATCTATCTCAAAGTATCGGACGACGGCGTGATCGAGGACGTGAAGTTCAAGACTTTCGGCTGCGGCGCGGCCATTGCCACCTCGTCCATGGCGACCGAGATGGTCAAGGGCAAGACGCTCGAGGAGGCGCTCAAGCTGACAAACAAGGCGGTCGCCGAGGCGCTGGACGGCCTGCCGCCGGTCAAAATGCACTGCTCGGTGCTGGCCGAGGAGGCGCTTCGCAGCGCGATCGCGGACTACTATAAGCGCATGGGCAAGGATCCGACCGCGATCCTCGGCTGCGATATGGACTGTGCCGCGTGCCATGCACACGATCACCACGAGCATTAAGCACAAATTTACCACATACAATTAGGGCAGATTGCAAAATCTGCCCTTTTGGCGTGTTCCAAAACCCTGTGAAAAACGGTAGGTAAAGCGAAATGATTGAAATAACAAAAAGCATCGGGCGGCTGGAGGAATACCAAAAGCTGAAAAAAGCGGTCGAAGCGGGAGAAACGCGGCTGTACGCGGTCGGCCTGTCGGCCATCCATAAGGCGCACCTCGCGGCCGCGCTGCAGGCCGACCTCAAGCGCCCGGTGTGCATGCTGACGGACGACGAGGCCGCGGCCGCGCGCCTGGCCGCCGACATGGCGGGCTTTGCCGAAAAGCCGGTTTTGCAGGTGCCGCACCGCGATTTGGTGATGGTAAACGTCGCGGGCGTGTCGCGCGGGTACGAGCAGAAGCGCGTGGCCGCGCTGGCGCAGATCGCGGGGGCGAAGCTCGTCGCGATGAGCGCGCCCGCCGCGCTGCAGCGCACGCTGCCGCCGGACGCGCTCGCGCAGTCGGTCGTGACGCTTAAAACCGGTGAAAGCGAGCCGCTCGAGCCGCTTCTCCAGCGCTTGACGCGCGCGGGCTACGCGCGCGCGGCGCAGGTCGAGGGCGCGGGGCAGTTTTCGCTGCGCGGCGGCATTTTGGACGTGTTCCCGCCGAACGCCGAGCACCCGTACCGCATCGAGTTCTGGGACGACGAGATCGATTCGATCGCCACGTTCGACGTGGGAAGCCAGCGGCGGCTGGAAACCGCCGAGACGCTTTTCTGCCTGCCCTGCATGGAGGCGCTGCCGCATCTGGCGGAAGGGGGGATCGCCGGGTTATGCGGCCGCATCGCGGACACGCTCAAAACGCGCCGGAAAAAGCACCCCGATCTGACGCTTCACATCGAAAGCGATATCGAACGCCTGCGCGAGACCGGGAGCCTGCCCGCGGCGGACAAATACCTGCCGCTGATCTACGAAAAATTTGCGACCGCGCTCGATTATCTGCCCGAAAACGCGCTGCTGCTCATCGAGGATACGCCGCGCTTTCGGGACGCTTGCCGCGATTTTGCAAACCGCGTGGGCGACGATGTGACCGCGCTTTTGGAGCGCGGCGAAATGCCGCCCGACCTTGCAAACTATACGCTGGATTTCGCCGGCTTCTGCATGGAGCGCCGGCCGCTTCTGCGGCTGGACAGCTTTCTCAATAATATCCCCGAGCTGGCCCCGGCCGCGCTCGAAAACTTTTCCGCCAACCAGATGAACGCCTACGGCGGCAACCTCGACATGGCGGCCGCCGATATCGCGGGCTTCCAGCGGGAAAACAAGGCGGTCGCGGTGGTGTGCGCGAGCGGCCTGCGCTGCCGCAACATGCTCGACGCGCTGTCCGGCATGGGCGTTTCCGCCGCGCTGGACGACCGCCTGCCCGCCCCGGGGCAGGTGCATATCATCGAGGGCGTGCTGTCGGCGGGCTTTGAATACCCCGACCTCGGCCTGATCGTGCTCACCGAGGGCCAGGTGCTCGCGCGGCGCAAAAAGGCCGCGCCCAAAAAATCGAACCGCGACCGCGTCAAATCCTACGCCGACCTGACGCCGGGCGACCTGGTCGTGCACGAGCACCACGGCATCGGCCGGTTTGTCGGCATCGAGCGTATGACGGTCGACGGCGGCGAGCGCGATTTTGTCAAGATCGCGTTTGCGGGCACGGATTTCCTCTATGTCCCGGCGACCAGCCTCGACCTCATCTCGAAATACATCGGCGGCGGCGATACCGAGCGCACCCGGCTCAATCGCTTAGGCGGCGCGGATTGGTCGCGCGCGAAAACACGCGCCAAGGCGGCGGCCAAGGAACTGGCCGAGGGGCTCATCCAGCTCTACGCCGAGCGTGCCAAGCTGAAAGGCTTTGCTTTCCCGGCGGACGACGATTGGCAGCGCGAGTTTGAAGAGGCGTTCCCCTATGAGGAGACCGACGACCAGCTCCGCTGCGTGCAGGAGATCAAGGACGATATGCAGTCCGACCGGCCGATGGACCGGCTTTTATGCGGCGACGTAGGCTTCGGCAAGACCGAGGTGGCACTCCGTGCGGTGATGAAGTGCATCCTCGCGGGCAAACAGGCCGCCATCCTGGTGCCGACCACCGTGCTCGCCCGCCAGCACTACCTGACCGCGATGCAGCGGTTTCAGGGGCATCCGGTGACGATCGAGCTGCTGTCGCGCTATAAGACCGCGTCCGAACAGAAGGTGATTTTGCAAAAGCTCGCGGCCGGGTCGGTCGACCTGGTCATCGGCACGCACAAGCTGTTCCGCAAGGATCTCAAATTTAAGGATCTGGGGCTGCTCGTCATCGACGAGGAGCAGCGTTTCGGCGTTTCCCACAAGGAAACGCTCAAGGAGCTTTCTAAGCAGGTGGACGTGCTGACCCTGTCGGCCACGCCCATCCCGCGCACGCTCGGCATGGCGCTGTCCAACATCCGCGATATGTCGACCATCGAGGAGCCGCCTTTAAACCGCCATCCGGTGCAGACGTTCGTTCTGGAGCACAACGACGGCGTGCTGCTGGACGCGATGCGCCGCGAGCTTGCGCGCGGCGGGCAGGTGTACTATCTGCACAACCATGTGGAATCCATCGCGCGGTGCGCGGCGCGCCTGCAGCAGCAGCTGCCGGACGCGCAGGTGGGCATCGTGCACGGCAAGATGACGCAGAAAGAGGTCACTGCGGCGATGAACGCCATGGCCGACGGTGAGACCGATATCCTCGTGTGTACCACCATCATCGAGACCGGCATCGATATCCCGAACGCCAACACGCTCATCATCGAAAACGCGGATAATATGGGGCTCGCCCAGCTCCATCAGATCCGCGGGCGCGTCGGCCGCTCGGCGCGGCACGCCTACGCCTACCTGACCTACCGGCGCGGAAAGGCGCTTTCTGAAATCGCACAAAAGCGGCTGTCGGCCATCCGGGAATACGCGGCGTTCGGCTCGGGCTTCAAGATCGCCATGCGCGATCTGGAGATACGCGGCGCGGGCAATGTGCTGGGTCCCGAGCAGTCGGGCCATATGATGAGCGTGGGCTACGACCTCTATTTAAAGCTGCTCGAAGAGGCGGTTTTAGAGGAAAAGGGCGGCAGCCCCAAGCCGCGGGTCGACTGTGCGGCCGAGCTGCTGCTCTCCGCCAACCTGCCCGAGCCTTATGTGCCGGATGCGGGGCAGCGCGTCGACCTCTACCGCCGCATCGCGCTCATCCGCTCCGAGGAGCAGAAGAGCGATATGCTTGACGAGCTGATCGACCGTTTCGGAGAGCCGCCCGCGGAGGCGGTCGCGCTGCTGGATATCGCGCTTCTTCGCGCGCGCGCGTCCGACCAGGGCATTTCCGAGATCAAGCAGGCGGACGGGCGGCTGCTCATCACTTTCGCGGAAACCGATTTCAAACGCCTGTCCGCGCTGTGCAGCGACCCCGCCTACAAGGGGCGCCTGCTGCTGAATGCAGGCTCGGCGCCCTATGTGTCGCTCCGGCTTAACAAGGGCGAAGCGCCGCTTGAGATGGCGGGCGAATTGGTCGGCCGGTATGCCGCGACCGTTTAAATCGCACAAAAGGCCTGTTTTCCCCCCGGCTAATTTGCCAAAACTTTCCGCACCGATTGCAAGTTGGGGGAGGGGGGTGTATAATTAATCAATAGGCATATTTTTGGAGGTACCACTATGAAAGCTCTGGTCAAACGATGCGCGGCCGCGGCTCTGGCCGGCTGCCTGCTGCTCGCCGCCGGCTGCGGCGGCACGGGCGCGAAGACGGTCAAACTCGATAAAAAGAACCCCGTGACCGTGACGGTATGGCATTATTATAATGGCGCGCAGCAGGATGCGTTCAACAAAATGGTTGATGAGTTCAACCAGAGCGAGGGGCTTGACCAAGGCGTGATCGTGACCGCATCGAGCATGGGCTCGGTAAACGATCTGCAAACGAGCGTGATGGACGCGGCGAACAAAAAGGTCGGCGCGGCTGAAATGCCCAACATTTTCGCGGCTTACGCTGATACGGCCTATGCGGTCGACCAGCTCGGGCTGGTCGCCGATATTGCGCCGTATTTCTCGCAGCAAGAGCTGGACGCTTACGTGGACGGCTATATCGAAGAGGGCCGTTTTTCGGATGACAGCAGCCTGAAGATCTTCCCGATCGCCAAATCAACCGAGATATTCATGCTCAATAAGACCGACTGGGATAAATTTGCCGCGGCGACCGGCGCGGATATTGCCGACTGCGCGACCATCGAGGGCGTGACAAAACTCGCCAAGCAGTATTACGATTGGACCGACAGCCAGACCCCGGACGTACCGGGCGACGGCAAGGCCTTTTTGGCCGTGACGCGATGGCGAACTACTTCCTGATCGGCGCAAAGCAGTTTGGTGTGGAGATCTTCTCGCAGAAAGACGGCAAGACGGTGCTGAATTTTGACCGCGAGATCATGAAAAAGATCTGGGATAACTACTATGTGCCCTATGTCAACGGCTGGTTTGAGGCGAGCGGGCGCTTCCGCTCGGACGACGTCAAGATGGGCGGGGTGATCTCGTTCGTCGGCTCGTCCTCTGGCGCGACGTTCTTCCCAGATGCGGTCATCGTGGACGACGAGCACTCCTATCCCATTGAAATGCAGGTGCTGCCCGCCCCCAAGTTTGAGGGCGGCGAGGACGTGGCCGTGCAGCAGGGCGCGGGCATGGTGGTCACCGAGGGCGATGAAAAAGAGGTGTACGCCTCGGTGCTCTTCCTGAAATGGTTCACCGACGCGTCCCGAAACAGCGCGTTTTCGATTGAATCGGGCTATATGCCCGTGCAGAAAGCCGCGAACGATATCGATTTCATCCGCGAAAATACGCAGGCGGACAAAGAGGAGATCGAGCAGATCGTATCGGTCGCTATCGACACAGTGAACAATAACCAGCTCTATACGACCAAGGCGTTTGCAAACGGCACCGAAGCCCGCAATGTGCTGGAATATGCAATGTTTGACCTTGCAAAGGCCGACCGGGCGCAGGTTTTGGCCGAAATTGCGAAGGGCGTATCGCCCGAAGAGGCGGCGGCGCCGTATCTGACGGACGAGTATTTTGACGCATGGTATCAGGCGACAAAAGCTAAGCTTGAGCTGCTGGCCGCCTGAGGATAACGGACAACAGAAAGGCAGGTGAGCGTGTGCGGAGCAACAGCGGTGAAACCGTCCGGCGGGGCACGATCATGCAGCGGCTGCTTCGTCCGCTCAGCCTGATGATCGTCGCGCTGCTGGTCGTCATGGTAGGCGCGATCTACTATGGCGGTATCATGCGCCAAATTGACGAAAACGCGCTCGACCTGCTGTCCGAGCAGGTCAAAAACCGCAAGAGCTATTTGGAAAACAGCATGGTCAGCACCTGGTCCAACGTGAGCATCACGGTAGACGAGATTAACCGGACGGTGGAAGCACTGCGCAAAACCAACCAGATCGACCTGAGCCGTTTAGAGAGCGATAAGCAGTCCTATCAAGCCGTGCTGCGCGAAACGGCGGACGACCTCGTTTCGCTGATGCGGCGCAATTCGGTCACCGGCGCGTACATCGTGCTGAGCGTCGGGGAGATCGACCTCGACGCCCCGGAGGATAAAAAGGGCCTATACCTGCGCGACCTTGACCCGGCGAGCAACGCCTCGGTCACGAACAGCGACCTGCTGCTAAAGCGCGGGCCGGTGGAGCTGGTCAGTGAGCTGGGCATTACGACCGACAGCGACTGGCAGCCGCAGTATCCGTTTGCAAACAACGGGTACGGGCTATCGTTTTATAAGACATATCATGCCGCTTGGGTGCATCCCGAGATCGGCTGGTCCGATCTGGGCTATTGGAGCGAACCCTATCAAATGCCGGGCGACAGCCGCGAGGCGATCTCCTATACCGTGCCTCTCCGGCTGGGCGACGGCACGCTATACGGTGTGCTCGGCATCGAGCAGACGATCGAGCATCTGGTAAAGCAGCTGCCGAGCGGCGAACTGATTGACGGCGCGAACGGCTCCTATGTGCTGGGCGTCACCGAGGACGGCACGCATTTTAAGCGCGTGCTGGTCAGCGGAACGTTTCAGGCGCAGCAAGCCGGGAATAAGGATGAGATCGAGCTTACGCGCGTGCCGGATGGAGCAGACAATGTCTTTCAGGTGGATACCGATACCTACGGCTGCGTGGAATACTTATCGCTTTATAATTCCAATACCCCGTTTTCCGGGCAGCACTGGGCGCTGATCGGCATTGCGGACGAAAAGGACGTGTTTTCCTTCTCGCGCAGCCTGCGCTGGACGTTTGTCCTGCTTTCGGGTGTGCTTCTGCTGTTTGGGCTGACCGTGGTGTGCGGCGTCAGCTTTAAGCTGGCAAAGCCGATCGCGGCGCTTTCAGCCGATCTGGAGCAGGCCGACCGCGACAAGCCGCTTGAGTTCCGCCGCACAGGCATTGAGGAGATAGACCGGCTGACCGGCGAGCTGGAATCGCTCAGCCAGGACGTGTTCAGCGCCTCACAAAAATTCGCGGGCATCCTGCGCATGGCGAGCGTGCGGATGGCGGGCTTTGAGATCAATAAAAAAACCGGCTCCGTGTTTGTGACAGACGGCTTTTTTGAACTGTTCAATCTGCCGCCCATGATGGTAAGCCTGACCTCGCCGGTGTTCCGCCGGCTGCTCGAAACGCGGCAGGACTGTATGATCAGTCATGAAAGCATCCCGCCAAGCACTGAGGAATGCACGTACCGCGTCGTGCTGGATGGGCACAAGGCCTATGTGCGGCTGCGTTGCGTGGAATCGGACGACCGTGTGATCGGCTTGGCGGAGGATGTGACCGCGCAGACGCTCGAACGCCAGAAGATCGAGCATGAACGCGACCACGACGCGCTCACCGGCCTGCTCGGCCGCCGTGCGTTCGAGCGGCGTATGCACGAGCTGTTTAACGGCCGTTCCAAGGAGCTTCGCGTGGCGGCGCTGCTGATGCTCGACCTTGACAACCTCAAATATGTCAACGACACCTATGGCCACGACAGCGGCGACCGCTATATCTGCTCGCTCGCCGCGGCGCTTTCCAAGGGCACGCCGGCGGGCACGCTTCTTTCGCGCCAGTCGGGCGATGAGATGTTTGTCTTCTTCTATGGCTATGACTCCGAACAAAAGGTGCGCAACCTTATCCGTGACCTCAAGCGCGAGCTCGATAAGCAGCGCATCCGCCTGCCGGACGGCAGTTTGTTCCCGGTCAGCGCGTCGGGCGGCATCGCATGGTATCCCAAGGACAGCACGCAGCTTGAGCGCCTGTTCCGGTATGCTGATTTTGCGATGTACGAGGTCAAGCGCAACGGCAAGGGCGATTTGGGCGACTTTGATATGGATTCCTACCGCAGTGCAACCCGGCTGCAGCGCTGCCGCGAGGAATTTGCGCTGCTGATCAGCCAGGAGCGGATTTTCTACAAGTGGCAGCCCATTGTAGACACCAAGACCGGCAAGGTTTTCGCCTATGAGGGGCTGATGCGTTCGGATCTGGAGACGCTCCAGTCGCCCAAGGATATTCTGGAGGTCGCGGAAAGCGAATCGCAGCTCAACTGGATTGAACGCATGACGCTGTTCAAGGCCATGGAGAGCTATGTGGACAACCGGGAGCGCGGACTGATGCCAGGGGACTGCCGCATTTTCCTCAACTCGATCCCCAACCAGATGATGACTGCCGAGGAGACCAAGCGGTTTGAAGCGCTGTACGGAAAATATCTCGATCAGGTGGTCATTGAGATCACCGAGGGCGAGCGCGTGCGCGCGGCGACCATCGAGCGCAAACGAGAGCGGATCGACGGCTGGGGCGCTAAAGTCGCACTCGACGATTACGGCTCGGGCTACAACAGCGAGATCGTGCTGCTGGCGCTCAGCCCGCATTATGTGAAGATCGATATGTCCATCGTGCGCGATATTGATACCGACCGCGATAAGCAGAAGCTCGTGCAAAACCTGATCTCCTATGCAAACGAACGCAGGATCGAGCTGGTGGCCGAGGGTATTGAAACGCGCGCCGAACTCGAAACGATTGTGCGTATGGGCGTGTGCTACGTGCAGGGCTACCTGATTGCGCGGCCCGGGCAGATTCCGCCGCCGGTGCCGGATGAGATCGCGCAGCTCATGCGCGAAATCAACAGCCACGGCACAGGCTGCGCGAACGAAGGCGTGTGCGAGACCTGCGGGCGTAGGATGGTCTGCCCGCGTTCAGATTACCGAGATACTTGACTTTGCGCCCGCCGCCTGCTATACTGACAGCATAAAATGAGAATATGTGCGAGGAACGGGAAGAGTATCCGTGTGAAACCGCCAAGAGAGGGGCCGGGAGCTGCAAAGGCCTTGCGGGGAAGCCGGCGAAGTGCGCCCGGGAGCATCGGGGCAGCACCCCGCGGGATATCTGCCCGTTACAGCGGAAAATGAGACAAAAAACAAGAGTGGGACCGCGAGTAAAATCGCCTCTTGGGGCATGCTATGCCTCAGGAGGCGATTCTTTTTCGCAAATCCTGCCGAAAAGGAGACGATAGGATGAAACTATTCAACACCCTGACCCGCCAAAAAGAGGAGTTCGTGCCGATCACACCGGGCGAGGTCAAAATGTATTCGTGCGGGCCGACCGTGTATAACTATTTCCATGTGGGCAACGCGCGCCCGTTCATCGTGTTTGACGTGCTGCGCCGTTATTTTGAGTACCGCGGCTATCAGGTCAATTTTGTCCAAAATTTTACTGATATCGACGATAAGGTGATAGGCAAGGCCAACGAAGAGGGTGTGGATTTCAACGCCATCGCCGACCGCTATATCAAGGAATACTATGTGGACGCAGAGGGGCTGGGCGTCGGCCGCGCGACGTACCATCCCCGCGCGACCGAGACCATGGACGCGATCATCGGCATCGTGCAGAAGCTGCTCGATAACGGCCACGCCTATGTCGCCGAAAACGGCGACGTGTACTTCCGCACCAAGTCGTTCCCGGAGTATGGCAAGCTCTCCCACCAGCCGATGGAGGATTTGCAGGCGGGCGCGCGCATCTCGGTCGGCGAAATGAAAGAGGATCCGATGGACTTCGCGGTTTGGAAGGCCGCAAAGCCGGGCGAGCCCGCATGGGATACGCCGTGGGGCTCAAAGGGTCGTCCGGGCTGGCACATCGAGTGCTCGGCTATGGCGACCAAGTACCTCGGCCCGACCATCGACATCCATTCGGGCGGCCTCGACCTGACCTTCCCGCACCATGAAAACGAGATCGCGCAGTCCGAGTGCGCAAACGGCTGCACATTCGCCAACTACTGGCTGCATAACGGCTTTTTGACCATCGACAACGAGAAGATGTCGAAATCCAAAGGCAATTTCTTTATGGTTCGTGATGCGGCCAAGGAGTTCGGCTATGAGACCATCCGCATGTTCATGCTGTCCGCGCACTACCGCACGCCGCTCAACTATTCGGCTGAGTCGCTTGAGATGAACAAGGCGAGCCTCGCCCGCCTATATGAGGCGCGGAATAACATGGAGTTCCGCATGGAAAAAGCGCCGGACGGCGTGATGACGGACGAGGAAACAGCAAAGCTCACCTCGCTTTCGGCTTACAAGCAGAAATTTATCGACGCGATGGACGACGACCTCAACACGGCGGACGCGCTTTCGGCCATTTTTGAGCTGACGCGCGAGCTAAACGCCTATATGGGCGCGCACGATGACGCGACAAAAGCGTTCCTCGCCGCCGCGCACGCGCTCTTCATGGAGCTGACAGGCGTGCTGAATATTGTGCAGAAGCGCGAGGACAAGGCGGCCGACCCGGACGCCGCGCAGATCGAAGCGCTGATAGCAAAGCGCACTGAGGCCAAGAAAAACAAGGACTTTGCCGAGGCAGACCGCATCCGCGGCGAGCTTGCCGATATGGGCGTGACGATCAAGGACACGCGGCAGGGCGTGCAGTGGACACGTGCATAAAAGAAAAACGGACGCAAACGCGTCCGTTTTTTTTGCACCGGTGCAAAACTCCGGCAATTTTACGCGGATTTTACAAAAAACGCATTGGTTCGTCCCGGAAATTGCGGTATAATGAAATAAAATATGGGCGGTATACGCCCACGGCAAAGGGGGCTATGGGGATGGCGCAGGCGATTTGGGAACAGGGATATACGCAGAACCGCGAGCTGTCCTGGCTGCAGTTCAACGCGCGTGTGCTGGCCGAGGCCGAGGACGACAGCGTGCCGCTTTTGGAGCGGCTCAAATTCCTCGCGATCTTCACCAGCAACCTGGATGAGTTTTTCATGATCCGCGTCGGCAGCCTGACCGATCTCGCAGCGGTTGACAAAACGGGTGTGGACAATAAATCGGGCATGACGGCCAAGGAGCAGCTCCGCCATATCTATGCCGCTGTCGCGCCGCTTTACGAGCGGCGGGACAAGGCGTTTTCCGATGTGGAAAAGAAGCTGCGGGGCGAGGGCTTGCAGCGCATGGCGATCGCCGACCTCGCGCCCGAGGAGCAGAAATTTATCAAGCAGTATTTCAAAACGGTCATCGCGCCCGTGCTGTCGCCGCAGATCGTCGATTCGCACCACCCGTTCCCACATCTGGAGGGCAAGGTGCTGCACATCGGCGCGCTGCTCGCACACAAGAAAAACGAGGTGCTTGGGCTGCTGCCCGTGCCCGCGTCGCTGCCCGCGCTCGTCATGCTGCCGGGCGAAACGGTGCGGTACGTGCCCATCGAGGCCGTGCTGCTGGAATATGCCGGCCAGGTGTTCGAGATGTATGACGTGCTCGAAAAGGTCGTGTTCTGCGTCACGCGAAACGCCGATATCAACCCGGACGACGAGGCCTACGAGTTTGAGACCGATTTCCGCGCCAAGATGGAAAAGCTGCTGCGCACGCGGCGGCGGCTGGCGGTGGTGCGGGTCGAACTGTCGCGGCCGATCAGCAACCATTTTGCGGAATATTTCCGCAGCCGCTTCGACGTGTCCGACCCGCAGATCTTCGTTTCACGCAAAGCGCCTCTCAAGATGGAATACGCCTACGGGCTGGGCGACAACCTGCCCGCCGGCCGGCGCGAAGCGCTGTCCGACCCGCCGTTCAAGCCGCAGCAGCCCGCCATGCTGCCCGCCGGGCAGAGCCTGCTGCGCGCCGCGCTGCGGCACGACGTGCTGCTTTCTTACCCTTACGAATCGATGGAGCCGTTTTTGCAGATGGTGCGCGAGGCCGCGAACGATCCGGCGGTCGTGTCCATCCGCATCACGATCTACCGGCTCGCGCGCAAGGCCAAGCTGGTGGAATATCTGTGCGCCGCCGCCGAAAACGGCAAGGACGTGACCGTGCTCATCGAGCTTCGCGCGCGGTTTGACGAGCAGAACAATATCGACTGGTCCGAGCGCCTTGAGGAGGCCGGCTGCAAGATCATCTACGGCTTTGAGGACTACAAGGTGCACTCGAAGATCTGCCTGATCACGCGGCGCGACAAGGGCGCGGTGCGGCATATCACGCAGGTCGGCACAGGCAACTACAACGAAAAGACCGCCGCTTTATATACCGACGTGTCGCTTATCACGGCGGACGAGGCGATCGGCGCGGACGCGGTCGCGTTTTTCAACAATATGGCGCTCGGCAACCTGGAGGGCAGCTACGAACGCCTGCTGGTCGCCCCGGCGGCGTTTAAAAACCAGATCCTTGCGCTGATCGACGGCGAAATCGCCAAGAGGCAGGAGGGATATATCCTGCTGAAGTTCAATTCGCTCACCGATATTGATATCATCGAGCGCCTGAGCCGCGCCTCGTGCGCAGGGGTGACGGTCGAGATGATCGTGCGCGGCATCTGCTGCCTGCTGCCCGGCGTCCGGGGCAAGACCGACAAGGTATCCGTGACGAGCGTCGTCGGGCGGTATCTGGAGCATTCGCGCATTTTCTGCTTCGGCAAGGGGCCGGATGAGAAGATGTATATTTCATCCGCCGACCTGATGACGCGCAACACCGAGCGGCGCGTTGAGATCGCGTGCCCGATCGGCAGCGCCGAGGTGCGCGCGCGGCTGCACGATATCCTGTACGCCATGCAGCACGACACGGTCAAGGCGCGCATTTTGCAGCCGGACGGGACATACGTCAAAAAACCGTCCATGCCGGATTCCGTGCCCGCGCAGACGCTGCTCATGCGGCAGGCCATGGAGCAGGCGGCTGCACACGCGCTGGCGCCCGCGCCCGAAAAGCCCGGCTGGCGGCGGTTTCTTGATAAGCTGCTGGGCAAGATCGAGGAATAAAAAAAGAGGAAGCTCTATGAGCTTCCTCTTTTTATAGCTTTTCAAGCAGTTCCTTGAGCCATGCGTCGTTCATTTCGGGGGTGTCGCGCAGGGGGAAGTCCAGCCCGAGCCGGTCGTATTTTTCCAGGCACAGCTTGTGGAACGGCAGAAATTCCAGCTTTTCGAGGTTGGGATAGCTGTGCGCCTTGTCGCGCACGCTGCGAAGGCTATCTAGCCCGTCGGTCAGCCCGGGGACGACCACATGGCGGATCCAAAGCGGCACGCCCTTGAGCGCGGTGAGTTGGAGAAACTTCTCCACCTGTCCGAAATCGCCCGCGCAGTACCGGTGGTAGTCGGCTTTGGAGAGAAATTTCAGGTCGCACAGCACAAGGTCGGTGTGTTGGAGCACGCGCTCGGCGGCGGCGAGATTGCCCACGCCCGAGGTGTCGAGCGCGGTGTGCACGCCGTTTTCATGCAGCTTGCAAAACAGCTCTTCGACAAACGCAGCCTGCATGAGCGGCTCGCCGCCCGTCACGGTCACGCCGCCGGTATCGCCCCAATACGGGCGGCACCGCAGCGCCTTTTGGACAAGCGCGTCCGCGTCGAGCTGCTCGCCGCCGTCCGGCAGCCACGTGTCCGGGTTGTGGCAGTAGACGCAGCGCAGCGGGCAGCCCTGCAGGAAAACGACATAGCGCACGCCCGGTCCGTCCACCGCACCGAGCGACTGGATCGAATTGATGCGGCCAAGCATTGCGTCACGACCTTTCCGAACATATGGGTTAAATGGCTTCGTGGAATGTGCGCGAGATGACCTCGCGCTGCTGCTCGCGGCTGAGCTTGTAGAAGTTGACCGCATAGCCTGACACGCGGATGGTCAGGTTGGGGTACTGCTCCGGGTGTTCGTAGGCCGCCATAAGCGTCTCGCGGTTTAAGACGTTGACGTTCAGGTGGTGCGCGTTCTGGCCAAAATAGCCGCCCAATATGCTCACCAGATTGGAAACGCGCTCGTCCGCCGTCTTGCCGAGCGCGCCCGGCGTGATGGAAAACGTGTTCGAGATGCCGTCGCGGCAGTATTCATAAGAGAGCTTTGCGACCGAGTTGAGGCTCGCCAGCGCGCCCGACGTGTCGCGCCCCGACATCGGGTTCGCGCCCGGGGCGAGCGGCTCGCCCTTTCGGCGGCCGTCCGGCGTGTTGCCGGTCTTTTTGCCGTACATGACATTCGAGGTGATCGTCAGGATGGACAGCGTGTGTACCGCGCCGCGGTACAGCGGATATTGGCACAGCGCGTGGTAGAACGCCTCGACCTGCTCGCAGGCGATCGAGTCTACGCGGTCGTCGTCGTTGCCGAACTTGGGGAAGTCGCCCTCAATCTCAAAATCGACAATGATGCCGTTTTCCGGGTGGCGGATGGGGCGCACCTTTGCGTATTTGATGGCCGATAGCGAATCGGCCATGCAGCTCATGCCCGCGATGCCGAACGCCATCAGGCGGCGCACCTCGGTATCGTGCAGCGCCATCTGGCTCTTTTCGTAGGCGTACTTGTCGTGCATGTAGTGGATGGTGTTCATGGCGGACACATAGGTCTTGGCCAGCCACGGACGGTAAAAATCGATGCGGCGGCAGACCTCGTCGTAATCAAGATACTCGCCCTCATAAACGGGCATTTCCGGGCCGACCTGATCGAACTTGATGCCGTCCCGCCCGCCGTTGATCGCCATCATAACGAGCTTTGCGAGGTTGGTGCGCGCGCCGAAGAACTGCATGTCCTTGCCCACGCGCATGGCCGAAACACAGCAGGCGATGGCGTAATCGTCGCCGTAGTAGGGGCGCATCACGTCGTCGTTCTCGTATTGCAGCGCGTCGGTGTCGATGGACACCTGCGCGACGAATTTCTTCCAGTTTTCGGGAAGCCGCTCGCTCCACAGGACGGTCAGGTTGGGCTCGGCGGCGGGGTTTAAGTTGTACAGCGTGTGCAGCATGCGGTAGCAGTTTTTGGTGACCATGTGGCGGCCGTCCTCGCCCACGCCGCCGACGGCCTCGGTAATCCACATCGGGTCGCCGCCGAACAGCTCGTTATATTCGGGCGTGCGCAGGTGGCGCGCCATGCGCAGGTGCAGCACGAAATCGTCCATGATCTCCTGCGCTTCGCTCTCGGTCAGCGCGCCGGAAGCGAGGTCACGCTCAAAATAGATATCGAGGAAAGTGGACACGCGGCCCAGGCTCATCGCCGCGCCGTTCTGCTCCTTGATGCCCGCGAGATAGGCGAAATACGTCCACTGGACGGCCTCCTTGGCGGTTTCCGCCGGGCGGGAGATGTCGAACCCGTAGGACGCGGCCATTTTGACCATGTCTTTCAGAGCTTTGATCTGGTCGGACAGCTCTTCGGCGCAGCGAATTTCTTCCGCCGTGGTCGGCACGTCGCCCAGATGGTTTTTGTCCGCCTGTTTTTCCGCGATCAGGCGGTCGACGCCGTAGAGCGCCACGCGGCGGTAGTCGCCGATGATGCGGCCGCGGCCGTAGGCGTCGGGCAGGCCGGTCAGCAGGCCGACGTGGCGCGCCTCGCGCACATCGGGCGTGTAGGCCGAGAACACGCCGTCATTATGCGTTTTGTGGTATTTGAAATTTTCCTCAATTTCCGGGGAGACCTCGTAGCCGTAGGCCTTGCAGGCATCGCGCACCATGCGCATGCCGCCAAAGGGGTTGCAGGCGCGTTTTAGCGGCTCGTCCGTCTGCAAACCGACGATGACCTCGTTTTCCTGATCGAGATACCCGGGGCCGAACGCGGTGATGGTGATGACCGTGTCGGTGTCGACGTTGCGCACGCCGTTTCTCTCGGCTTCCTCGCGCAGCAGCGCCTCAAACTGGTCGCGCACGCGGACCGTCCGGTCCGTCGGGCCGGAGAGGAACGCGCCGTCGCCGTCGTAAGGCACGTAATTTTTCTGAATAAAATCGCGGACGTTGATCTCGTCCTGCCAGGCGCCGGGTGCAAAATTGTTCCAAGCATTCATTGTATGGAAACTCCTTTTCCTCATGAATCGTGTGTCGCCCGCGCTGCCGCCGGATGAAAAAAGGGCAGCATCGCGTATTCGCGACACTGCCCAGACGGTCGGCATATGGAGCGCCCCTGTTTCACGGTGGTTTATGCTCCACCTTTGTCCGTCAGTCGCAGGGGGCTTGTCTGTACTCAGAATAACACAGAAAGGGCGCGGCGCGCAATTGCCGAAGCGCACAAAAATAAAGCCCTAAAACCGACAATTCTCATACCGGACGGCAGAAAGGGGTACTTTTTACAAAATACTGGTTTGCTTCTTGGCAAGCGGGCTAAAATAGCGTATAGTTAAGGTAAGATTAGCCAACGAGGAGGGAGCAATAATGAAAATCGGCATGCTGACAAGCGGAGGCGACTGCCAGGGCCTAAACGCGGCGCTACGCGGCGTGGCCAAAACGCTGATGAACGAGCTGGGCGACAAGGCCGAGTTATGGGGTATCCGGGACGGTTACCGCGGCCTAATCGAAGACGATTGCCACCAGATGAAGCCCTCGGAGTTTTCCGATATCCTGACGGTCGGCGGCACCATTCTGGGTACGTCGCGGCAGCCGTTTAAAATGATGCTCAAGGCCGATGAGGACAGCGAGCAGACCAAGCTCGATAAAATGCTCGCCACTATTAAAAAGGAAGAATTCGACTGCCTGGTCATCCTCGGCGGCAACGGCACCCATAAAACGGCAAACCTCCTGTCGGAAAACGGGGTGAACGTGGTCACGCTGCCCAAGACGATCGATAACGACCTGTGGGGCACCGAGCTGACGTTCGGCTTCCAGTCGGCGGTCGATATCGCGACGACCGTTATCGACGCCATCCACTCGACCGCGTTTTCCCATTCGCGCGTGTTCATTGTCGAGGTAATGGGGCATAAGGCGGGATGGCTGACGCTTTACGCCGGTATCTCGTCGGGCGCGGACGTGATCGTCATTCCTGAGATCCCTTATTCGCCCGAAAAGATCGCCGAGGCGATCAACCGCCGCGAAAAGAGCGGCAAACGGTTCTCGATCCTTGCGGTCGCCGAAGGCGCGATCAGCCAGGCAGAGGCCAAAATGAGCAAAAAGGAATTTAAAGCGGCGAGAGAGAACATGCCGTACCCCTCCATCTCCTACCGAATGGCGGACGAGCTGCAGGCCCTTACCGGGCACGAGATCCGCGTCACCATCCCGGGGCACTATCAGCGCGGCGGCGCGCCCTGCCCGGCCGACCGCCTGCTGACCTCCCGCTTCGGCGTGGCCGCGGCCGAGCTTATCCGGGACGGCAAGTTCGGCAACATGGTCGCGCTGCAAAACGGCGTGATCGTACCCGTGCCGCTCTCCAAGGTAGCGGGCAAGCTTAAGACCGTGCCGCCCGATTCCGATATTGTCAAGGCTGCGCGTTCGCTCGGTCTTTCCATGGGAGACTAAAAACGATAAAAAGCGCCGGGAAATTGCTCCCGGCGCTTTATTTCGACAAAAATAGCGTTGCATTTTGCTTTCAAACAGAATAAACTGGTAAATAGTTTCTTTTATTGAATAGAGAGCGTGTATTTTTCATACAAAAAGTCCCTTACAATATCAGGCAGATGCACCGGGGAAACATCATTCTGCTGTGCGTAACGGAGCAGCTCTTCGATTTCGCTTAAAATGGCAGCATCAGAATCGCTGGGAACAGGGAACGCTTGTAGACACATAAATCTATCTCCTCCTTTATCTTGCTTGTGAACCTAACGTTACCATACCGTATTTTGTGGTGTACTGTCAATTCTGTGGAGGCATATATGCAGCATGAGTGTAAAAATTTGCCGAGTATGGATAATAATAGAAGGAAGACAATATCCGAAAAGCTTCATGAGTTGAAAGCGCAGGCCGGGCTGACCACAGCGCAGGTATCCGGTCAGACAGGTGTTCCCCGCTCTACGCTGAATAAACTGCTGTGCGGCGCGACGCACCGGCCCGCATTGCAGACTATGGAAAAGCTGGCGCGTTTTTTCAACGTGCCCGTCCGCTATCTGCTGGACGATCATATGCTTCCCGAACCTGAGCATGAGATCGGCGCGTTCGATGCCCACTGCCGTTTTATCACGCTCAGTGAGCGGGAGACTGCGCTGGTGGAGGGGTTTCGGCGGTTGAACGAGCGGGACAAGGAAGTGACCGAGCGGCTGGTTGCTGTATGTGAAACGATTGATAAATCCGAGCCTTACAGTGGGAAAGTGGTCGCTCTGCCTTGCCATTATCTGGTGCCGCGCGAGACCACCCGGCAGACGTTTGATTCATTTGTGACACGCCGCATCGCAGTGCGGGCGGACGAGCTTGCCGCACAGGCTGATTTCGCGGTTGTGATGACGGGGAACGCGCTGAACCCTGCCTATGCCCGGGGCGATATTCTGGGCGTATCGCACCGGAAAGTCAAGCACGGGGAGATCGGCGCGTTTCTTTTAAATGGACAGGCGTATATCCGCCAGCTTTATATTCAGCGCGGACGGACAAGGCTGGACACGATCAACCGGGCGGTACCCAATATTCCAGTGCTGCCGGAGGACGAGTTTGTAAGCCTGGGCGCAGTGATCGGCAAGCTGCATCCGGCGCGGGTATAAAAAGCCGCCCCTTTTGGGGCGGCCTTTTTCAGCGGTCACATGCGGCAGACGGTTGCGATTGCCTGCTCGCGGGTGAACAGCCCCTGCGGCTCAAAGTTCTTTCCCGTACCGTTCATGATGCCGCGCGCCACGACATATTGCACGCCCTCTTTTGCCCAAGACGAGATCTGCGCCTCATCCGAAAACGCCTGCGGCGCGCCCGCCTCCAGCGAGGGCGAGAGCAGCAGCCCGGCGTTCATCAGGATCTTGGCGGCCTGTTCGCGCGTCAGGCTGGCGTTCGGGTCGAACCGGTTCCCGCCGACACCGCTCACCAATCCCAGCCGATAACAGTTGATGACGTCGAGGTCCCAGCAGTCGGTCAATGCGGCGTTTGCCTGCTCATAGGTCATTTCAGCGGCGGACAGCGCTTTGTCCCACGCGGGGCGCTGCTTGCCCAGCGCGCCGATGAGCTGGCAGAACTCCTGTCGGGTGATGTTTTTCTGATAGCCGTTTTGCAGCGCTGCCGGCACGAGCCCGGCGGAGACCGCATCGGAAATCGTAGCTTTTGCCCAGCCGGAGGGCGTTTCCAGATCCGGCCCCGCGGCGGCCTGCGGCAGCGTGCCTGCAGTATAGTCGACGATGTGAAGCACGTTCGCCAGCTCGCGTCCGGCGGGATAAAGCGTGCCTAGCGCCGGGGCGGACAGATAGGTGGAGGCGCCGCCGTCGAGCGCCATGGCGTCGACCGCGCCGCGCTCGAGCAGCGACTGTGCGATCTGCCGCATGGACGCGCTCGACGCGCTGCCGAGCAGCAGCCTGCCGTCGCCCATCACCGCCGCGAATGAGCGGGACGACACATAGTCGGGCTGCTGCTTGGGGTCGGTGAAATCCGCGTTCTGGTCTACGACGTTCTGGCCGCCCGCCAGCAGCAGCGGACCCGCGCCCACACCGTTTACCACGCGGTTCCATTCGTCCGCGCTGCCCGTCTTCGGCGTATAGACCGTTTGGAGCTGTGCCGGGTTGCCTACATGGGGCTCAAGGTAATATTGGCACATGCCCTGCCAATAGGATGCATTCAGCACGAGTACGCGTGTGCCCGCGCCGGCCAGCACCGTGCCGCCCACGGAAATGGATTCGACCGCGCCGTTCCGGATGGTGACGACGCGCGCGTCCGGCTGCACGGCCACTGCCTGCGCCTGCTCGGGCGTGAACAGCGTGACCGCGTTCGGATCGGTGAAATAGTTGTTGACGCTCCATGCGGTGGGCGCGGCGTTTGCGTCGCCGCGAAAGACGATTTTGCTCTCGATCTTAACCCGGGCAATCAGCGGCTTGCCCTCGTCCGTAAAGCCCAGCATGGGCGTTTCGCCGCCGCCGTTGACGACCGCGCCGTTCTGGATGACATTGGCGTATACGCGGTTTGAGCCGCTGTAAGAATCGAAATAGCCGCCGTTGATAGAGGCGACGACGGTTTTGCCGCCCTCAGCGCCTTTCTGGCTGACGTGCTGTGCCGCAGACTGGACGCGGCCCAGTTTGCCGCCCGGCAGCGTGACCTCGCCTGTTACGCCGCCGCCCATTTCAAAATAGAGAAGCTTTGCGCTGCCGCCGCCGATGCCCGCCGTGTCGGACGTAAGCCCGGCGGCATGCGCCGCAGGCAGCAGCGGCGCGGCCATGCACAGACCGAGCAGCAGCGCGCCGAATCGGCGAACCATTTGTGTTTTCTTCATGAGATCCCCTCCACCCATATTTTCAGCAGGGCGCCGCCCCGCCGGCATTTCCTTTATTTTACCACTTTCCCTGCGAAAAGCAAAGGCGTTCCGTAAAGGAACGCCTTTTGAGAAAAGAGAGAGGGAAAAGGATCATGGCCCGCTGTTTGGGTATAAAACGACCTCGAGCGCCTGCCCACCGCATGGCCGCCAAACCATCGTCAAACGCGGAGAGCGGCAGGCGGTGGGTGATCTCCGGGCGCTCGCCAACATCCGCAAGCGCCTGCGCATGCTGTACGGCGAGCCTTACGGGCTGACCATCTGCTCGACGCCGGGCGCGGGCACGGTCGCCACCATTTATATCCCGTTCGATCCGATTCCCCCCAAAGGAGGTTCCGACGTTGTATAAAATTCTGATCGTAGACGACGGGGAGTCCATCCGCACCGGCCTGACCGTGGGTGTGGACTGGGAACTGCTCGGCTGCGAGGTGGCCGGCAGCGTGCCGGATGGCAGCCAGGCGCTTGCGTGCATCCGGCAGGATGTGCCCGATATCGTGCTGAGCGACATCAGCATGGAGCCGATGAACGGGCTCGACCTGTGCGCGGCGATCAACGAGCAGTATCCGCAGATCAAATGCATCCTGCTGACCGGGTTCTACGATTTTGACAACGCCTGCCAGGCCATTAAATACGGCGTGGTCGAGCTGCTGCTCAAGCCGACCTCGCCCGCCAAGATCAGCGCAGCGGTCAACCGCGCGATCGGCAAGATCAAGGAAAACAGCTTAACGGATATCCTGTGCTCGGAGATTCAGCACCAGGCGATCGAAAATTTGGCGCTGAAGCGGTCCATGCTGCTGCAGGAGCTGAAAGCCTATTGCATTTCCCATCAGGTGCCGTTTCTGGAAAACTACAATATCTGCCTGTATCTGCTGAACGTATGCTTTCAGCAGTTTTTGAGCTATGATATTCCGGGCTTTTCGCTCAATGAGCAGTATTCCTTCAGCAAAAAGCTCAGCGGATGCAAAACGATCGACAGTATGTACCTGCTGCTGGAAAGCACGATCCACCTGGTTAACAGCACGGTCGAGATCAAGCCGAAGCCGTCCGATCTGATCGGCCGCGTGGTCAGCTATATCCATGCGAACTATGCTTCGGTGCTCTCGCTCGAGTCGATCGCGGGTGTGTTTTCCATCAGCGCGGGGTATTTGGGCAGGCTGTTCAAAAGCCGGATGAGCGTCAACCTGTCGAACTATATCCAGCAGGTGCGCATTGAAAAGGCCAAAGAACTGATCGTGAATACCGGCCTGCACACCTACGAGATCGCCGAGGCGGTCGGCATTTCAGATCCGGTGTATTTTTCCAAGCTGTTTAAAAAGCTGACCGGCTGCCGTGTGCGGGATTACCGGCTGGAACACGCAAAAAAAGAGCCGTGAGAAATGTTTTTCTCACGGCTCTTTTGCGTCAATCGTCGTCGAACCAGGCGTGGCCGAACCGCGCAAGCAGGAAATCGGCCTCCTTGGGGCCGGAAACGCCCGGGGCGTAGTTTACGAGCGGCAGGCGCTCGGCGCGGTACGCCTCGCGAAGCTGCTCGATATACTGCCAGCCGGTCTCGATCTGGTCCCATTGCGAAAACCAGAACCGCTCGCCGCGGATGCACGCGCCGAGCAGGCGTTCATACGCCTCGGGGGTGTTGATGCGGTTTTCCAGCAGGCAGCTTTGGCAGAAATCCATTTTTGCCTGCGTGATCTCCTCGGTGTCGCCCGGCTTCTGGATATTGAATTGGAGATAAACGCCCTCGGTCGGCTGGATTTTGATAATGAGGACGTTGCGCGCCACATCGGGGCGCGGCCTGCGGAAAATGACCGCGACCTCCATTTCCCGCTTTTGCAGCTTTTTGCCCGTGCGGATGTAGAACGGTGCGCCGCGCCAGCGGTCATTGTCGATAAAAAGGCGCAGGGCGGCGTAGGTCTCTGTCCGCGAGTGGGGGTCGACCAGGTTTTCCTGCTGGTAGCCCTCATATTGGCCGAGCAGCAGCGTGTCGCGGATGGGCTCCTGTCCGACCGGGCGCAGCGCGCGCAGCACGCGGAGCTGTTCGGCGTGCATATCCGCGCCGTTAAACTCATAGGGGCGCTCCATCGCCACGATGGATAGAATTTGGAACAGGTGGTTTTGCACCATGTCCTTTAACGCGCCGGCTTCCTCATAGTAGCCGCCGCGCGATTCGACGCCCACGTCCTCGCTCGCGGTGATCTGCACACACTCGATGAAGCGCGCGTCCCACAGGTTGGTGAACAGCGGGTTGGAGAAGCGGATAGTCTCGATATTGCGCACCATTTCCTTGCCGAGATAATGGTCGATGCGGTAGATGCGGCCGGGCGTGAAGATCGCTTCCAGCCGGGCGTTCAGCGCTTTTGCCGCGGCGAGGTTCTCGCCGAACGGCTTTTCCAGAATGACCTTGCCCTGCGGCGCGCCGTTTACCGAGGCGAGACCCTCCGCGATGATGCCGAAAAAGCGCGGTGCGACGGCGAGATAGAAAATGTGCTCGCCGATGCCGCGCGCGGCGTAGAACGCATCGAGCGCGGCATAGGCGGAAGCCTCGGAGAAGTCCATGCGGTAGTATTCAATGCGGGCGGCAAAGCGGGAAAACGCCGCGTCCTGATAGGGCAGGCGCGAGAATTTCTGCACCCAGCCCCGCGCCAGCTCGCGGTACTGCTCGGTCGAATAATCGCGGCGGCCGATGATCAAAATTTGATAGTCGGCCGATTCCGCGCCCGATACGCTGCCGTTATACAGCGCGGGCAGCAGCTTGCGGAAGGTCAGGTCGCCCGTGCCGCCGAAGATGGTCAGCGCCTTTACCATGATTTCTGCCCCCATTCATGGTGGAATATGCCTTTGCGGTCGGTGCGGAGATAGGTGTGCGCGCCAAAGCAGTCGCGCTGCGCCTGAATCAGGTTCGCGCCGACGTGCGGGGAGCGGAACGCGTCCAGATAGGAAAGCGCGTTTGTCATCGCGGGCAGCGGCAGGCCGCCTGCAATGCCCGCCGCGGCGATCCGGCGCAGGCTGTCCTGCCCGCGCACGATCCGGTCGCGGAAGAAGCCGTCGAACAGCAGGCTCTCAAGCGCAGGGTCGCGCGTGAACGCCGCCGTGATGTCGTTTAAAAATGCTGCCTGGATGATGCAGCCCGCGCGGAAAATGGAGGCGATCGCGCCCAGATCGAGCGCCCAGCCGTAGCGCGAGGACGCGTCGCGCAGCAGCGAAAAGCCCTGCGCATAGGCGACGATCTTTGCCGTGTAAAGCCCCTCGCGCACCTGCTCGGCAAACGCCTTGCGGTCGGAAGCGGGAACAGGGGCCGGACCGGGGATGGCCTTGCCCGCTTTTTCGCGGCGTTCCAGCTGATTGGACAGCACGCGCGCGCCCGCCGCCGCCGTGATCATCGACACGTCCACGCCCTGCCGGAGCGATTCGATGCTCGTCCAGCGCCCCGTGCCCTTCTGCGCGGCGCTGTCCACGATGCGGTCGAGGAGCGAGCCGGGCGCGAGATCGTCCGGCTCGCGGAAAATGTCCGCCGTGATTCCGATGAGGTAGCTTTGCAGTTCCCCCTCGTTCCATTCCGCAAACAGGGCGGACAACTCCTCGTTTGAGTATCCTCCGATATATTTCAGCAAAAGATAGCTCTCTGCAATGAGCTGCATATCGGCGTATTCGATGCCGTTGTGCACCATTTTAACATAATGCCCCGCGCCGTCCGGGCCGATATAGGTGCAGCACGGCTCGCCCCCGGCCTTGGCCGCGACCGCCTCGAGGATCGGGCGGATGGATTCATAAGCGTCCGGGTCGCCGCCCGGCATGATGGACGGGCCGCGGCGCGCGCCCTCCTCGCCGCCCGAAATGCCCACGCCGAAATACAGAAGATCGTGTTCGGCGAGCAGATCATGTCGGCGGCGGGTGTCTTCAAAAAAGGAATTGCCGCCGTCCAGCACGATATCGCCCTCGTCTAAAAGCGGGATGAGCTGTTCGAGCACCGCGTCGACCGCGGCGCCCGCCTGGATCATCAGCATGACACGGCGCGGGCGGGAAAGCGACGCGGCCAACTCCTCGAGCGAATAAAACGGCGCGAAATTCTCGTGCGGGTGCTCGCGCGCGACCTGCTCGGTCACGGCGCGGCTGCGGTTATAGCCCGCCACGCGGAAGCCGTGGTCGGCCATGTTGAGCGCGAGGCTGCGGCCCATGACGGACAGGCCGACCATTCCAATATCAAACATAGGGGATCATCCTTTCTCCGGCGCGTCAAACACGATGCTGACGCCTTGGTGTGCGGGTACGTCTGAAAGCGCGGCTCCGAGAAGGCCGCTTTTAGGGTCGACCGGGAAGCATACCAGATTGCCCGAATAGCGGTTGGCGGCGAGCAAAAACCGTCCGCCGGGCGCAAGCGCGATATCGCGCGGATGGTCGCCGCCGCAGGAGACAAGCTGGATCGTGCGCGTCTGCCCGCCCTCGGCCGAAAGAACGGCGATGCGGTTTGCGCCGCGGATGGAAACATACAAAAACCGTTCATCCTCCGACAGGCGGATGGCCGCCGTTTCGCTGCCCGGAAGCAGGGCTTCCGGCAGAAGCGGCGTGCGCTTCGCGCGCGTGAACGCGCCGTCCTCGCCTGCGCGGAACGTGTAAACCGCGTTTTCCGTCTGCGCGGCGGTGAAAAGCCGCCCGTGCGCCCGGTCGAACACCGCGTGGCGCGGGCCGCTGCCCTGTGGGAACGCGAGCACATCGTGCAGTGCGAATTGGTTTTCCAAATCAAATATGCGGATTTCATCCAGATTCATACAAGGAACAAGCAAAAACCGTCCGTGCGGCACAGCCTGATGGCAGCCCGCGCCGGAACCGATGCGGATGACATGCTCGACTGTGGGCGCGCCGTTTTCCACACGGCAGACGGTCACCGTGCCATCGTGGAAGTTGGCGGTATAAACACGGTCGCCGTCAAACGCCACGTGACAGCCCGAAATTTTCTCAAACAGCGTTTCCTGCGCACGGTTTCCGCCGCGCAGGCCGGTGAGCGACAGCCCCGCGCCGTTTTCCCGCCGGACGATCGAGGCCAGCAGGCCGTCCCCCCGCAGCGCGAGGTATTTCGAGTCGGGCACGTCTAAAAAGCGTTCGGGCGCGGTCAGCGCGCCGGTTTCCGTATCGAGAAAAAAGCGGTACACGCCGTCGCTCTCTGGCGACAGGTATGTGCCCAGATATCCGGTCAGCTTTGCCATGGCGGCCTCCTTTTTGTTATAGTATGCCCCTTTATCTGTAATTATATATATTACAGTTTGATGATACAAGAACAAAATTTCACAAAAAATATACAGAGAATGTGTATCATTGTGATAACCTTGTGCGGAAACGGGTATTTGCGCCCTGCACAGAAAGGCGTTATACTAAAGACAGCATGGTTTAAAATGGAGGAAATTGCTATGGTGATCGCCGATCTTCATATACATTCCCGCTATTCCCGCGCCACCAGCCGGGAGGGCGATGCGCCGCACCTGGACCTATGGGCACGCCGCAAGGGCATCGGTCTTCTTGGCACCGGGGATTTCACGCATCCCGCGTGGCGCGCCGAGCTCAAAGAGCAGCTCGTGCCCGCCGGAGAGGGCGTGTACACGCTGCGGGAGGATCTTCGCCTGCCGGGCGCCATGCCGGGGGATGCGCCGCGCTTTGTGGTGACGGGCGAGATCAGCTCGATCTACAAGCGGGACGGCAAGACCCGCAAGGTGCACAATCTCATTCTGCTGCCCAGCCTCGAGGCGGCGGACGAGCTTTCCGCGCGGCTCGAGGCCATCGGAAACATCCGTTCGGACGGGCGGCCCATTCTGGGTCTGGACAGCCGCGACCTGCTCGAGCTGACGCTCGAGACCTGCCCGGACGCGGAATTTATCCCCGCGCATATCTGGACGCCGCATTTCTCAATGTTCGGCGCGTTTTCCGGGTTTGAAACGGTTGAGGCGTGCTTTGACGATCTTGCGCCGCACATCCACGCGGTAGAGACCGGGCTTTCGTCCGACCCGCCGATGAATTGGCGCGTGTCCGCGCTGGACGGACTGACGCTGGTGTCCAATTCGGACGCGCATTCGCCGTCCAAGCTGGGGCGCGAGGCCAACCTGCTGGAACATGCGCGCACCTATCCCGAGCTGATGCGCGCCATCCGCACGGGCGAGGGCTTTTTGGGCACGGTCGAGTTTTTCCCGGAGGAGGGCAAGTACCATCTGGACGGCCACCGGAACTGCGGCGTATGCCTGACGCCCGCCGAGACCCTCGCGCGGGGCGGCCTGTGCCCGGTGTGCGGCAAAAAGCTGACCATCGGGGTCGAGCACCGGGTTGAGGAGCTGGCCGACCGTCCGGAGGATTACCGCCCCGCCGGGGCAAAGCCCTTTGAGAGCCTCGCGCCGCTGCCCGAGGCGGTCGCCGCGTCGACGGGCGGCGCGGCAGCGGGCAAAAAGACCGCCGAACAGGTCGAGCGGCTGCTGCGCGAGTTGGGGCCGGAATTTTATATTTTGCGGCAGGCGCCGATTTCGGACATCGAGCGGGTAGCGGGGCCGTGCGTGGCCGAGGGCATCCGCCGGCTGCGGCTGGGACAGGTCGAGCGGCGCGCCGGGTTCGACGGGGAATACGGCACGATCTCACTGCTGATGCCCGCAGAGATCGAGCAGATGAGCGGACAGATCTCACTGTTCGGCGTGGAAACCACGAAAAAGCCACAAAAACCGGGAAAAGAACGGGGAAAAGCGGCGTCCGACCCTGAAAAGCAGCAGGAAAAACCGCTTGCCGAAGCACTTAACCCGGCGCAGCAGGCGGCGGTGACGGCGGAGGAGCGGACAGTCGCGGTCGTGGCGGGTCCGGGCACGGGAAAGACAAAGACGTTGGTCGCCCGCATCGCCTATCTGGTCGAAACGCGGGGCGTGAAGCCCAGTGAAATCACCGCCGTGACGTTCACCAACCAGGCCGCCGCGGAAATGCGCCAGCGGCTGGAAAAGCGTCTGGGCGGTAAGCGCGCCGTTTCGCGCATGACGATCGGCACGTTCCACGCCATTTGTCTCGACCTGCTGAAAGGCGCGCGCCTGATTGGGCCGGGCGAAGCGCTGACGGTCGCGGCCGAAACGCTGCGCGAAACCGGCGGCAAAGGGAGCGCCAAAGGTCTGCTGCAGGCGGTGTCCCGCGTGAAAAACGGCGCGTCGCTGGAAGCGGCGGGACTGGACAACGCACGATACGAAGCGTATTGCGCCCGCCTGCGCGCGCTGGGTATGCTTGATTTTGACGATCTGCTTTCCGAAGCGCTGAAGCTCGATCCCACGGGACGGAAACAGTTCACGCATTTGCTGGTGGATGAATTTCAGGATATTAACAACACGCAGTATGAGCTGGTGCGCGCATGGAGCCGGGGCGGCAAAAGCCTGTTCGCCATTGGAGACCCGGATCAGTCCATTTATGGCTTTCGCGGCGCGAGCGCGCGCTGCTTTGCGCGGCTTTCAGAGGACAAGCCGGACACGCGCGTGATCCGCCTGACGGAAAACTACCGTTCCACGCCCGAGATCGTCGAGGCAGCGGGCAAGGTCATTGAGAAGAACCCGGGCGGGGGGCGGGAGCTGCACGCTGACCGTCCGTCGGGCGCGGCGGTGCGGCTTATCCGCGCGGCGGACGGCTTTACCGAGGCTGTGTTCGTTGCCAAGGAAATCGGCCGCATGGTGGGCGGTGTGGACATGCTGGAGGCGCAGAAGCTGGGGCACGAGCGGCAAACGCGCGCGTTTGCTGATATCGCGGTGCTGTGCCGTACCCACCGCCAACTGGAGCTGATCGAAAAATGCCTGCGGCACGATGATATCCCCTGCATTATCAGCGGCCGGGAGGATTTTCTGGATGACGATAGTGTGCGCGGCGCGCTGGCGTTCTGGCGGTCGCTGGAAACGCCGGGGGACGGCGCGGCGCTCGAGACCGCGCTGCGTTTGTTATGGGACTGCCCGGCTGATCTGATTGAAAAAGCACAAAAAGCCTGCGCCGCGCAAATGCGCTTCGATTTGGATCCTTTGCGCGAAGCCGCTCGCGGTTATGGCCATTTGGAAGCGTGGCTTGCCCGCGCGGCCGAGTGGCTGCCGCATATGAAAGACAAGCCGCGTGCGCTGGTCGAACGCTGGGAGGAGCAATTCGGCGCTACGCCCGCGCTCGAACGCCTGCGCAGCTCGGCGGTGTTTCACGCGGATTTTGCCGGCCTGTGGAACGCGCTCTCCTTGGGGCAGGAGGCAGACCTGCGCCGCGCGGCGGGCAAGGGCTGGGAATCGGGCGCTGTGCGCCTGATGACGCTGCACGGCGCGAAAGGGCTGGAATTTCCGGCAGTGTTCGTGACGGGGGTTGGCAAGGGCGGCCTGCCGCTGGAATCTGCGGCGCGGCCTGCCGACATCGAGGAGGAACGGCGGCTGTTTTACGTCGGCATGACCCGCGCGCGGGACGAGCTGATTCTCACCACGAGCGGCGAGCCCTCCGTCTTTTTGGACGACCTGCCGGACAGCGTGCGGCGGGAAACCGCGGGCAGGCGGCGCGAAAAGCCCATGGAGCAAATCAGCCTGTTTTAAGCAAAGCAATAGAAAAGCGCCCCATTTGGAATGCAAATGGGGCGCTTTTTCTGACAGGCGGAGGCGCTCGCGCGATGTCGCCGCTGCGGGGGACGGTGATATTTTGGATCGACAGAAAAGTTTATGTGTTTTGGGCAATGCGGCTGGTATATCGTTACCCTTCGTAATCGTCCTCATTCTCCCAATTGTGCCAGACGTTCTGCACATCGTCGTTGTCCTCGAGGTTGTCGAGCAGCTTTCGCATCTGGGCCATGTCCTCTTCCTTCTCGAGGGAGATATAGTTCTGCGGCACACGCTCCACCTCGGCCTCAACAAACGAATAGCCCAGCGTTTCCAACGCCTCGCGCACGGCGGAAAAATCCTCAGGCGCGGTGTAAATCTCAAAGGTTTGCTCGTCGGCCTGAAAATCCTCCGCGCCGGCCTCGAGCGCCTGCATCATGACGGTGTCCTCTTCGTGGTCGCCGCGCTCGATGATGATAACGCCCTTCTTGTCAAACTGCCAGGATACGCACCCGGTAGCGCCCAGTCCCGCGCCGTATTTATCGAACAGGTGGCGCACATCGGCCACCGTGCGGTTTTTGTTGTCGGTCAGCGTCTCGACGACGACCGCCACACCGCCCACGCCATAGCCCTCGTAATCGTTGGCTTCGTAGGTGACCTGTCCGTTCGCGCCCGAATATTTATCGAGCGTGCGCTTGATATTGTCGTTCGGCATGTTGTTGGCCTTGGCCTTGGCGATGCAGTCGCGCAGGCGGGCGTTGAAGTCCGGGTTGGCTGAGCCGCCTTCCTTGATCGCGATCGCCATTTCACGGCCGATTTTAGTAAAAATTTTGGCTTTTTTCGCATCGTTCGCGCCCTTGCGCTTGGCAATATTATGCCACTTGGAATGTCCCGACATGCTGCATGTCCCTCTTTCTATCACAATTTTTATAAAATAAACATCGTAAAACGCCCTAATAAGGCATAATAAGTTTATCAAAAAATTTTCTGTTGCGCAAGGGTCTGTACGTATATTTTGTACGCGCGGACGCCATACTAGCATTGAAAAATCCATTAAAAGAGGTGCTTTATTATGAACAAGCAGAATAACAACCAGCAGAACAACAGCCAGAACCAGAGCAATAACCAGCAGAACAACAACCAGAACCAGAGCAACAACCAGAATCAGAACAACAGCCAGAACAAGAACAACCAGAGCCAGCAGAACAAGAAGAACGACTCCCAGTTCTGATTTTGCCCCCGTCAGGGGGTACATACGCATTGCGCGGCGTGCGGGGAAATGGTATGATAACTACCAGAAACACCGCAAAGGAGCACAGCGCATGCAATCGGCACAGAACATCCTAAAGCAATATTTCGGCTTCGAAAGCTTTCGTCCCGGGCAGGGCGAGCTGGTGGAGGCCATCCTCTCAGCCCGCGATACGCTCGGCGTTATGCCGACCGGCGCGGGCAAATCGCTGTGCTATCAGGTGCCCGCGCTGCTTTTCAGCGGGCTGACCATCGTCGTTTCGCCGCTCATTTCGCTGATGCAGGACCAGGTGCAGGCGCTGCGCGAGGCAGGCGTGCCCGCGGCGTGCCTGAACAGCGCGCTTTCGCCCGCCGAGCTGGGCGATACGCTTTATGAAGCGCGGCAGGGACGGTATAAGCTGCTGTATGTCGCGCCCGAACGGCTGATGACACCGGAATTTCTGTCGCTTTCGCGCGAGATGCCCGTTTCCATGCTCACAGTGGACGAGGCGCATTGTATTTCCCAGTGGGGACAGGATTTCCGGCCGAGCTATCTGCAAATCCTGGATTTTCTCCAAACGCTGCCGCAGCGCCCGCTCGTCTCGGCGTTCACGGCGACCGCGACGCAGACCGTGCGCGACGATATCGTACGCGCCCTCGGGCTGATCGATCCGTTCGTCAAAACGACCGGGTTCGACCGTCCGAACCTATATTTTGCGGTTGAGCGCCCGCCCAGCAAGCCGCAGGCGCTGCTGCGGCTGATTGCCGCGCGGGCGGGCAAGAGCGGTATCGTCTACTGTGCGACGCGCAAAACGGTCGAGGACGTGTGCGAAATGCTGTGCGCAAAGGGCCTTTCGGCCGCGCGCTACCACGCGGGGCTGCCGCCCGAGGAGCGTGAGCGAAACCAGAACGACTTCCTATACGACCGCGTTTCCATCATGGTCGCCACAAACGCATTCGGCATGGGTATCGATAAATCAAACGTATCGTTTGTCATCCATTATAACATGCCCAAAAACATGGAGAGCTATTATCAGGAGGCCGGCCGCGCCGGGCGGGACGGCGAACCCGCCGACTGTATTCTGCTGTACAGCGGAAAGGATGTCCATACCGCCCAGTTTTTGATTGAGCGCAGCCATGAGGTAGAGGAAGATTCCATAGACCCGGAAACACGTGCGGAACTGATTGCGCGCGATATGGAACGCCTGCGCCAGATGACCTTTTATGCAACGACCACCGAATGCCTGCGGCGAAGCATTTTGCGCTATTTTGGCGAGGACGCGCCCGTATCCTGCGGGCATTGCGGCAACTGCGACACCACCTTTGAGCAGATCGACGCGACCGTGGACGCGCAGAAGATTTTGTCCTGTGTCTATCGCCTGGCCGAACGCCGGCTGCATTTCGGCAAGGGCGTGGTCACGGCCGTTTTGTGTGCAAACAAAAATGAGAAAATCGAGTCATTTGGACTGGAAACCCTATCCACCTATGGCATTATGTCTGAACAGACCGCGGTGCGTGTGCGCCAGCTGATCGATGTGCTCATTGAGCGCGGCTTTCTTGCCGCCGACCCTGAGCGGTATAACGCGCTTTTTCTGACCGGCGAGGGCAACGCGCTCATGCGGGGCCGCGGCTCGTTTGTCCTTTCGCTGCCGCGCGAGAAAAAACGCGCCCAGCCCGAAACGGATGCCGCTGGCAGCGGCGGCGCGTTGTTCGAGCGTCTGCGCAGGCTGCGCGGCAAAATTGCCGCAAAGGCGCATGTGCCGCCTTATGTCATCTTTTCCAACGCGACGCTTTCCGACATGGCGGCGCGCCAGCCGATCACCGAGTTTGAGTTCCTCGCGTGCCGCGGCGTGGGCGAGGCCAAGGCCGCGAAATACGGCGAGGCATTTTTGGAAGAGATCAAAGCGTTTCTGCGGGAGCAGGCATGAAAAAGGCGGCAAAAGCCGCCTTTCTTTATTTTGACGGGAGCGCAGGTTTATCGGTGCGCCCGAGCAGATAATCGGCAGAAGGATCGTAGCAATCAACCAGTTTCCGCAAGGCTTACGGCTCGCTTTTGCCTGCAGGACAACGCGCGAAAAGCCCGGCACTGACGCCTGTTTTCAAAAATTTATTGTATTTTGCCCGCAATGACCGTATCATAAAAGCAGAGTAGGAGGCGGGTCTATGATTTTTACCGTAACGCTGAATCCCTCGCTGGATTATATCGTGCGCACGCACCGGCTGACTCCCGGCGCGCTTTGCCGCACGCAGAACGAAGCGCTTTATCCGGGCGGCAAGGGCGTTAATGTGTCGCTCATGCTCGCGCGGCTCGGGCTCCCCTCCCGCGCGACCGGCTTTCTCGCGGGAGACACCGGCGCGCTGTTTGAAAAGCTGCTGCATTCCTCCATGATCGAGCAGGATTTTGTGCAGCTACCCGCCGGGCGCACGCGCATCAACGTCAAGGTGCGCGCGGACGGCGAGACTGAACTCAACGGCGCGGGACCGGCGGTCGGCGAGGCCGCGCTCGGGTCGCTTGGCGAACGTCTGGACGCTTTGCAGCCGGGCGACTGGCTCGTGCTGTCCGGCTCGGTGCCGCCCGGCCTGCCTGTCAATATTTATGCGCGGCTAATCGCCCGCGCGGCAAAAAAAGGCGCGAAAACGGTGGTCGACACATCGGGCGACGCACTGACGCACGCGCTTTCCGGTTCTCCCGCCCTCGTGAAACCCAATCTGGATGAATTGGGCGCCGCTGTGGGGCGGCCGCTGCGCACGCCTGAAGAGGCGGCCACCGCCTCCGCGGCTTTGCAGCGGGCGGGGGCGAAAGCTGTGCTCGTCTCGATGGGCGGCGCGGGCGCATTGCTGCTGCCGGAAGACGGCGGCGCGCTGCTCGCCGCCGCGCCTGCCGGGCAGGCGCGGAATACCGTCGGCGCGGGGGACGCGATGGTGGCCGCATATTTGACTGCCGCCGCGCACGGGCTTTCCACCGCCGATACACTGCGCTACGCGGTCGCCGCAGGCTCAGCCGCCGCTTTTTGCGACTGGCTGCCCGAACGCGATGCGGTCGAAACGCTTTTTGCACAGATTGACAGCCCCCGTCCGGTCTGCTATAATAAATGAGCGTGCCGCCATGGCGGAACTGGTAGACGCAGGGGACTTAAAATCCCCCGGTAGCGATACTGTGCCGGTTCGATTCCGGCTGGCGGCACCAATAGAAACCCCGTATTCATCAGAATACGGGGTATTTTTTTAATTTTTTATGATTTTACTTTTCATCCCAATTGCGTTTTGGTGTTTGTTTGGTGTTTATCGCACCGTTTTCTGCCCTGCGCTGGATAGCACCCGAAAGGACAGTTTCCAGCGCTTTCGCTGCCGCCGCCCCAGCATGTAAATAAACGGTCTGCCTCTTTCCAGTGGTCGCCTACCTGCAACCGCTGCTTAGATTGGCTAAGGCGGTGCTGTTTGAGCCTATACAAGGCATCCGCAGTCAATTTAATAACGCGGCGGGAAGCCCTTTTTTCCAGTCAATATCTTTCCATTCCAGACCACAAAGTTCGCCGCGCCGCAAACCCGTATATAGTAGAATCGACACCATAACGCGATACTGCTCAGGGGCATCTTGCAGGGCATCCAATAATTGCGCCGACTGCTCGACGCAGGGCAGACAGAAATCAGCAAGCGCGGCCTGTTCCAGCTTGTCAACGGCAGGATGGGCAATATGGAACGGATGCAGCCCAGATTAAACGTGCTGCTCCGGCGCGGCTATCTGTGCCTGAAAAAACACGGCACAGGAGGCAGGCCGACGGGAAAATCATTCTGAACCTATTGAACCTGCGAGGTGGGTGTTTCATAGAAGTATACAAAACACGACACATTGCCTTGGTATTTAGGCGTATATCATAATGCGCCGTGCCCTATGGGTGCTTAGATGGCGGAATCAGGAGGTGTTCCCCGAATGAGGAAAAACCGGGTTTTAGGCGCGGTGCGTCTACTCGGCGGGGTGCTGGACAAGGGAAACCCGCTCGCGCGTATGAGGGGGTAAAACAGGTATTGACAAAGCAATTATAGATGCATATACTATTCATATCAAATTATTTTGATGTGAGGTGCGTTGTGGCAAACAGTTTTTATGCTCAGGCAAAAATATTCAAGGCACTATGCGACCCTAAGCGCTTAGCAATACTGGAATTGCTGCGCAGCGGTGAAAAGTGCGCTTGTGTATTAATAGACGAGTTGCATATGGGACAGTCTGCTGTGTCCTATCATATGAAAATTTTATGTGAATCTGGTATAGTATCAAGCCGTCAAGACGGAAAATGGACGCATTACAGCTTAAACACGGCGGGAAGCAAAGCTGCCGCTGCCCTACTGTTGCAGCTTACGACACCAGACGCGGAACAGCTTGGCAAAAGCGATTGAGAAAGCCATCTTTCAGGGATGGCCTTTTTTTAGCACCACACATCAAAATAATTTGATTTAAAACTCAAATGGAGGTTAGATTTTGGAAATCTTAAAAACTTTCTGGCTGTTCATACAAAATCAAGTTCTCGGTATGCAGTGGTTAAACTCAATAATTGGAAAAGGGATTTCTGCTCTTGGACTAGATATCACAACTCGCTTAGGAGGCAGTATTCAGTTTTTCTTTTATGACACAATAAAAATCACGGTATTGCTTTGCCTACTGATTTTCCTTATTTCATATATTCAAAGCTATTTCCCACCGGAAAGAAGCAAGCGTATATTGGGGCGTTTTCACGGGATCTGGGCAAATATTGTTTCCGCACTATTGGGAACAGTCACTCCCTTTTGCTCTTGTTCTTCCATCCCGCTTTTTATTGGGTTTACCAGTGCGGGGTTGCCTCTAGGCGTGACCTTTTCCTTTCTAATTTCGTCCCCTATGGTTGATTTAGGGAGCCTAGTCCTGCTGATAAGCATTTTTGGTGCAAAAATAGCGGTAATTTATGTAATCGTCGGTCTGCTTATTGCCGTAATTGGAGGCACAATTATTGAAAAACTGCATATGGAACCATACGTGGAAGATTTTATTCACAGCACGGGCAGTGTAGATATCGAATTACCCACACTCACCAAACGCGATCGGGTGCAATATGCAAAAGAGCAGGTTGGTTCTACGTTTAGAAAGGTGTTCCCTTATATCTTGGTTGGCGTAGGCATTGGCGCAGTCATTCATAACTGGATACCCGAACATTGGATAAAGGCTGTGCTTGGCGGTAATAGTCCATTCGGGGTATTGGTGGCAACTCTAGTGGGTATTCCGATGTACGCTGATATTTTTGGTACCATACCAATTGCCGAAGCGCTGCTGTTCAAGGGCGCGCAATTGGGCACGATTCTCGCGTTTATGATGGCGGTAACAACGTTAAGTCTTCCCTCTTTGATTATGCTGCGCAAAGCGGTAAAACCAAAGCTGCTTGCTTTGTTCGTTGCTGTTTGTATGATTGGCATTGTAATAGTAGGCTACCTATTCAATGCCTTTCAGCCCTTTCTGGTTTAGGCATAAATCGTGACAATCACCACAATAACAAACGAATAGGAGACACTATAATGACACTGTTTGGATTGAAAAAGGATAAAAGCGTTAACCACAGTGCAACGAATAATGCTGATATGATGGAGCCTGTGAAAGCAAACAAAGCGAGCGCGGATGTAAAAGTATTGGGCACAGGGTGCGCTAAATGCAATGCGCTGGAAGTCGCGGTAAAAGAAGCGCTTACTGAGCTTGGTATGGATACGGCGATTGAGCATGTTACTAATTTTACTCAAATCGCGTCTTATGGGGTAATGACAACCCCGGCGCTTGTCGTGAATGGGAAAGTGGTTTCGTATGGCAAAGTGCTGAAAAAAGATGAGGCAATCGCATTAATACAGAAAGAGAGAGCATAAGTATGAGGCAACGGCCGAAAGTGGCATTTATATGCGTTCACAACTCTTGCCGCAGTCAGATTGCCGAAGCTTTGGGAAAGGCTTTGGCAGCCGATGTGTTTGAAAGCTATTCTGCAGGAACGGAATTGAAGCCTCGCATAAACCCTGACGCTGTGCGGTTGATAAAACAGATTTATAACATTGACATGGAACAGACGCAACGGAGCAAATTGCTATGTGACATTCCCCCTGTCGATATAGTGGTTACTATGGGATGTAATGTTCAGTGCCCGGCAATTCCCTGCAGGAGGCGCGAAGATTGGGGGTTGGATGATCCAACAGATAAAGGGGACAACGAGTTCAGACAAATTATTGCCTGCATTCACAAAAAAATCATTCAATTAAAAGATAGTCTACGATGAATTAAAAAAGAGTTACCCGATAAATGGGTAACTCTTTTTTGGGTCTTTCATTAAAAATATTTTTACAGCGCCGCGCTCACGCCGTTAATGCACGCGGATTCGCCGTTTTCGAGCGGAATGACCAGGCATTTCTGCCCGCCGATGACCTCGGTCTTGATCTTTTCGGCCTTTTCCTCGGGCACTTGCAGCACGATGCCTGCGCCGGTTTCCGCCCACGGCGGCGCGTCGTCCCCGGCTTCTGCCTGCTGCGCGAGCTGTTCCTTAAGCGCCGAAACCTGCTCTTCCAGTGCGAGCGTGCGTTCGCGCTGCGCGCTCTGCGCGACGAGTTTGGTATCCAGCAGGTTTTGCGCGGCAGGCGGCATCTGGCCGAACTCCTCAGCGTACGCCCGCTCGATGTGCGCTCTCGCGCTGTCCGCCACGCCCGCGTCCTCCAAAACCCCGGCGACGGCCTCGCGCGTCAGCGTGACCGGAGGAAGCGTTTCGTCCTCCTCTTGCTCGACGACCAGACCGTTTAAATTCTTCTGGATCTTTAAAAAAGCGGTCTCCGCCTGCTCTTCCTCTTCGCCGAACGCGCTTTTCACGATGGTCTCGAACGTTTCGCGCTCTTCGGCGGCGGTGCGCTGGGACACACAGCCCAGCACGTTCTCCACAAACTCCGGATGGGATTCCTTGGCGTTTTTCAGGTAATACAGCGCGGCGGAAACGTCGCTCCCGCGCTCGGCAAACGCGGGATAGACGAAGCCGAGATCGGGCAGGCCGACCACCCAGTCGCGTGCGCGCGCGCCGATACGGTTTTCCTCCTCGCGGTAACCCAGCCCGGGCTTGGAAAGCTCGACCGGGCAGACCGCGCACAGCAGGTATTCATAGATTTCCTCGGATTCATCAAGCTTCTGGCGGTCGCTCGTGCGGGTCATCACGTCGTAAACGTCGTGATAGACGAGGATTAAGTAGTTGCCCGGATAGCGGTAGTGCTCGATGATCTGCTCGTATAGGCGGTCGAGCAGTTCGTCGTTTTTCAGCTTGCTGCCCTTGAGCGCGAGCAGGTATTGCTGGCGGGCGGCGGCGTCCTCTGTGCGGTCAAATTCCAGCTCCAGCAGGTTGTTGCCCAGCGTGCCCGAAAGCGTTTTTTTGGCGATCTCCAGATATTTAAAGAACTCGTCCTCCTCCAGATCAAGGAAAGGCTCGCTGAATTTCAGCACGACCTGCTTGCCCGAATTGACATAGCAGCCGCACACCCGCGTGACCGAGCATTCGGTCTTCTTCATCCGGCGGCGGAGTTCCAAAATATCCCGTTTTGTGATGTTCATGGCTTTGATGTTCCTTTCGCGATGCTCTTGTTTTCCAGTATAAGCTTTGGGAGCGCGGCGCGCAAGCGAAAAAATTCTGAAAACTTTTGTCCCGCCGGGTTTCGGTTTGGCGGAAAAGCATGTATAATGAGAGCACCACACGCGGAAAGGATGGAGAAAATATGGCTGACTTTGTATCCCATCATCTGTTTGGCGAGGACGTGCTGCCCGTGATGCCCGCGCCCGCGCAAATGGCCGCGAGACGCCGCCCGGCATGCTTTCGGTGGGGCTGCCAGGGCCCCGACCCGCTGTTTTACCGCAAAATTGCGGTCGGCAGCCCGCTGCACCGGGCGGGCAACCGTATGCACTCTGAAAAGGCCGGCGAACTGTTTTCCGCGCTGTCGCGCGCGGTGCATTGCCTGACAGGCGACGCGCACGAGATCGCGCAGGCGTATTTTTACGGCTTCCTTTGCCACTATGCGCTCGACAGCGAGATCCACCCCTACGTTTACTGCCGGCAGGAGCAGATCCGCTCGGCCGACCCGAAGCTGTCGGCATCGGCGGTGCACTGCCAGATTGAGAGCGATATCGATTATGCGCTCTATCTCGTACGCGAAAACGAGCCGGTCACAAAGTTTGACCCGGATGCGTTTTATGCGCTCGAAACGGACGAGCTCGCCGTGATCGCCTGCGTACTGCACGCTGCGCTGCGCATGGTATACGGTGAAGACGTGCCGACACGCGAGCTGCGCCGCGCATTCCAGGAAATGCTCGCGTGGGAGAATTTCCTCTATTCGGAAAGCCGGCTGGTCTACCGCGGCATGCAGAAAATCGAGCGCGCGCTCGGGCGCGGCGCGCTGCTCACCGGGCACATGAAGCTCGAGCGTCCAGAGTGGGACTGCCTCAATGAGGAGCACGGCCCGTGGAACAATCTGTGGACGCCGGGCGAAACGCGCACCGATTCGGTGCCCGAGCTGCTCGGCCTCGCGCGCATCCGCGCCGCCGCGCTCGCCGGGCAGTATGCCGCGCAGTTCGACGCGGGCTGGTTTTTGCAGCAGCCGTTTGACGTGCCGTTTGACAACGGCAACCCCAAACGCCTTGTGAAGCCAGAAGGCTAAAGAAAAACGCGCCGCTTTTGCGGCGCGTTTTGACGGTTTACCCTTGGCTTACCGCGGCATGCTATGGTAGAATAAACAAATAGTTTGCATTGGGAGGGGAGGCGGCGCACATGCTGCGGCATATGATCTATTATCTGCTTGCGGTCAACCTGATTGGCATGGCCGTATGCGTTTATGACAAGCTGGCGGCGCCGCGTTCGTGGACGCGCGTACCCGAGCGCACGCTCTTTTTCTGGGCGCTCGTGGGCGGCGGGCCGGGCGTGTACCTGACCATGCTGCTCATCCGGCACAAGACGCTGCATAAGCGGTTCATGCTGGGCATCCCCGCGCTTATGCTGCTGCAAGCGGCGATTTTTGCGGGACTTTATCATCTTTTAAAAGTAAGAGGGGTATTATGACAGACATCCTCATCCGCCTATTCGTGCCCGGCGCGGACAACGCGCGCGACGCGGCGGTGCGCGAACGCTACGGCGTGCTCTCGGGCGCGGTCGGCATCGCGTGCAACGTGTTTTTATTCGCCTTGAAGCTCGCGATCGGCCTTGTCACGCGGTCGATCTCGATCGCGGCCGACGCGTTCAACAACCTGTCCGATGGGCTTTCGTGCTTGATTTCCATCGTCGGCTTCAAGGTTTCAGGCAAGGCGCCGGACGCCAAGCACCCGTTCGGCTATGGCCGTACCGAATATATCGCGGGGCTCGCGGTGTCGATGATTATTCTGCTGGTCGGCGTGGAATTTCTCAAAACCTCGTTTGACCGCATCCTACACCCGGAGGAAATTGTATTTTCGGGCGTGCTGGTCGCCATTCTGGCGGTTTCCATGCTGGTCAAACTCTGGATGGGCGCGTTTAACCGCAAGATCGGCACACGCATCGACTCGCCCGTGCTGATGGCCGCCATGCAGGACAGCATCAATGACGTGGTCACGACCGGCGTGGTCATTCTGGGCATGGTCGCGGGCCGGTTCACCACGCTCCCGGTGGACGGCTATGTGGGCGTGCTGGTCGCGCTGTTCATCCTGTGGGCGGGCTTCGGCATCGCCAAGGATACGCTCGATCCGCTGCTCGGGCAGGCGGCTGATCCTGAGGTCGCGCAGGCCATTGAAAAGATTGTGCTCGAAGCCGATTACATCGTCGGCGTGCACGACTTGATCGTGCACAACTACGGCGCTGGCCGTTCGCTGGCCTCGCTTCACGCCGAGGTGCCGTGCAACGCGGACTTCGTCGCCGTGCACGAGATCATCGACGAGGCGGAAAAGCACGTCTGGCAGCGCACCGGCGTGTATCTTGTCATCCACATGGATCCGATCGACGTGGACAACGCGCACGTCGCCGCGCTGCGTGAGCAGGTGGACGCGACGCTGCGCGAAATCGACGAAACGCTCACCATGCATGATTTCCGCGTGGTGGACGGCGAGCGGCAGATCAACCTGATTTTCGACGTGGTCGTGCCGTTCAGCTATGACGACGACGACCGCCGCACGCTGATGATGACGCTGCGCGACCGCCTCAAAGAGATCGATAAGCGGTATAACCCGGTCGTCACGTTCGACCACCTGATGTGATATAAGGAAAGGGAAAACACATGCTGCTGATTCAAAATGGCCATATCATGGACCCTTACACCGGCCTCGACGAAAAGCGCGACGTGCTCGTCGGGGACGACGGGGTGATTTCGCGCGTGGACGCGCGCATCGACGCGCCTGCGGGCTGCGAAACGCTCGACGCTGCGGGGCTGACCGTCTCGCCCGGTTTTGTGGACGGCCACGTGCACTTCCGCGACCCCGGCCAGACCGAAAAGGAAGATGTGCATACCGGCGCGGCGGCGGCCACGGCGGGCGGCTACGCGGCGGTCATCTGCATGGCCAACACGCTGCCGACCTGCGATACGCCCGAAATCATCCAATATGTGACGAAAAAAGCGGAAAACGAACCGGTACAAGTGCTGCAGGCGGGCGCAGTCACCAAAGGCCTTAAGGGACAGGAGCTGACCGATTTCGCCGCCTTGCAATCGGCGGGCGCGCCCTGCCTGACCGACGACGGGATAAACCTCACCTCGGCCGCGCTGTGCCGCGCTGCCATGTGCGAGGCCAAACGGCTGGACATGCTGCTTTCTTTTCATGAAGAGGAACCGTCGCTCGTGCCGTCGCCCGGGGTCAACTTTGGATCGGCGGCCGCGAAAAAATTCGGCGTGCCCGGCGCGATGGCAAGCGCGGAAAGTGCGATGATCGCGCGCGACATCGCGCTCGCGCTCGATACCGGTGCGCGCGTACTGTTCCAGCATGTGTCGAGCGCGCAGTCGGTCGCGCTCATCCGCGCGGGCAAGGCGCTCGGCGCGGACATCCACGCCGAGGCGACGCCCCACCATATCTCGCTGACCGAGGCGGACGTGCTCACCTATGGCACGCTCGCGCGCATGAACCCGCCGCTCAGGAGCGAAAAGGACCGTCTCGCACTCATCGAGGGCCTGCGGGACGGCACGATCGACATGATTGCGACCGACCATGCGCCGCATACCGCGGCGGAAAAGGCGCGCGAGTTTGCGCGGGCGCCCTCGGGCATCACCGGGCTGGAGACCGCGTTTTCCGTTTGCAACACCTCCCTTACGCGGGCAGGGCATCTGACCAGAATGCAGCTTTTGGACAAAATGAGCCGCGCGCCCGCCGAATTGTACCGGCTGCCGCGCCACGCGGTCGAGGCGGGGTGCTTTGCAAGGCTCGTGCTGCTCGATTGGGACTGCGAAAAGACGTACACGTCTTACCGTTCCAAGGCGTCCAACACACCGTATACCGGCTTGAAACTGTATGGCACGCCGGCAGGCATCGTGACCGGATGCCGTGTCACCCGGTGACGTTATAAAAAATGAAAAACGCCCGGACGCTTTTCTGTCCGGGCGTTTTTGCGCTTTTTGGGCGGTTGAGAAAAAATTCCCAAACCAATGCCTACATATTTACAGCGCGGGCAGGGATACTACCACTACAGCCAAAAATTCCGTATTGGGAGGGAACGCAACAATGAAGGCAACCGGCATTGTACGCCGCATCGACGACCTGGGGCGTGTCGTCATTCCAAAAGAGATCCGCCGCACTCTGCGCATCCGGGAGGGAGACCCGCTTGAGATCTTCACCGACCGCGACGGAGAGGTGATCTTCAAGAAATATTCGCCCATGGGCGAAATGGGCACCGTTGCAAACGAGCTGGCCGAGGCGCTTTCGCGCACGGCGGGCCTGAGCTGCGCGATCTGTGACCGCGACGCGGTCATCGCAGTCGCGGGCGGCGCGAAAAAGGATATTTTTGAAAAAACGCTTTCGAGCGATTTTGAAACGCTTATGGAGCAGCGCACGGTCTACGAGCACAAGCTGGGCGACCCCAGCGATATCAGCATTTCCGAGCATGACGACTACCACGTGGTCGTCGCCGCGCCGATCATCACCGACGGCGATGTGACCGGCTGCGTCGCTTTCCTCAGCGAGGACGATTCGGCGGCGGCCAGCGAGGTCGATTCCAAGCTGAGCCAGACCGCGGCGCAGTTTTTAGCCAAGCACGTGGCGATGTAAGATTAAAATACCCGGCGGGGCGGCACACTATCCTTAAGAAAGATTAACTATTAGAAGTCAACCCCAAAAATGAAGGATGGTGGTAAAAAGTCAGATGGCTCGAAAAAGGTATAGCAAAGCAGAGGTCCGGCAGGACCTCAGATGGCTATTAAGGGGGATCAGGCTGCGGGGCAGT
>NZ_JAXEOA010000015.1:0-19318 GCF_034098985.1 Agathobaculum sp. | reverse complement strand
AAACTGCAAAGGGCTGTGGTTGGAACCTTTCTTGAACCATCTTGTGGTAGGAGGGTGCAACCAATCCACAGCATCCCTTACAGTGTAGCACAGCCCTTGGAGAGGGGCTTTAATAACTACTACTCTATAATACAAGGATGGGATGGGCAACGATATGGGGCATTGTTTTGACACTGGCCGGCCTGTTCCTCTCGGAAAACAGAAAAACGCACAAGGAGCATGGTATTGATGGAACTGCAAAATGAAAAATGTGTGATGGTGATGGATGAGACGCTTCCACTGGGCATCCTCGCAAACACCGCCGGGATTCTGGGCATCACACTGGGAAAGCATCTTCCGGAAACCGTAGGGCCGGATGTGACGGACCAGACGGGCCGGATGCACCGGGGCATCATTCAGATCCCGGTTCCGATCCTGAAAGCAGACCAAGCGCGGCTGCGCGCGATCCGTCAGCAGCTTTACCAGCCGGAATTTGCGGAGCTGATCGTCGTTGACTTTTCGGATGTGGCGCAAAGCTGCAATGTTTATGAGGAGTTTATCGAAAAAGCAGCGCATACGGAAGAGAGCGCATACACCTATTTGGGGATTGGGATTTGCGGCGCAAAAAAGCTGGTCAATAAGCTGACCGGGAGCCTGCCACTGCTCCGGTAAATGAGAACTGTAAAGGGGAGTCCCGCGTCTTTTGACGCGGGGCTCCTTTCTCATGCATAACTGGACAAGACGGCTGTTGTGTGTTATGATTTCGTGAAGAAGCATCTTAATGCGTTAAATCGATGCTTGGTTGCGTAAAACGGAAAAACGCCATCTATTGGATGGTGTTTTGTTTTTTATAGCTTGTCCTTAGAAGGCACCGTATAGGGCGTTCGGATCAGCGGGACAATAACAGAAAGAAAAGGAGGCGTTTATTTTGGATGAGTTGATTCTGGAACAGGCACAGCTGGAAAAGTTCTGTCAATGGCTGGCCGAAGCTGAACGCAGTGCGCTCACGATCGAAAAATATCTGCGCGACTTAAAAACGTTTAAAGCGTTTTTAGGTACGGACGCGGAGGTTACACGTCAGCGGGTGATCGACTATAAACAGTTTTTGACTGTGCGGTATGCGCCTGCAAGCGTCAATTCCATGCTGGCGGCAATGAACGCATTTTTTAGCTTTGCCGGATATCCGCAATTTCGGGTCAAGCCGCTTCGGCTGCAGCGACGTATGTTCTCCGAACCGGAAAAGGAGCTAACGCGCGAGGAATATATCCGTTTGCTGCAGACCGCGCGCAATCAGAAAAATGAGCGGTTGTATCTGCTGATGGAGACGATCTGCGCCACCGGTATCCGTGTATCCGAAGTGCGGTTTATCACGGTCGAATCGCTGCGCACAGGACGCGTGGACGTATGCTGCAAGGGCAAGCGGAGAACGGTGTTTCTGGTGCGCAAGTTGCGCAAAGAGCTTGTGAGCTATGTGAAGCGAAACGGCATAAAAACAGGATGCGTGTTTGTCACGCGGTTTGGCCGTGCTGTGAGCCGCCATCATATCTGGGCGGATATGAAAGCGCTGTGCCGCTTCGCAAGGGTCGATCCTGCCAAGGTATTCCCGCATAATCTGCGCCATTTGTTTGCCCGCACATTTTACGCCATGGAAAAAGACCTTGGAAGGCTGGCCGACCTGCTGGGGCACAGCAATATCAACACGACCCGGATCTATACGCGCGAATGCGGCCGTGAACATGAGCGCCTGATGGCGCGCATGTGTCTGGTCATTTAGGATATAAAAAAGACACATAATTTTCATTATGTGCCGTTTGTTTTTTTCCTACATATGCTATTGCATTTTATTATAACTTATTTTTTGCGCGTTCGCAAGAATGGTTGAAAAAAAGGCATGGCAAACAAACCTGTGTGAGGGACAGGTTAAAGAAAACGCACACTTGGATGTCAAATAAATACAAATGTTTCATAATCAGTTTAAAATGTCAAATATTATACTAAAAATGGTTCTGCCTTGACAAAAAGCGAGCTGTTTCCCGAGGCACATAATGAAAATTATGTGTGCGGGACATAAGGAGCAGCATCGCATGAGAAAACGGTTGTTTACACAAGAAGAAATGGACAGCCTGCGCAGGAATCCCAACGTGTTTTCAGTCACACCCCGTGAGATACGCTATACAAACGCGTTCAAACTGCATTTTATGAACCGCTACTTAGAGGGGACGGCGCCGCGTAAAATTTTTGAGGAGGCCGGGTTTCCGCTGGATCTTTTGGGAAACAAGCGCATCGAGCGGGCGGCTTATCACTGGCGGCAGGCATATGAGGCGGGGGAACTGGGACGGCAAAAAGAGGTGAGCGCCGACCGAACGCCCGAGCAGACGCTCTTCCGCATTATTTTGGAACAGCGTGAAGAGATCCGGACGCTCAAGCGGCAGGTGACCGAACTGGAAAAACAGAGCCGATGAAGCGCGAAAAAGGCCATCCTGCCGGGATGGCCTTTGCCTTATCCTTGACCGGGTTCCAGCAGGATCGGCTGCAACTGGGAGCCGGCGAGCGCCGCCTCGATCGTGTCGGGCAGCAGTTCCATTTGGGCGACCAGCGAGCGCGGCTTGGCAAGCGGCGCGTCCTGCCGCATCGGGACGAAATAGTAATGTCGGCGGCTCAGCAGCGCGCCGATGTTCGCGGCGCTGCCCGAAAGCGCGTCGTTGGTCGACACGGCGAGTACGACCGGCTTTTCGCCGCGCAGATGGCTCTTCACCGCCATGGTGACCGGCGTATCGGTCACGCCATGGGCGAGCTTCGCCAGCGTGTTGCCCGTGCAGGGCGCGACCGCCAGCACGTCAAACAGCGCCTTCGGGCCGATGGGCTCGGCGGCGACGAGAGAATCGATGACAGGGCGGCCGGTCAGCGCCTCCAGCTTTTCCCGCCATTCAGCGGCGGTGCCGAAGCGCGTGTCGAGCGAACCCGCGTTGTAAGAAAGGATCGGCGTGACCTCATACCCCTTTTGAAGCAGGGTTTCGAGCACGCGCAGGACGCGCGCGAACGTACAGAAAGAACCGGTCAGCGCAAGGCCGGCCCGGATGGGTTTCGTCATAGCACGCCCTCCTCTTCGAGCATGGTGAGCACGGTGTCGCGCACGGCGCGTGCGGCGGACAGCGGCGCGACCCGTCCCGGCAGGCTGAGCGCGTGCAGGATGCGGCAGCCGTCTGGCGGCAGAGCGTCTGCGGCCACGCCGCCCGGAAGCGAAGCCAGGTCGATGATAAGCCCCTGCGGGGAAACGTCCGCCAGTTCTGCGGAGCCGAGCACGGGCGCGGGCACGGTGTTGAAAATCAGGTCAAACTGCCGCAGCGCGCCAGCAAGCTTTCGGGTATCGAGCGCGGGCAGGCCGGCGGTCGCGATCTTGGCAAAATCCTGCGCCGAACGCGCGGACACGGTCACATGCGCGCCGAGCACCTGTAGCTTGTGCGCGAGCAGGCTGCCCAGCCGGCCGTTGCCGATGACCAGACAGGCCGCCCCCTGAATGGTGTACGGCGTTTGCTCCATGGCGAGCTGGATGGCACCCTCACAGGTAGGGAGTTTGTTAGCGGTATGACATGCTTCGGAGCAAGCGCGCATACAATGCCGTCGAGGAGGGATGGCATGAACCTTTCCGAAGAACAGCGCAAGGAGCTTTTGCGGTTGGTGCGGCGCGGCATGATCCTTGCGCTGCATGAGGCGGGGCTGCTGACTGGGCGCGAGCAGCAGCTGCTGCTCGCGGATGACCGGTGAGCGCGCCGCTTCGCGTCGCCGCGTACTGCCGCGTGTCCACCGACCAGAGCGACCAGCTGAACTCACTGCAAAACCAAAAACAATATTTTGAGCAGTATATCAGTCAGCATCCCGGCTGGACGCTGACCGGCATCTATGCCGACGAGGGCATCACAGGCACCTCGACCCGCCGCCGCGCACAGTTCAATGCGATGATCGCGGCAGCGGAGCGCGGTGAGATCGACCTGATTTTGACCAAAGAGGTCTCCCGCTTCGCGCGCAACACCGTCGACGCGCTTGCCTATACGCGCCGCCTGAAAGCGCTTGGCGTGGGCGTAAAATTCCTGTCCGACAACATTGACACGCGCGAAAACGACGGCGAGTTCCGCCTGACCATTATGGCGAGCGTGGCGCAGGAGGAGAGCCGAAAGACCTCGGAGCGCGTAAAATGGGGGCAGCGGCGGTCGATGGAACGCGGTGTGGTGTTTGGCGCGGATAATCTGTACGGCTTTCGGGTGTCGGGAGGCACATTGACTGTTAAACAGCACGAAGCGGAGATCGTCCGGCTGATCTATGCCAAGTTTTTGGAGGAGGGCAAGGGTACGCACGTCATTGCGCGGGAGCTGACCGAAGCGGGCGTGCCCGCGCCCAGCGGGGCGGGCAGGCCGTGGTCGTCCACTATGACGCTGCGCGTGCTGCGAAACGAGAAATATTGCGGCGATTTGCTGCAGCGAAAGACTTGTACGCCTGATTATTTGAGCCACCGGACGGTGCGGAATACCGGACAGGAGGAGCAGGTGTACCTGCGCGGGCACCATGAAGCGGTCGTCAGCCGGGAGACGTTCGAGCGCGCACAGGCCGAGCTTTCGCGCCGCGCGTCCCAGCGCACGCACAGCACCCGGCATTCGGGACGGTACTGGTGTTCGGGCAAGGTGCTTTGCGGCGCGTGTGGCGGCCGCATGACGCTGCGCACTTCGAAACGTGTGGATGGCTCGGTTTACCGTCTATGGACGTGCCGGAACTGCGGCGCGCGGTCGGTGGGTGAACGGGTGCTGAAAGCGTGCATGGAACACCTGCTGGCGGCGCTTTCGGTTGATATGCCCCAGCAAGCGGGGCAGGTGCTCCATGCATGGCGGGCACTTGCCTCGCCGGGGGACGGCAAAGCGGCTGTAACGGCCGAGATCGAGCGGGTGCGGCGCAAAAAAGCGCGGGCAATGGACGCTTTTTTGGCCGGGACGATCTCCGAACAGGAATTTGCCGAGGTCAGACGGCGATACGACGGAGAACTTGCTGCGTTTGAACGCCGGTTAAAAGAGATGCAGCAGCCGGCCGCCTGCCCGGATGAAGCGGCGCTCATCGAACGGCTGTGCCGCTCAGAAGCCGTGCTGGGCGAGCTGCTGGGGCAGGTGAAAGCAGAGGAGGGACGGCTTGTGTTTCGTCTGAACAGCCTGCCCGCAGGCTTTTATTTTACCTATCATACCACGGGGCGGGGCGTGTCCTACCGCACCTGCATCGACAGCTTCTGGATACAGTCACAGGAAAAGGGCCAGCCGTAATGGCTGGCCCTTTGGCGTTTGCAAAAAATTATACCTTGCCCTCGGTCTTGTCGAGCATATCCCAGCAACCCCAGAGGTACATGATACCAAGCGCACGGTCGTAGAGGCCGTAGCCGGGGCGGCATTTTTCGCCCCAGATATGGCGGCCGTGGTCAGGACGCATATAGCCCTTGAAGCCGCAGTCGTGGTAGGCTTTCATGATATCCAGAATGCCGACGTCGCCATCGCAGTCGCGGTGGGACGCTTCGGTGAAGTCGCCGTTGGGGAAGTGCTTGACGTTGCGCACATGCGCGAACGCGATGCGGTCGCAGTGCTTGCGGATGATCGAGGCGACGTTATTCTCCGGGTTGGCACCCAACGAGCCCGAACACAGCGTCAGGCAGTTATAGGGGTCGTCCACCATGGAGAGGAACTTGTCGATCGCGGGCGCGTCGACCAGCAGGCGCGGCAGGCCAAAGATATCCCAGGGGGGATCGTCCTGATGGATGGCCATTTTAATATCGCACTCGTGGCAGGTGGGCATGATGGCCTCGAGGAAATACTTTAGGTTCTCCCAAAGCTTTTCCTTGGTCACCGGGCGGTAAGCCTCGAAGAGATCCTCGAGCTTGGCAAGGCGCTCGGGCTCCCAGCCGGGCATCGTGTAACCCTCGCACTCCTTGAGGATGTACTCGGCCATCTCTTTCGCGTCTTCTTTAATGACGCTCTTCTCATAGAACAGCGCGGTAGAACCGTCCGGCATCGGGTGGAACAGATCGGTGCGCGTCCAGTCGAAGACCGGCATAAAGTTGTAGCACACGACCTTGACGCCGAATTTCGCTAAATTTTTGAGCGTCTGCTTGTAGTTTTCGATATACTGGTCGCGCGTGGGCAGGCCGATTTTGATATCGTCGTGCACGTTGACCGACTCGACGACATCCAAGTTCAGGCCATAAGGCTCCACCTGCTTTTTGACGGCTTCGATGTCCTCTACCGTCCAGACCTCGCCAACGGGCTTCTCATGGAGCGCCCAGACCACGCCGGACACACCCGGGATCTGGCGGATCTGGTCGAGGGTCACGCTGTCGTTGCCCTCGCCGTACCAACGGAATGTCATTTGCATAAACATACGTCCTTTCTGGAGGGCGCCGTGGCCCTGCGGATATATGTCTATTATAACAGGTGAAATTGCAGTTTGCGTGGCGAATGGTGCTTGAAACCTGGTGAATCTTGCGGTATAATTTCAGCATGTACAGAAAGGGGCGGTGGATTTTGTGAAAAACGACCAAGTACCGTTTACCAAGCGGCAAAACATGCGCACCGATACCTTTGAGTTTTTCCATTACGCGGATACCGAACCGCGGACGGTTGAGGCGCATGAACACACGTTTTACGAGGTGTTTTTCTTTTTGTCGGGCGATGTCGAATATATGATCGAGGGGCGTACGTACACGCTCCACCCCGGTGATATCCTGCTGACCAGCCCACGTGATATCCACCAGCCGGTCATCGGACCGGGACAGACCTACGAACGGTACCTGTTTTGGCTGCGTCCGGAATACCTCGCGCGGCTGGACGCGCTCGGCGGAAGCAGTGTGCTTGCCTGCTTTGAAGACGCGGCGAAAAAGGGGTTCAGGCTTATCCGCCCGGGGGCGGGGCGCGTCACACAGCTCAAAAAGCTGTGTATTCAGCTTGGGCAAACCTGTTCGGATACCGCTTATGGCTATGACATGCTGAGCCACGCGTACCTGCTGGAGTTTCTGGCCCGGCTCAACATGACTTATTTTGAAATGAGCGAGGAAACATCCGTCGAGGTGACGCAGGACCGGAAGATCAACGAAGTGGTGGCCTATATCAACGGCCATCTGCAGGACGAATTGACGCTCGACGATTTGAGCCGCATCTGTTTCTTGAGTAAATACTATTTGAGCAACCGTTTTAAAGCCTACACCGGTATGACAATCTACGGCTACATCATGAAAAAGCGTCTGGGCACGGCGCGGCAGATGCTGCGGCAGGGGATGCCGGTGATGGAGGCGTGTACAGCATGCGGCTTCGGAGATTATTCCAACTTTTTAAAAGCGTTCAAGCGCGAGTTCGGCATGACGCCGCGGGCGTTTCGCAGGGACGCATGACGGTGGATGTCGACAAATGGCGATCGAATGATCTGACAGAAAACGACAGTTTCCTTGCATTCAGCAGAAAGGATATGGTAAATTACTGATTGAGGGATATGTTGGAAACGGCATATAAGGAGTGGGAGCTTCATGAAAGAGCCGGAGAAGATCCGTGTACTGCTGGCGGATGGGGATAAGCAATTCTGTATCCGCGCCGCGGAAACATTGAAGAATTGTCCGCAGATCGCCCTGATCGGAATTGTGCAGAGCGGGGAAGAAGCGCTTAGAACGATCCATGCCAGCAAACCCAGCCTGCTGGTGATCGATGCGGCGCTGCCCAAAACGGACGGGTTGCTGATCGCTAAACAACTGCGGGATAGCGGTGTGAAAACGGGCGTCATGATGCTAAGCGTATTCATCAGCAGACAGTTCAGTGCTGAATGTGAGCTTTTGGGGGTCGACACACTGCTGCACAAGCCGGTGCTTCCCGAGGTGCTGCTGGAACGGATTTTGTTATGGTCGGATGCCAAAGCGCAGCTCAGCACGAAAAATATAGACAAAAATCTGCGGCGGCGGATCCAAACGATCCTCAGCGAGATCGGCATGTCAGCCGGCACCAAAGGATACAACGAAACCTCCGAAGCAATCCATATCGTGGCCACGAGCGAACGCGCCATTAGCGGTATCACCAAAGAGGTGTACCCTGCGGTCGCGAAAAAGTTTGGCACACGGGCGTCCCGTGTGGAGCGGAATATTCGCAATGCCATTGAAAGTGCGTGGACGCATGGCAGCATCGAACGCCAGCAGTATTATATGGGCACAGCGTTCAAGCCGGATAACGGCCGCCCGAGCAACCGGGATTTTATCAATAAGATCGCAAATATCCTGCTTTATGAAGAAGATTGAATTGGCGCGTCGTTTCTGATACGTGAGGGAAACGGCGCGCTTTTGCTTTTGGGGGAGGGCTTGCGCAAAGCAGTGGGTATGATATAATACAAGTGCAAGCTGTAAAAGGGGGCGCATGGGATGAAATCTGCGGAAAACCCGCTGCCGCACGGCGCGGATACCGTGTATGACCGCGTCAAACGGCTGCTGCTGATCGTGCTGGCATCCGTGGTAATGGCGGCCAATATCAAAAGCTTTGTGGAGGCGGGCGGCTTGTTTCCCGGCGGTTTTAACGGCCTGACCCTGCTCATCCAGCGCAGCGCGCAGCAGTTTTTCGACATTTCACTGTCGTTTACCGTGGTGAATTTCCTGCTCAACGCGGTGCCTGCGGCCATCAGTTTCCGGCTGATCGGCAAACGGTTTACGCTGTATTCCTGCTTGATGATTGTGCTGACAAGCGTTCTGACCGACCTGATTCCCGCGATGCCGCTGACCAACGATGTGCTGCTCGTTTGTATTTTCGGCGGTATTATCAACGGCTTTGCCATAAGCCTGTGTCTGCTGGGACGCGCGACCAGCGGGGGAACGGACTTTATCGCGGTCGCCCTGTCCGAGCGGCTGAATATTGACGCATGGAATTATATCCTGCTTGGCAATGCGGCTATGCTGGTAATCGCGGGTGTGCTGTTTGGCTGGGACAAGGCGCTGTACTCTATCATTTTCCAGTTTGCGTCTACTCAAGTCGTGCACATGATAAACCCGCGCTATAAGCGCACGACGCTGTTCATTATTTCCAATAAGGCGGATGAGATCTACGAGCAGATCAAAGACGTGACCCACCATGGCGCGACGCTGTTCCGGGGAACCGGCCTATATAACGGGGAGGAACGGGACATGCTGTATTCGGTCATATCGGGCGACCAGGTGAAGCTGCTTACGCGCAGGGTGCGCGAGACAGACCCTAAAGCCTTTATCAATATTTTAAAGACCGACCAGGTGGCGGGCAATTTTTATCAGCGGCCGCATGACTGAGCGTGTGCAAACCGCTAACAAAACAGGGACCGCGTTGCGGATCGCCAGTTCGTCGCGGGATAAGTAGTCCAAAAGATGCAGTTCGTTCTGCACCGCGCGCGCATGGACCCAGAAGGGCACCGCGCCGCCGAGTGTCAGCGTGCCGGCGGGGATCGCATCCAGCACGTCTCCGAGCGGATGCGGCGCATTCGCGAGCGGGGCATTGAGCTGGGCTTCCCCGTGCTGGACGGGCATGGGCAGAACGACGGCCTGCACGCCCGGCAGTCCGGTGCGCAGGTCGGAAAGTTGGTCGCAGCCGTGTATGGGATGGCGTTCGAGCGCGTAAACGCGCACCTCGTGCCCCTCGGCGCGCAGCAGTTCGGCCAGATAGGCCTGCCGAACATCGCCGCCGACGACCGCGAGCGTCGCCGATTTGTTCATAGGAAAAACCTCCTTTGCGCCAGTCTATGCAGCGCAAAGGAGGTTTGTTAGCAAGAGAAAAGCGCCGCTTCGGCAGGAAGTGGCGCTTTTGCGTTTATTCAGGCTTGCGCTCGGCGCCGATATAGGCCAGCACGATAACGCCCGGCCCTGCGTGCGTGCCGATGACGGTGCCGCACACCTGGATTTCCGAACGCACGCCGCCCTTTTCAAGCAGATACTGCTGCAAAAACTCCGCGTCCTCCAAGCAGTCGCCGTGGCAGATACGGACGACCTGCGTTTTGTCCGATATTTCGCGTAGCATGCGGTCGCCCAGATATTGCAGCGCCGGCTGGCGGCCGCGCACCTTATGGCCGACCGCAATGGTGCCGTCGTTCTTTACATAAATGACCGGCTTGATGCCGAGCAGCCCGCCGACCACCGCCGAGGTTTTGGAAAGCCGTCCGCCGCGGTGCAGGTGGGTCAGGTCGTTGACCGTGATGAGGTGAATAACGTGGAGCTTCATCTGCTCGATGGCCTCGGCCGTCACCTCGGCGGTGCAGCCGCTGTCGCGCATTTCTCGCGCCTTGTCGACCAAGATGCGTTCGCCGCCGGTAGCGGAAAGCGTATCCACGCAGAGGATTTTGCGGTCCGGAAATTCGGGCGCAAGGTCGTCGCGCGCCATGCAGCCCGCCTGAAAGGAGCCCGACATCGCGGAGGAAAAGCCGAGGTACAGCACGTCCTTGCCGGCCTCAAGCGCCTCGCGGAAGATCTTCAGGAACGTTTCCAGCTTGGCCTGCGAGGTAGAGGATTTTTTGCCCGCGCGGAGCTGGTCGTAAAACTGCTTGCAGGAAATGGTTTGAAAGCCGTCGTCCTCAATGGTGCGGTCGTCGATGGTGAACGACAGGGGGGCGCACTTAATATCATGTTCGGCGAAATACGCGGCGTTTTCATCGATGGTGGAATTGGCTACCAGAACAAATTGTTGCATGATTTACTCCTTTTCTCTGTTATCCGTCAATTTCAAACAGGGCGCCGCACGTGCCGGACAGTGCGCGCGCAGGGCCTTCGGATACCACTTCATAGGTGTTCTCGCTGCCGATGAGGCCGATGCCGTTAAGGGCGATCTTGGGCTCGATGGCGAACGTCTGTCCAGCCTCGAGCGGCTGGTCAAACCCGCGGGCGATCACCGGGGTTTCGTCCATGGTCAGCCCGATGGAGTGGCCGAAAAACTTGACGCCGTGCATAAACCCTTCCCGGAACGCGGGATCGGACATGGCGCAAAGCTTTTGATAGATTTCGCTCGGCACTGCGCCGGGCGTGAGCAGGCACGCGGCCTCCCGCTCCAGAAACACGCACTGTTCGTGCGCGGCGCGGATCAGCCCGCCCTGCGGATGGCGCGAGAGCTTGCCGAAGAAATACGAAATGGATTTGTCTGTGTGATAGCCGCGGAACCCGCAGGGGATGTCGAGCAGCAGGGGCTCGTCCCGCCGCAGCAGCCGCGTGGACGAACCAATGGATTTCATGGCGGCCGAGGTGCCGGCCGTGCCGGTTGGGCTGTCATTCGGCGTTTCCAAAAGGCCGTTTTCGCCGAACGAGCATACGCCGAGCACGTCCTCGGCGGCGGGTTGGTTAAAGCGCGAAATGCCCATCGCGCCGCGGTCAAGCATCCAGGTGCAGATTTCGCCGCACAAACGGGCTTCGCTTATGCCCTCCCGAAGCAGCGCGGGGGTGATCTTTTCGAGCGCCTGCGCGTGGATCGCGCCCGCATGACGCATACAGTCGAGCTCATAGGCGCTTTTGCGGGAACGGAGCACACCCAGCACGCCGTCTGCCGGCGCGGTTTTGGAAAACGGCAGATACTTTTGCAGCATGGCGAGCTTTTGCAGTGTCATCGTGCGCTGGGCGACGTGGACGGTCTCCGGAATCCGCGGGAACGCCTCGGCAATCATGCGGAAGCTGCCGAGCGGGCGGATGTCGGGGAACAGCGAATCGGCGCGCGCGCAGTCATATGAGCGGCGCACGAACAGCGCGGCTTCGTCCGGTGTGACGATCAATGCACCCTCTTGGATGGTGCCGGTCAGGTAATAAAGGTCGATTTTGTTGTCAAGAATCATCATGGACCAATCGGGGCACGCTTCCGACATTGCGGCGCGCAGCCGGTCCATGCGGTCCCGCAGCTCTTGGGCCGGGACGGGGGAATGGGGCATGGCGAAAACCTCCAGTATGTTATGGAATTATGATTCAGCTTAGTTTATCACATTTTTTCCAAAGGTTCAATGCGCATGCGTTGACTTTTGACAAAGGGTGCGCTATCATCATATTTGTAGAAAAAGCGCAAAAAAAGGAGGTGCGGCATGCGTAAATGGCTGGGAAAAATGTTCAGCGACCGCCGTGTGGTTGGCGGACTTTTGCTGATTGCCCAATTTCTGATCGTCCTGTTCGGCGTGGGGCTGGCAACGGAGAACTGGCGCTGGCTGTCGACCCTGCTCACGGTTTTGAGCATTATTATCGTGATCTGGCTCGTGCGGAAATATGATAATCCAACGTATAAAATTTCTTGGATCATCATTATTTTGGTATTGCCCCTGTTCGGAGGGCTGTTTTATCTGCTCTGGGGCAACACGCCGTTTAACCGCGCGCGCACCCAGCATAAATACGAGCCAAAGCCGCCGGATTTTACAGCCTATCTGCGCGCGCCCGCAACCGAGACCCTCGCAGGGGAGCACCCGCAGCACGCGGCCTGCGCGCGTTATGTACAGAACCTGGACGGGATGCCCGCCTGGACGAATACGGAAACCAGGTATTTCAAGGTCGGCGAGGAAATGTTCGCCTCTATGTGTGAGGAACTGAAAAAGGCGGAAAAATTCGTCTTTATGGAATATTTTATCGTGGAACAGGGCGTGATGTGGGATACGATTCTGGATATTCTCAAGGAAAAAGTCCGGCAGGGTGTCGATGTGCGCCTGATTTACGATGATGTCGGCAGCATCGCGACGCTTCCCAAAAACTACGACAAATACCTTGGCACACTGGGTATTCGCGCGGTGCGCTTCAACCGCTTCATCCCGACGCTCAACACCTACCTCAATTACCGCAATCACCGCAAAATCATGGTAATCGACGGCAACGTGGGCTATATGGGCGGCATCAATCTGGCGGATGAATACATCAACGTCAAGGTGCGGTTTGGACATTGGAAAGATACCGGCATCCTGCTGCGAGGCGAGGGCACGGCGAGCATCACCTCAATGTTTCTGCAAATGTGGGAATATGTCACCGGCGAGCCTGTGCCGCCGCTAGACCCTTATCTGCCGACGGTTAAAATGCCGTCCGACGGCTATGTGCAGCCGTTCGCCGACTCGCCGCTCGACGACCTGAACATTGGTGAATCGGTCTATTTACAGATTGTGCAGACGGCACGGGACTATGTGTATATCACCACGCCTTATCTGGTGCTGGATAACGAGATGATCACGGCGCTGACCATTGCGGCGCAGTCGGGCGTGGACGTGCGGATCCTGACGCCGGGCATCCCGGACAAAAAGCTGGTCTATATGATCACAAGGTCGTATTATCAGCAGCTCCACCGGGCGGGCGTCAAGATTTACGAGTACCGTCCGGGATTTCTGCACGCCAAGAGTATCGTGGCGGATGACAACGCAGCGGTGGTCGGCACGATCAATATGGATTTCCGTTCGTTTTTCCTGCATTTTGAGTGTGCGACCTGCTTTTATGAAAGCTCAGTGGTGGGTGCGGTCAAGCAGGACATTTTGAACACTATCGAACAGAGCCGCCAGATCGACGACGAATGGCTGCGCCGCGTGCCGTGGCTGCGGTCGATCGCGGCGTCGGTGCTGCGGCTGTTCGCGCCGCTGCTGTAAGAGGGGTCGCATGGAGAACAACGAGCAGGTTTTAAGCTGTATCCTAGACGCGGGCGAGTTATTGCTCACTGCGGGCGCAGAGGTCGGTCGGGTAGAGGACACCATGGGGCGCATGGCGCACGCCTATGGTTTTGTCCGCACCGATGTGCTGACCATTACGGCGAGCGTGATTGTGACGGCGCGGCACGAAAACGGCGAGGTGCTGACGCAGACGCGCCGCGTTACCCGGCGGGAGACAGACCTTGCGCGGGTCGACCGGCTTAACGCGCTGTCGCGAGAGGTGTGCCACGCCCCGCTTCCCGCGGAGGAACTGCGAAGCCGTGTCCGGGAGATCGCGGATGCGCCTGACTGTGCGCCTTGGCAGCGCGTCGCAGCATATTTGCTGATTGCAGGCTCCTTTACCGTGTTTTTTGGCGGCACGCTGCGGGACAGCATCGCCGCCATGCTGTGTAGCCTGTTGCTGTATGCGCTTGGGCGCTTGGGACAGAGGCTAATGCTGCAGCCGATCGTGTTGACTATTATGCAATCGGCAGCGATGTGCTTTGCGGCGTTTGTCACAGTCTGGTGCGGGCTGGGGCAGTCGGTGGATAAGATCGTCATTGGCAATATCATGCTGCTCATTCCGGGCGTCGCGCTCGTCACCTCGCTGCGCGATATGATCGGCGGGGACACGATCAGCGGACTTTTGGGCGCATGCGAGGCGCTTTTACGCGCCATCGCGATTGCCGCCGGGTGCGCGCTCGTGCTGATGCGGTTTGGAGGTGCGGCATGATGGGTGAGTGGGCGCTGCAGGTCGGTATGGCGCTGGTTGGCGCGGTCGGCTTTGGCCTGCTGTTCCGTGTGCCGGCGGGTAAGCTCGCTGCGATTGCCGTGGGTGGCGCGCTCGATTGGGTGGCGTACCTCGCTGCTTTTGCGCGGTACGGCGACCGAGTGGCTGCGTTTTTCGCTGCCGCACTCGCGACTGCTGTGCTGGCCGAGGTGTTTGCGCGCGTGATCAAAACGCCTGTAATCACGCTGCTCGTGCCCATGCTGGTGCCGCTCGTGCCGGGCGGCGACCTATATTACACGACACTGGCACTCGTGCAGGGCGATATGGCGGCTTTCGCCCAATACGGCGGGCTGGTGGTCCGGGAAGCGGGCGCGATTTCGTTCGGCATCATCCTGGTGGCCTGCGCGGTGCAGACAGTCCGGCGGGCTGCAGCGGTGATCCGGCAGAAAAGGGCATAAAAAAGCGTTCTGTTTTCCAAAAACAGAACGCTTTTTATTGGGTGAGGCAAAGCAGGATGCGGATGACGCAATAAACAATCCCCGCCCAGACCGCACAGGTGAAAAGCGTGAAAGCCAGCCGGCGGTAAGGCCAATGCGCGCGGTTCAGCATCCGCCCAAGTCCCTCCGGCTCGCCAAGCTGGCGGATGGCCTGCGCGACGGCTTCCTCTTCTGAAAAGCCGCGCTCGCCATGCAGGTATTCGGCGCGGGTCAGGATATGGTCGGTCAACTCGCGGCGGACGCGCTCGCGGTAGGGTCTCCAGCGGATATGGCTGCACACAAGATCGAGATAAGCGGAAATGCGGTCATGCGAGCACACATGCCTCACCTCCGACCACCTTGCCGAATTGTTTGCAGAACGCCTGCCATTCCCGGCGGCATTTCGCCAGCGTTTTGATGCCCTGCCGGGTGAGCTGGTAGTAGCGGCGGCGGCGTCCGGCGTCGCTCTCGCGCTCATAGGAACGCACTTCACCTCGCTCTTCAAGCGCGTGCAGAATGGGATAGAGCGTGCCCTCTTTCATGGAAAAGGTGCGGTCCGAACGGCACTCCAGCTCGCGGATGATCTGATAGCCGTATTTATCCTCGTCCTCAAGCAGAGCGAGTACGAGCATGGTATTGCTGCCGGGGAAAGCAGCGTCGTCCTTTTTACGCGGCATATGGATCGCCTCCAATACCTTGTTATTCTAGGTATCTTTAGTATACCTCGTATATCGAGGTCAGTCAATTGTAAAATTTTTCGTTTCTATTGATTTTATAGGGGTTTTAGGGTATCATAAGCAAGAGTTTTGTGTGTCGGAAAGGACTTTGCAAATGTTTCAAAGCCTGTTTAATTGGCTGCTTGGCGCGGGAAGCGAACTTGCGGTCGTTTTGATTTCAATGGTGCCATTGGTCGAACTGCGCGGGGCAGTGCCGCTTGGCGTCGCGGCCGGTATGGAATGGCATACCGTGCTGCCGCTTGCGTATCTGGGCAACCTGATCCCGATTCCGTTTGTGCTGTTTTTCGGAGAAAAGGTGCTCGACTGGGTGGGCACGCTGCGGCCGTTCACCGGGTTTGTCACGCGCTATAAGGCCAAATTGGAGAGCAAAAAAGACAAGGTCACCAAATATGCGCGTATCGGTTTGTTTCTGTTTGTTGCAGTGCCGCTGCCCGGAACGGGCGCATGGTCGGGCGCTTTGATCGCAACGCTGCTCGAAATGCCGAAAGGCAAGGCGCTGCTTTCTATCACCGGCGGCGTGCTTGCGGCAGGCATTATTATGCTGATTGCGTCAAACGGCGTGCTCGGTGTCGTCAACTTATTTTAATAAAAGTATGAGCGTCCCATTATCGGGACGCTCTATTTTTATGTTTTCTCTCGAAAATATTGCGCGTTGATGACAGCGGAGACCACGAGCAGTGCTGCACCGGCTAGCAGTACCGCCATACCAAGCCTGATTCCGACTAAATCGGCCAATAGACCGACAGCGGTCGGGGCCGCGACCGCACCAATGCCGATGAGCGTTACAAAAATGCCCATACAGATCGGATAACGCGTGAACATATCTCCCGCGTTGGCAACCGAGGTGCCATACATCCCGGACATACAAAGGCCAAGCCCAATGGTCGCGGCCAGCATTAACGGCAGCGAATTGCCGACAAGCAGCAGCGCGAGAAATGCTGCCATGCCAATGCACATGACTAGGATCATTTGCCATGGGTGGAAACGCGCCGCAACAGAAGTGCAGGTCAAGCGGCCTACGAGCAGCGAGACCCAGAGAACTGCTGTGACGAGCTGCGCCGAATTTTCGTCCATTGTGCCCGAGCCGACATAAAAGCTGGTTAGCCAACCGATAATGGAGGCTTCGACTGCCTGATAGAAAAATCCGATTGCGGTTGTTTGCCAAAATAGGCGCTCTCGGAAAAAACCGAAAGACGACTGCGCTTGCTCACAACTGTCAACGGCAACCGGATCCATTTTCATAAACATACCGATGATAAATGCGCTTAAATTCAGCGCAATTGCGATTATCAGCGCCAATCGCCAGCCGGATACGCTGTCAGCGCGCAGGCATAGCAACACAACGAGCGGCGCAAGACATGCGCCGACTGCGTACAAAGCGTGCAGCAGGTTGAGCGGCTGGCTGTCGCCGCCTGAATAGCTGCTGACTACGCGGTTGTTATAGTCACACACCGAACCTTTTGTAACGCCAATCAGCAGCATGGCTGCGAGAAGCCATAGCGGAGCACCATCCGCCAGCAGCATGGCGAGACCGAGAATGCCAAGCGCGAACAGCAATAAATACGCGCGTTTAAGTCCAAATTTGACCGCGAGCATACCAGAGAAAAGGCCGGTTATCAAAAAACCTACTGACTGGATCGACAACAACATACCGCCTATGCCATAATCAAGCGCGTAAGCCTCACGTAGATTGGGAAGGACGGTACCTAGCATGATCAACGTCAGTCCGTGGACTACGTATACCCAGAATAATGTGCCGACTACAAAACCACGCCGCTTTCCAAGCATGCTAAAGAACGATTTTTTTTTCACATTTTCTCCCCCCAATAGACCTCCCTACCATGATAGGGGAGTGGGGGAGTGGTGTCAATAAAGAGTTTTTGCGTTTCTTGAGGGGAATTGCACAAGGAACAGTTGAACCTGCTGATAGCCAAACGCAATGATTGATAATATGTTAGACGATTTGCAACAAAAAAGTGAGCATGGACAAGTGGATAGTTTAATAAATGTGACTGTTTTACATGATTAAAAGGCAAGATGAAAATGGAACGTTAAAAATTAGAACATTTTTACAATTGTCAATTTACCTAACCCGCAGCGCGAAATTAATTACTTCACGGCCTGCCTAAAAGGCTAATTACTGAAGCAATAAAACGCTTTTAAAGGGGCGAATGGTAATGAGGAAAATGCATAAAAAGTTTGGGGAAAGGGGCATGGCGTGGCTGCTGACAGTGGCGATGGTGGCGAGCTTGTTGCCCTCAATTACTCCAATAGCGCAAGCGGCCTACACGCCTATGCCACCATCATCAGCAATACTTCAAGATAGCGTAACATATGAATTTCCTGCTGAAACCAAATCGTATACCGCAAATTATGTAATTACATCTGGCATAGCTACAGTCCGTATACCGACAGATGCCAACATAACAGTAAACGGATCAGCAGGGGCACCATTTACAGTTAAGAATGATGCTGAACTAATTTTAGTTATAAACGGTAAATTAACTGTAAATGGCGGAGAAGCTGCACCAAACTCATACGCTGGAATAAATGTGGTTTCCGATGCTAAACTAACCATCCTAACTGAACATGGAGACGGAAAAACATCAGGCACTTTAATTGCAACCGCTGGGTTATGCGGAACAGAAGATGGTAATTTTGCCAGTGCAGCAGGCATTGGCGGCAATGGTTATGGTGATGGCGTAACAGCTGAAAATTGTGGAACCATCTATATAGGACCTCATACAAACATAACAGCGATAGCAGGTCTCAGTGGTGGCCGTGGTGCCGGAGCCGGTATCGGTGGCGGTGGTGGCGGTAATGACAGTAATGGGGGCAACGGGGGAAGAGTCATAATTTACGGATCAGTGTATGCTGAGGGCGGTGGTGGAGATTACACGGATGGTGGCGGCGCTGGTATCGGTGGTGGTGGCTCTTCGGGTATCAATTCAAATGCCGGGGCAGGCGGATATTTAAGCATCATGTCTGGAGCATCTGTAACTACCAAATCTTCTCAGACCGTACAGCCCGGTGCCAGTGGTGGAGCTGGAATTGGTGGTGGAGGCACTTACTCCCGCGATGAACAAAGGGGAGGATATGCTGGAACCATTTACATTCAAACCGATACTTATGTAGAGGCTATTGGCGGTAACTGCAATGCATCAACCGAATTTGTCGGTGTTGGCATAGGTGGAGGTTCAGGTGCTGTCGCTGGATCTGGCGGAACGGTTTTGATTGAGCGAGGCGCAAATGTTGTTACTAAATTGGGCACTGGTGGTACGTCTAAAAATTTCCAATCGGCATTGGGGGCGAGTGGGGAGTTTAAATATATTGGTAGCGGATGTGGACATATTCCCGCTGATTCATCTGGAATTTTACAGTTTATAGATTACCGAATCAACATTGCTGAAACAACATTGAACATCGGAACTAGCGAGACTTACTACGACAGCAGAAAGCCCTTTGGAGGAAGCCGGAAGGAAAGCCGCAGGCATGCGGCGGGGGGCGGCTTTCGTCCTGCGGGCCAGCCCGCTTTTATCTCCCCGCCGTGTGCCCAAAGGTGGGAACCCGGGACTCCCTTTTCCCCTTGCCAGCTATGGCTTTTCCGCCTGCTTGGCCTTTTCCGGTCCCTCACGCTTTCCTGTGCCAATCCGTGTCACGGCTTCCCGGTTTCCTGCGTTTTAAACCCACCGGATTCACTCTTTCTCCCCATAAAGCCTTGCGGTGGGAGCCACTGCTCTTTCCGGTGGGATTACTTCTTTGTTTTG
>NZ_JAXEOA010000014.1:0-206705 GCF_034098985.1 Agathobaculum sp. | reverse complement strand
GGCGGGCACCACATGTGCCGCCGCGGACGCGCTTCTGGCCTTTGCCAAAGATACGCCCGCCGCCGGCCGTGTGACCGCCATGACGGTCGGCTACCGGTTGGATATGGACGGCGGCCGCCGTCTGCTGCTTGTGCCGACTTGGAAATTTCAAACGGATACCGGGGATTATTTGGTGGATTGTGCCAAAAAAACCGCTATTTCCTGACAAATGTGAAAAATAACTTTCCTTTATCAAAATTTGTGGTAAAATATATGCGTGAGACTTTGCGCGGGCCGCACCCACGGCGCGCGATAGACATAATATGAGAGTAAGCGCGGCGCGAAACGCCAAGAGTGAGGAGTAGGTAGGCTTTGACCAAGTATGTTATCAACGGCGGCAAGACCCTGAACGGCGAGGTGACCATTTCGGGCGCGAAAAACGCGGCGGTCGCCATTGTGCCGGCGGCGCTGCTGGCGGACGGCCCGGTCCGGATCGAGAATGTGCCCAAGATCATCGATGTGACCCTGCAGCTCGAGATCATGCGCGAACTGGGCGCGCAGATCCGCCTTGTCAACGCGACGACGGTGGAGATCGAGAACGCGCATAAGCCCAGCCTCAAGCCTCATGAGCTGGAGCGCAAGCTGCGCGCGTCCTACTATCTGCTCGGCGTGCTGCTGGGCAAATACGGCTTTGCCGAAGTTGCCATGCCGGGCGGCTGTAATTTCGGCGGCGTGCGCCCGATCGACCAGCACATCAAGGGTTTTGAGGCGCTCGGCGCCAAGGTGACTTTGCCCAAGGGTGGCTTTATCCGCGCAGAAGCGCCGGAGGATGGGCTCAAGGGCGCGCACATCTATTTCGACGTGGTCACGGTCGGCGCGACGATGAACGTCATGCTGGCGGCCGTGCTCGCCAAGGGGCAGACCATTCTGGAGAACTGCGCCAAGGAGCCGCACATCGTCGATTTGGCAAACTTTTTAAACGCGATGGGCGCTGACGTTAAGGGCGCGGGCACCGATGTCATCAAGATCCGCGGCGTGGAAAAGCTTCACGGCGGCTCGTATTCCATCATTCCCGACCAGATCGAGGCCGGCACGTTCATGGCCGCGGTCGCGGCGTGCGGCGGCTCGGTTCTGGTTAAAAACGTCATCCCCAAGCACTTGGAGTGTATCACCGCCAAGCTCAAGGAGATGAGCGTGGAGATCACCGAATTCGACGATTCGGTGCTGGTGCGCCGGGTCGGCGCTCTTACCAAGACCAACCTGAAAACCCTGCCCTACCCCGGCTTTCCGACCGACATGCAGCCCCAGATGACGACCGCGCTGTGCCTCGCCGAGGGCACAAGCATCGTGACCGAGGGCGTGTGGGACAGCCGCTACCGCTATACCGAAGAGCTGACGCGCATGGGCGCGAACATCCATGTGGACGGCAAGATCGCGATCGTTGAGGGCGTTTCCGAGCTCAAAGGCGCTCCCGTGCGCGCACATGACCTGCGCGCGGGCGCTGCGATGGTCATTGCGGGGCTGGCCGCCAAGGGTGTGACCGAGGTCGAGCAGGTGCAGAATATTGAACGCGGCTATGAGACGCTGGTCGAGAAATTCGTCGCGCTCGGCGCCGACATGTACCGTTCCGAGATCCCGGACAACAACGTGGTTCCGGCGGCAAACTAAGAGAGCACGGCGGGGGAATGGGAGTTCCCTCGCCTTTTTTTGCAAACAGAAGGAGAAACGAATGGAGCAGCGCTTTTATTACAGCATCGCGAGCGGGTCGTCGGGCAACTGCGGCTTATATGTGGCGGGCGATACCGCGGTTTTGATCGACCTGGGCGTGTCGCTGCGCAAGATCACATCGGCGCTCGCCGAAGTCGGGCTGACGCTCGGCCATATCGCCGGCGTGCTGATCACGCACGACCATATCGACCATGTCAAGGGCCTGCCGATGTTTCTGAAAAAAGCCGAAGCGCCTGTTTTCGCCTCGCACGATACCGCGCTCGCGCTCTCCATCAAGCACCCGCAGGCCAAAGAGCGGCTGCATACCTTTGCCGGGGGAGACGGGTTCACAGTCGGCGGTATCGCGGTACGGTCGTTTGAAACGCCGCACGACGCGGCGGGCAGTGTCGGCTACATATTGGAACACGCAGGCTGCCGCTTCGGCTTTGCGACCGACCTCGGCTTTGTGCCGGGCGAGATCGCGCGGCAGCTTCGCGGCTGCGAGGCGGTCGTGCTGGAGAGCAACCACGATCCGTATATGCTGCAGGCAGGGCCGTATCCATATCCGCTCAAGCAGCGGGTTGGCGGGCCGCGCGGACACCTCTCCAACCCGGACTGCGCGGTGTGCGCGGCAGAATTGGTGAAAAGCGGCACAAAAACGCTCATTTTGGCGCACCTGAGCGAGCACAACAACATGCCCGAGCTCGCGCTCGAGCAGACCAAAAACGCGGTGCGCGGCCTGCCGCCGTGCCGCATCGTAGTCGCGCCGCGCGAGCGTATGGAAGCGCCCATCGTGCTGACGGAGGAAGAACAATGCTCACTGTTCGGCTGATCTGCGTCGGCAAGCTTGGGGAGAAATTCTGGGAACAGGCGGTCGCTGAATACGCTAAACGGCTTTCAGCTTATTGCAGGCTGGAGATCGTTGAACTGCCCGAGCAGCGGCTGCCGCAAAATCCGTCTCCGGGCGAGATCGCAAACGCGCTCAAAAAAGAGGCTGCGCAGATCATGGACAAGATCCCGCAGAGCGCGGCGGTGATCGCGCTGTGCGTCGAGGGGAAGACAATGTCGTCCGAGCAGCTTGCGGGCTTTCTGCAAAAGCAGGCTGTCGGTGGGACGAGCCGGCTGTGCCTCGTGATCGGCGGTTCCTGCGGGATGGATGAGCGCGTCAAAGAGCGGGCGGACGTTCGTCTTTCCATGTCGCCCATGACGTTCCCGCACCACCTCGCGCGGGTGATGGCGCTTGAACAGGTGTACCGCGCGCTGAGCATCCTCGGCGGCGGAAAGTACCATAAATGATATGAACGATACGTTTTGCAAAACAAAATACCCGATTTTGCTGGTGCACGGCCTGAACGCCGCGGACGATTTCCGCGGGTGCTATTGGGGGCGTGTGCCGAATTTGCTGCGTGCGCATGGGGCGACGGTCTATATGGGCGGGCAGGACGCGTGGGGCAATATTGAGGAAAACGCCGCCGTGCTGCGGGACCGTGTGCTGCAAATGCTGCGCGAGCAGGCGTGCGGGCAGGTCAATATCATCGCGCATTCCAAGGGCGGGCTGGAGGCGCGGCACCTGATCTCGTCCATGGGGTTCGGCAGGCGCGTCGCCTCGCTCACCATGCTGTCCACGCCCAACCGCGGCTCGCACATCGCCCGCGCGCTGCTGGAATATGCGTATCCGGCGGTGTGGACGTGGGGCACCTGCAACAACGAGTATTGGAAACGCAAGGGCGACCGCAACCCGGATTTTTTTCGCGTGGCCGAACAGATGACGCCCGCCTATATGGAGCGTTTTAACCGGGAAAACCCGGATGTGCCCTGCGTTTTTTACCAGAGCTACGGCGCGGTGCTGGGGCGCAGCCGGTCGGACGCGGCGATGCTGTGGTCGCGCGCGGCCTCCTATCCGGTGCAGGGCGAGAGCGATGGGCTGGTTTCGCCCCGGTCGGCCAAATGGGGCGTTTACCGGGGCACGCTACGGGGCGTGTCGCACCAGGAGCTGGCGGACGGCCTGCGCCACGACCTGCCGCACTTCAGCCCGCCTATATTTTATGCAAAGCTCGTGCACGAACTAAAGCAAATGGGCTATTAAAAACGCCGCTGCGAAAAGCAGCGGCGTTTTTTATTCGTTTGTTCAGAGGGTATAGACCTCGGTGGTTTCATAGACCTCGTAGACCTTTTTGAGCGTGGCCATTTCAGTGCCGGGCAGGCGGGCGGACGCGCGCGCCGCGGCGACGGCGAAGCGCGCCATCTCATCGAACCGCAGGCCTTTGTGCATTGAATTGGCGATTGCGCCGACCATAGCGTCGCCCGTGCCGACCGAACCTTCATCATAAATTTTGGGGTTGCAGTTGGCATAAAGCGCCTCGGGCTCATCCTTGGCGACGAGCAGCGCACCCTCCTGCGCCATTGAGACACAGACCGCGCGCGCGCCCATTTCGAGCATTTTGCGGGCGGACACCAGAACCACGTCAGGGTCTGCCGAAGGCTTTTCGCCTACCGCCTCGGCCAGCTCGAAGATGTTGGGCTTGACAAAATCGGGCTCGCACTGGAGCGCTTCGAGCATCAGCTCGCCCTGTGCATCGATGATCAGGCGGCAGCCGGCCTTTTTGATCTTTTTGCAGATTTTCCGGTAATTCTGGAGCGGGAAATCGGGCGGGCACGAACCGGCCAGCACAAAAATGTTGCCCGCGTCGAGATAGTTGTCCATGCGGTCAAGGAAGCGGAGGAAATCGGCGTCCTCTAGTTTGGAGCCGGGCTCGTTGATCTCGGTATGGCCGCCCTGCGCGTCGATGATCTGGGTGTTGACGCGCGTCTGCCCGGAAAGGTCGACAAAATCATGATGGATGTCGGCCGCGGTCAGCGCGTCCTTGATGATTCGGCCGTTGGTGCCGGCGCAAAAGCCGAGAGCGATGCTGTCTCCTCCGAGCGCTTTGACCGCGCGGGAAACGTTGATACCCTTTCCGCCTGGCTCGAGATAGCTGGAAACGGCGCGGTTGAGCTTGCCTACCTGCAGCGGCTGCTCGATGCGCAGCGTGCGGTCGAGCGCGGTGTTGAGCGTGATCGTGATAATCATAGGACGGCCTCCTGCTTCTAAAACATTCTCTCTTTTATCTATTTTAACGAATTGGACAGCCAATGTAAACCCTTTTCCCAAAAAGCTGTCCGACGCGAAATGCGGTCAAAAAACGACCCGTCCAAGGGCGGACGGGTCGTTTACTGCTCGTTTGTCAGCTTTTCTAGAAGTTTTTGGTCGGTTTTGTCGCGCGGAATAAATTCAGAAAACAGGTCGGGACGGTCGTCCCGCGTGCGGCGGAGCGACATTTCGCGCCGCCAGCGCTCGATATTGGCATGATGCCCCGAAAGCAGGATTTCGGGCACCGGCCTGCCGCGCCAGTTTTCAGGACGGGTATAGTGGGGGTGCTCAAGCAGGCCGTCCCAGTGGCTCTCGCAGGTGAACGCGTCCTCGTCCGGCAGCACGCCGGGCACCATGCGGCACACCGCGTCCGCCACCGCCATGGCCGGGATCTCGCCGCCCGTGAGAACAAAATCACCAATGGAGATCTCCTCGTCCACGCAGGCGTCGAGAAAACGCTGGTCGACGCCCTCATAATGCCCGCAGACCAGAATGACGTGTCCGCAGGAAAGCAGCTCGCGCGCCTTTTGCTGGCAGAACGGCCGCCCTTGCGCGGACAGGAACACCGTATGCACATGACTGCCGCCGCAAAGCGCCTCGTGGCACAGAAAGAGCGGCTCGGCCAGCATGACCTGCCCGCGCCCGCCGCCGTAAGGCGCGTCGTCCGCTTTGTGATGTTTGTCCAAAGCATAGTCGCGGATATTGGTGGCATTGACCGAGACTAGCCCCTTTTCCTGCGCCCGGCCGATGATGCTTTCGCGCATGACGGCGTCGACCATTTCGGGGAACAGGGTCATGATGTCGATTTTCATAGCAGCCCCTCGATAGTCTCGACGTAGATCACGCCGGCCTCCATGTCGATCTCCTTGAGGAAAGGCTTTGCCGCGGGGAGGTAGGCTAGCCGCCCTGATTCCGTACGGATCTCATACATGTCGTGCGCCGGGTTTGAGGTAAGCACGTCCTTGAGTACGCCGACCATCTGCCCGGTTCGCCGGTCGTATACCTGAAAGCCCAGAATATCCTGGATAAACACAAGGTCTTCGGGCAGTTCCACGTCGCCGCGGTCGAGATAGAGCACGCGGTTTTTGAGCGCCTCGGCGGCCTCCATGGTATCAACACCCTGGAGGTGCATCAGCACAATGTTTTTGTGCACCTGCGCGCGCGCAACGGCCACTGAGGTGTCCGGGTCAAGATAAAGCGTATCGAATTCACACAGCGTTTCCGCGCTGTCGCACCAGGACTGCACACGCAGATCGCCCTTGACACCGTGCGTGCCGACGATCTTGCCGGCTTCTAAAAATTTCTTCTGCATAAGCGGTACCCCTCCGGTGGATAGATAGGAAAAAAGACCTGTCAGCAAAGTGAACAGGTCTTTGGCGAATCAGTCGAGAATGTCGACAGTGACGCGCTTGTTTTCGCGATTGCCTGCCGCTTTCATGAGTGTGCGGATTTCCTTAGCGATGCGGCCGTGGCGGCCGATGACGCGACCCATGTCCTCCGGCGCGACGCGCAGGGAAAAGGTGACATTGTCGCCGTCGACCTCCTCGGTGATGGCAATCGCATCCGGCTCGGAAACCAGATTTTTGACAATGTAGGTCAATAACTCTTTCATTTCGTTAGCCTCACTCAATTACAGCACACCGGCCTTCTTCAGAATGCCGCGGACCGTGTCGGTCGGCTGCGCGCCCTGCTTGATCCAAGCCTGCGCGCGCTCGGCGTCAACCTTTACCTCAGCCGGATCGCTCAGCGGGTTGTACGTGCCGATCTCTTCGATGAAACGGCCGTCGCGCGGGTAACGGGAGTCCGCAACCACGATGCGGTAAAACGGAGCCTTCTTCGCGCCCAGACGGCGAAGTCTGATCTTTACCATGAAAATTCACCTCCCCCAAATAGAATGATCTATTGTAAATTTCTTTACAAGCATGTTGTCAAAACGGCATTTTCATGCCGCCGAAGCCCCCGAAGCCACGGCGCTTCTTGCCCTTGCCGCGCATTTGGCCGGTGAGCTGTTTGGTCATCTTCTGCATGGCCTCAAACTGCTTTAAAAGCCGGTTTACCTCCTCGACCGTCAGGCCGCAGCCCGCCGCGATGCGCTTTTTGCGCGAGAAGTTGATGACCGAGGGGTTGTCCCTCTCCTTGGGCGTCATCGATTGGATGATGGCCTCGGTGTGCGCCATCTGCTTTTCGTCGATCTTGGCGCCGGCCAGGGCTTTCGCGTCCACGCCGGGCAGCATGCCAAGCATTTCTTCCATTGAGCCCATGTTTTTCATCTGCTGGAGCTGGCCGAGGAAATCGGTGAGCGTCAGCTTGCCCGCCGCCATTTTTTTGGCGGTTTCGGCGGCCTGCTTCTGGTCGAAATTCTGCTGTGCTTTCTCAATAAGCGTCAGCACGTCGCCCATGCCGAGGATACGGGAGGACATGCGGTCGGGATGGAAAGGCTCGATATCCGAGAGTTTTTCACCCGTGCCGATAAATTTGATCGGCTTGCCCGTGACCGCTTTGACCGAAAGCGCCGCGCCGCCGCGCGCGTCGCCGTCCATTTTGGAAAGCAGCACGCCGTCGATGCCGAGCGCCTCGTCGAAGGATTGGGAAACGGTCACCGCGTCCTGTCCGGTCATCGCGTCGACGACCAGCTCGATCTCGGTCGGCTTTACCGTTTTTTTGATATTTTTGAGCTCGTCCATGAGCGCTTCGTCGATATGCAGGCGGCCAGCCGTATCAAGGAAGACCAGATCGAAGCCGTTTTTCCGGGCGTGTTCGACGCCGTGCTTCGCGATCTCGACCGGGTCGCCCTGCCCCTCGTCGAACACGGGGATGTCAAGTTGCTTGCCAACCACGTGCAGCTGCTCGATCGCGGCGGGACGGTATACATCGCACGCGACGAGAAGCGGCCTGCGCTGCTGCTGCTTGCGCATCAGAGCGGCGAGCTTTGCGCAGTTGGTCGTCTTGCCCGCGCCCTGCAGGCCGACCATCATGACGATGGTGGGCGGGTTTGGCGAAATGGTCAAGCGGGTGTTTTGGCCGCCGAGCAAAGCCGTCAGCTCTTCATTGACGATCTTGATGACCTGCTGGGCGGGGGATAGGCTTTCGAGTATTTCCGCATCGGTCGCTTTTTCGGTGACCGTCTTGATGAAATCCTTGGCGACCTTGAAGTTGACGTCGGCTTCGAGCAGCGCCATGCGGATCTCGCGCATGGCTTCCTTGACGTCGCCTTCGGTCAGCCGGCCTTTGCTTTTCAGATGCTTAAAGGCGGATGAAATTTTTTCGGTCAGGCCTTCAAATGCCATAACTGCCTCCTCATTGAAGCTGGCTGGCGAGCTGCGTGAGCCGGTCCGCGATCTCTTTGACCGCGTCGCTGTGCAGCGTGCTTTCGTTTAAGGCGTGTAAGCGTTCGGCTTCGCGCGCGATTTCGGCGGCGCGCTCTTCGTTTCCGCCATAACGCTCGACAAGGCCGAGCTTGCGCTCCATTTCGCGCAGCGTGTGCTCGGCGCGCTTGACGCCGTCCCGCACGCCCTGGCGCGTGATGCCCGCGTGCTCTGCGATCTCCGCAAGAGACAGGTCTTCATTATAATACAGGTCGAACAGCTCGCGCTGGTTTTCGGTCAGCGTTTCGCCGTAAAAGTCGAACAGCAGGCTCATTTCGAGCGGTTTTCCGCGCATGGGCCGGCCTCCTTTCGCTGTAAAGCGAAACACCTTTACATTCCGAACGTGATTATCATACCGTATATTTCACCGCTTGTCAAGGGTAAAATAGCGCTGAGAGGCACGTGTTCACAAAAAGTACAATTGCGTGCCTGAATATTTAATGATATAATGACTGCTATGGAAAATCTCTCCGGAAACGAGGCAAATTATGCAACAGGTGACGAGGAAAAAACTCGGCGCGGGCGTAGGCTTGACCTGCGTGACCACGCCAAAGTTCAAGCGGGCGGTTTTGCGCGCGGCGCTGCTTTTGCCGCTCGGCGGCCCGGACGCGGCGCTGCGCGCCTGCCTGCCGCATGTGCTGCGGCGCGGCACGGTGCGCCTGCCCGACCTGCGCGCGCTCGGCGCGGCGCTGGACGAGCTGTATGGCGCGCGCATTGAGGCGACGGTGCGCAAGGAGGGCGAAACGCTGGTGATCGGCTTTCTGTCCGATGTGATCGACGAGGCCTACGCCCCGGGCGCGGATGGGCTGACCGGCAAGGTGGCGAAGCTGCTGGCCGACCTGCTGTATGACCCGTATGTGGCCGAGGGCGCGTTTTCGACGGACTACACCGGCGGCGAGCGGGACAATCTGCTTGACCGCATCGCGGCGCAGAAGAACGACCCGCGCGCCTACGCGCCCAAGCGCTTGACCGAGATCATGTGCAAAAACGAGCCTTACGGCGCGAGCGCGCTCGGCACGGCCGACCAAGCGAAGAATATCACCGCGAACAAGTTGTACGCGGCCTATCAGCGCGCGCTTTCGGAAGCGCAGATCGAGCTGTTTTACTGCGGCACGCTGTCCGCGGATAAGGTCGAAGCGCTGTTCGCGCCCGTGCTGCCCGAACGGAAAGCACAGGGCGTCTATGTGCCCCGTGCCGAGATCGTGGCCGCGCCCGTGGGCGACGCGCGCGAGGTGGTCGAGGAGGAAAAAGTCGGCCAGGGCAAGCTCTCGCTCGGCTTCCGCACAGGCGGCAACTGCATGACCGGCGGCGACCCGCTCGCTTACTGGGTGTTCCAGGTGCTTTACGGCGGTTCGACCAGCTCGAAGCTGTTCCTTAATGTGCGCGAGAAAAAATCGCTCTGCTATTACGCGAGCGCGCAGTTCGTCAGTCTCAAGGGCGTGATGCTGGTCAATTCCGGCATCGAGAACGACGCGTTCGAGACCGCGCGGGACGAGATCCTGCACCAGCTCCAGCTCTGCAAGGACGGCGACATTTCGCCGGATGAGATCGAGTCCGCCCGCAAGACGCTCACAGGCTCGTGGCGCGCCATGCTGGACGAGCCGATGCAGCTCGAGCGTTACTGGCTTGTGCAGGCCATCGCGGGCACGCTCTGCACGCCCGAGGAGCGCATCGAGGCGCTGAAAGCTGTCACGCGGGACAAGGTCGTCGCCGCGGCGCAGGCGACTGCGCTCGACACAGTGTACTTTATGAAAGGGGTGGGCCAATGAGCAAGTCGTATGCCGCGCTGCATGAGCGCATCGAACGCCGCACGCTCGAAAACGGCCTGCGTGTGTGCTATATCCCCAAGGAGGGCTTCTCCAAGACGTTTGCCATCCTCGCGACTGACTTCGGCTCGGTCGACGCGTCGTTCACGCTGGACGGCAAGCGGTTCGACACCCCGGCGGGCGTGGCGCACTTTTTGGAGCACAAAATGTTCGAGGACGAGGACGGCAACGCGCTGCAAAAGTTTTCCGAGACCGGCGCGTCCCCCAATGCGTTCACCAGCCAGACCATGACGGCCTACCATTTTTCCTGCACCGAGCGGTTTGAGCGCAATCTGGAAATCCTGCTCAAATTTGTGTTCACGCCGTATTTCACCGAGGAAAACGTCGCCAAGGAGCGCGGCATCATCGGGCAGGAGATCGGCATGATGGAGGACACCCCGGGCTGGCAGGCCTATGTGGGGCTGTTCGAGGGGCTGTTCCGCGAGCATCCTGTGCGCGTGTCGATCGCGGGCAGCGTGGCCAGCATCGCGCGCATCACGCCCGAAACGCTCTTCACCTGTCACAAGGCGTTTTATTCGCCCTCCAATATGGTGCTGGTTGTTTGCGGCACGGCGGATTTTGAAGAGATCTGCCGCATGGCTAAGCAGTTTTCGCCTCCCGTGCCGACCGACGTCGGCCAGCGGCATTACGGCAAGCGGCGCGAAACGGTGAACGAAAGCGAAACCGTGCGCGCCATGCAGGTCTCGCAGCCGCAATTCCTGCTCGGCTTTAAGGACGAGCCGCTGCACAAGGGCGAGAGCAAGCTGCGGCGGTCGCTTCTGGGCGAGCTGGCCGTGCGCGTGCTGTGCGGCGACACCGCCCCGCTTTACAGCGAGCTGTATGAAAAACGCCTGATCAACCGCTATTTCGAGACCGAATATTCGCTCATCCCCGAGGGCGCGGTCGCGCTGATGGGCGGCGAGAGCCGCGACCCCCGCGCGGCGCGCGCGGCGATCGAGCGCGAGGTCGAACGCCTGGCCAAGGAGGGCGTGGACAAAGCGCTGTTCGACCGGATGAAAAAAGCGGTCTACGGGCTGCACCTGCGTGTGCTGGACGACCCCGAGGAGCTTGCACGCCGCGAGGCCGAGGCTGTGTTCGGAGGCGAGGACTATCTCGATTTCGCAAACCTGTTCGACACCATCGAGGCGAGCGATGTGCAGGCCATGCTGGCCCGCTGGGCGCGCCCCGACCATTCGGCGCTTTCTGTGATCGAGCCGCAATAATCTGACAAAAAAAGAGGATCATCGTTTATGGAACACGTTATCGCTTTTCCCGGCCTTGGGCTGGAGTTTACCATCAACCGCGTCGCTTTCACGGTGTTCGGCAAAAATTTTTACTGGTATGGCCTGATCATCTGTATCGGCTTTGTGCTGGGCGCACTGTATCTGAACGCCCGCGTCAAGGAATTCGGTTTCACGTCGGACAACCTGATCGACTGCCTGCTGCTGTGCGTGCCCGCGGGCATTATCTGCGCGCGCATTTACTACGTTGTGTTTGAGTGGAAGTATTACAGCCAGCATCTAAACGAAATTATCGCCATTTGGAACGGCGGCATCGCGGTTTATGGCTCGGTGATCGGCGCGGTGCTCGCGCTTTGGGGATACAGCCGCTATAAAAAGGTCTCGTTCGCGCGGCTGTGCGATTTGGCCGCGCTCGGCCTGCTCATCGGCCAGCTTATCGGCCGCTGGGGCAATTTCGTCAACGCGGAGGCGCACGGCGGCGTGACCGCGCTTCCGTGGGGCATGACGATCGACGGCGGCGACCCGGTGCATCCGACATTCTTCTATGAATCCCTATGGAACCTGATCGGGTTCGTTGCGCTGCATTTCTATTCCAAAAAGCGCAAGTTTGACGGCGAGATCGCCCTATGGTACGTCGCGTGGTACGGCCTCGGCCGCTTCTGGATCGAGGGGCTGCGCACGGACAGCTTGTATGTCTTCAACGCGCTGCGCGTATCGCAGGTGGTTGCAATCGTAAGCTGCGCCGTGGCAGCGTTCCTGCTGGCGCGCGCCTATAATCGCATCCGCGTCGCCAAGGCGTTCTATGTGCCCGGGCGGGACGAGCCTGTGCCCGCCGAAGGCCCCGCCCCGGCAGACCAGCCGGAGGCGGCCAAAGCCGAGCCGACCCCGGAGAGCGAGGCCATGCCGCTGCCCGAGCAAGCGCCCTCGCCCGACAGCGAACCCGACCCGACCCCCACGCCGCAGCCCGACGCGGCGGTAGACGACAAGGAGGAAACCTGACATGAGCGCGGTGAAAATGGATGGAAAAGCGCTGTCCGCCAAGGTGCGCGGCGGCATCCTCGCGGAGACCGAAGCGCTCAAAGCAAAGGGCGTGAAGCCCGGTCTGGCGGTCATTATCGTCGGCAACGACCCGGCGAGCGAAATTTATGTGCGCAACAAGGAAAAGGCCTGCGCCGAATGCGGGTTTTACAGCGAGAAATACGCGCTGCCCGCGGAAACGACGCAAGAGGAGCTGCTCGGCCTGATCGCGCAGCTCAATGAGAGCGAGCAGATTTCAGGCATCCTGTGCCAGATGCCCGTGCCCGCACATATCGACGAACAGGCGGTGATTGACGCGATCGCGCCCGAAAAGGACGTGGACGCGTTTCATCCGGTCAACGTCGGCAAGATCATGGTCGGCAATTTCGATTTCCTGCCCTGCACCCCGGCGGGCGTGATGGAGCTGCTCGCCGAGTACGGCGTTGACCCCAAGGGCAAGGAATGCGTGGTGGTCGGCCGGTCGAACATTGTGGGCAAGCCAATGAGCATGCTTTTGCTGCACAAGCACGGCACGGTGACCATCTGCCACAGCCGCACGCGCGATTTGGCCGAGGTGTGCCGCCGCGCGGACATTCTGGTGGCCGCGGTGGGCAAGGCGGCGTTCATCACGCCCGATATGGTGAAGGACGGCGCGGTGGTGATCGACGTGGGCATGAACCGGAACGAGCAAGGCAAGGTCTGCGGCGACGTGGACGCGGCGGTGCTGGAAAAAGCGTCGCTGATGACCCCGGTGCCGGGCGGCGTGGGGCCGATGACGATCACGATGCTGATGAAAAACACGCTCAAGGCGGCGAAATTGCAGCACGGGCTTTAATCGAGTTCTGCAAGCAGCTTGCCCAGCAGCACGCCGTCGAGAAAACAACGCTGGGCTTCTTCGGCGTGCTGTGCATTCAGGCGGTCTATGAGCGTGATGATTTGCTCTTTGTCATTGCACAAGGCGCACCAGTCTGCGGCGGCCGTAACTTTGTGGATCATGCGAAAGTAATGTTCAAAAAAGGAATACATTGAGTTCACTCCTTGACTACTATTTGCAATCAGTATAACATGATTGCAAATAGTAGTCAATAGGTGCTGGGAGATTTTATGGATTATATTGATTACATTCAAAAGGCGCGGGAAGCAAAAAACATTTCTCAGCGCCAGTTCAGCAAAATGCTTGGCTTGGCGGAAATTACATATGGCGCCTATGAGCGCCGCCAGCGGAAAATGGATGTCGAAATGTTCGTGAAAGTTTGCAAGCTGCTCGACCTGTCCGCCGACGAGATCTTAGGCCTGAAATGAACGTATCACTTGCCAATATCCTGAAAAATCCGCTGTTTGAAAATGCGCGCGTGCTCGCCGGGCGCGAGGGCTGCTACCGCACGGTCAAGCGCGTGTCGGTGTTCGACAGCCCGTTCGGCGAGGACGTGATCGGCGGCGGCATCATCATGCCCGGAGACTTTTTTGTCACCGGGCTTTTGCAGTTTGCGGACGCGCAAAGCGTGCTTGCCGTCATGCGCGTGCTCGTGCAGGGCGAGAGCAGTGGCGTGTGCCTGATTTCCTCCGGGCGCGAAACGCTGATCTCCGAAGAGGTCAGACGCTTTTGCGACCAGCACTACTTCCCGGTCGTCCACATCGGGCAGGATATCTCCTATGCGCAGATCATGGACACGGTAAACCGCTATATCGCCATGGAAAACCTGAACGTCATGAACCAGCTCAAGCTGGACAAGATCACTGACGGCAAGATGACCGCGCAGGAGAAAATGGAATTGCTGCTGAGTATGAACCCCAATCTGGGCGAATGGGTGCAGGCGGTCTATTTCCAGGGCGATTTTGCCTCGCGCCTGCTCGAATTTGAATGGAACGCGCGCAGCCTCGCCAGCCGGGAGGACGTGTTCATCAACACGCCGGGCGCGCACGTGATGATCCTGAGCGCGGGGGACGAAAAGAAAATGAAAATCCACCTCGACGTGACGCGCCGCCTGCTCTCCCAGTATTTCCAGAAGCCGGCGCTGGGCGTGGGGCGCGCCTATCCGCGCCATTGGGTGGACAAGGCTTTGCAGGAGGGGCAGAACGCGCTCACCATGGCGCTCACCGCGGGCGCGGGCGAACAGGAATACAACCCGCTTTCGGTGCTGCAATTGCTGCTCCCGCTGCGAAACAGCCGTGAAATTCAGGATTTTTACGCGGGCTTCTGTGAAAAGGTGCGCGGCGGCGCGTCCGAGGAGGGCAGCCGCGAGCTGCTTGCAACCGTGCGCCTGTTCGTGCGGCACGCGGGCGATTTTAAGCGCACCGCCGAAGCGCTCCGCCAGCACGAAAACACGGTGCGCTACCGGCTAAACCGCGTTAAGGCGCTGCTCGGGCTGGAGCACGACCCGGTTGCGTTTTATGAAACGCTCGGCCTCGCGGTGCGTATCGAGCAGCTTTTGGGCAAAACGGACGAGGTTGTAAATCTTTCAAAATAAAGTCTGGTATTTTGTAGAATTTTTAAAGCGCCGCAAGCCGATTCACGGTAACATGGGAAACAGACATTTTCCAAAAAGGGGATTGCGGCATATGAAAGAAAACAAGATGGAAAGCGTGACGTTGCAGCCCGTCCCGATGGACGAGCGCAAATCGTGGATCGACGTGGCGCTGATTCAGGCGGGTATCCTGATCTGCGTGCCCAGCCTGATGCTGGGCGGCATGCTCGCGCAGTCGATGAGCATGAGCTCGGCGATTTTGTCCGGCCTGGTGGGCTATGCGATCGTCATTGTGTTGATGATCGTCATCGGCATCATCGGCAGCGACCTCGGCGTGCCGACCTGCGTGGTCGCGTCGGGAAGCTTCGGGCGGCAGGGCTCGTCCAAGCTGATCTCCGCGCTGTTCATGATCTCGATGGTCGGCTGGTTCGCCGTGCAGAACGGCGTGTGCGGCTCGGCGTTCTCAAACCTGATGAGCCAGGCGTTCCATGTGAACATTCCGGTCTGGGTATCGACCGTGGTCTGGGGCATTATCATGCTGGTCACGGCGGTTTATGGCATCAACGCGCTCGATAAGCTCAACAAGTTCGCCATCCCGGCGCTGGTCGTGGTCACGGCAATCGGCTGTGTGCTCGCCATCCAGCGTTTCGGCACGGGCAACCTATGGCAGCCGGTCGAAAACCCGACGATGACGTTCTCGGGCGGCGTGGTGCTCACCATCAGCTTCATGGCAACCGGCGCGCTCAACGCGCCCGATTTCACCCGCTTCCAGAAAACGCGGCGCGACACGGTGCTGTCGTCCAGCGTCGGCGTCATGCCGGCGGGCATGGCGATGCTGGTGCTCGGCGCGGTTATGACGCGCATCGCGCAGCAGTATGATATTTCGCTTGTGTTCGTCGATATCGGCCTGCCGGTGCTCGGTATGCTGGTGCTCATCCTCGCCACATGGACGACCAACACGACCAATGCGTACAGCGCGGGGCTCAACGCTGTCATGGTGTTCAACCTTGCGGAAGATAAGCGCGCGGTATCGACCGTGCTGCTCGGCGTGGTCGGCACGGTGCTGGCGGCGGTCGGCGTGGCGGGCTATTTCGAGGGCTTCCTCTATCTGCTCGGCGACACATTTATGCCGATCGTGGGCATTTTCTTTATCGATTACTGGATCTTTGCCAAGGGCAGCAGCAAACTGTACCAGTTCCGCGAGGGCTGGCGCTGGACCGGCCTACTTTCCTGGGCGCTCGGCTTTGCGGCGACGCGCCTGCCGTTCGGCATCTCGTTTGTCAATGGCACGGTGGTCGCACTGGTGCTGTATCTGGCGCTCGAGGGTCTGGCGCGCAAAAAAGAGCCTGTGAAAAGCGAAAAGGCGTAAAAAAAGAAAGGATTGCCGGTTTTCCGGCAATCCTTTCTTTAAAACAAGGCTCAAAGGCTTGGCATGAGCGCGGCGAGCGCGCTGTCGACAATCTTTCCTTCGTCCATGATCTGCTCGCCGTCGAGCCAGACAGAGGAATGGAGGCAGATACCATCACAGTGCGATTTCGCGTCCTGTCCGTGCGGCGGCGCGTCAAACGGGCTGACATAGCCGATGCCCCATTCGGTCGAGCCCCAGACGCGCTCGTCCTCAACGATGTTTCCCGTCAGCTTGGCGCCAGGGTTGAAGCCGTAGGCAATATGCGCGAGCTTCCACATGCCCTCGTCCTCAAAATCCGCGAGGAACTTTTGGAACGCCTTGGCGTCCTCTCCGCCCTCGACCTTGGCGATGCGGCTGTTTTCAATGGAAAGGCGGATGGGCGCGTCCGGGCTGCGGCCGAACGGCGGGGTGACCGAGCCGTCGAATACGATCGTACCGTTTACCGAGCCGAAGCGCGGCACGACGTTGATCTGCCCGGTCAACATGTGGATGCCGGGCTTGGACGCGTCGCCGCAGTCGCAGGCGGTGTAGTGGTTCGGGTCGATCTCGAACGATACGTCGCAGCCTGCCGGGGTAGTCACGCGCATCGTTTTCGCGTTTTTGGTGCGCTCGGTGACCGCGAGCATAAACGCGCGGAGCTTGGCGGTCTCGACGTTGCCGATCGTGCGCACCATCAGCTCTTCGTTGAAATCGACCAGGCACATGTAGCGCAGTTTTTTGTTTTCCGCCTCGGCGCGCTCAAATGGGGTCGAATACAGCAGCCACTGGTGGTTGAACTCGATCCATACGTCGGCGTGCAGCAGGGCGGCGGAAAGCGCGTCCACCGGCAGGTCGGGATCGGCCGCCTTGCCCACGCCGCCCGGCGTCGGGATGCGGATGACCATGGGATGTGCGCCGGCTTCACGCGCGCTGCCGGACACTGCCTGCACAACCGTGAAGTCGGTGTCATCGTCGGCGGTCAGGATGACGGTCTCGCCCGGCTGTACGGCGAAAATTTCACGGACCAGCTTGTCCGCTGCGGTTTTTAAAGAGGGGTTCATAGGTTGTCACCACTTTCTAATGCAAATCGTTAGTGCTATTATACTGGATTCGCCCGGCGAGGGCTTTGTGGAAAGTTTAAAAATCATCGGCAAATCTTGAAATATTTCCAATGGAGGATGCTATGGAACGCTTTGTCAGAGAAAATCTGGAAGACATGATTTCCCATTTGGGCGAATTAGTGGCGATCGACAGCGTATACGCGGAGGACGGCGGCGAGGGCGCGCCGTTCGGCGCGCGCATCCGCGCGGCGCTCGATTATGTGCTGGAGCTCGCGCGGTCGTTCGGTTTTTCCGTGCGCGATTACGACGGCTACGCCGCCGAGATCACGGCGGGAACCGGCAAGCGCATGATCGGCGTGCTGTGCCACGCCGATGTGGTCGCGGCCGGGACGGGCTGGGATACCGACCCGTTCACGCTCACGCGAAAAGACGGCAGACTGTACGGCCGCGGTGCGTCGGACGACAAGGGGCCGCTCATTAGCTGCCTATATGTGATGAAATACCTGCTGGACAGCGGCAGGATCCCGCCGGATGCGTGCGTGCGCATGATCGTCGGCGCGGATGAAGAGGAGGGCTGGGGCTGCATCCGGCACTATCTGGAGCACGCCGGCGTGCTGCCCGAAGTGTCGATCGTGCCGGACGGCAATTTCCCGCTGATTTTCTGCGAAAAGGGTCTGCTCGACTTTGATCTGGTTTCCGAACACCGGATCGAGCGCGGCGCGCCCGTGCAGCTTGTTTCGGTCACGGGCGGCGGCAGCCGCAATATCGTGCCGGACGCGGCGCAGTGCGTCCTTGAATGCGCCGACCCGGACGCGGTGCTGCAAACGCTCTCGGGCGCGCCTGACACCCAAGCCCGGGCGGAGGACGGTCAGGTCGTGCTCCAAGCGCGCGGCAAAAGCACGCACTGCATGTCGCCCGAAAAGGGTAAGAATGCGATTGCCGCACTGTTTGCCGCGCTCGCCCGCCTTGGCGGCAGCCTTTCCCATCATGCGCTGGTCGAAGCGTTTGGGTGCGCGCTTGGCGAAGACTACACGGGAGAACGCTTTGGCTGCGCGATGCGCGACGCGGCTTCGGGCGCGCTGACATTCAACGTCGGCGCGGTGCGCATGGACGCGGCGGGCGCGGTGACGCTCGAGTGTGACCTGCGCTATCCGGCGTCGGTCTCCTATGAGACCGTGCGCGATCTGACAGCGGCGGGCGCGGTTAAAAACGGGTTTGTTTACCATGAGGTAGACCGCCTGCCGCCTGTTTATCATGAGAGATCCTCGCCGCTGGTCACAGCGCTGCTCGACGCATACCGCGAGGTGACCGGCGACACGGACAGCCAGCCGCTTTCGATCGGCGGCGCGACTTATGCGCGCGCCCTGCCGAACGCGGTCGCGTTCGGGCCGCTGTTCCCGTGGGAGGAGGAGCTGGCGCACGAGCCGAATGAATTCCTCGCCGAGGAGAGCCTTGCAAAAATGACGGTAATCTTTGCCCGCGCGCTGGAAAAACTGCTTGCCGCCCCCGGAATGTGATTGCTTTTTGCGGATAGACAACCTATAATAGGAAGTACCAACATCACGGGAGGAATTTCACAATGGATATGAAGAAACTAGCCGGCGATAAGGCCGCCGAGTATGTAAAAGACGGCATGGTGCTCGGCCTCGGCACGGGGTCGACCGCTTACCACATGGTCAACGCCGTGGGCGAGCTGGTCAAGAACGGCATGAAGCTCAAGGCGATCCCGACCTCTAAGGCGACCGAGGCGCAGGCCAAGGAGCTGGGTATCCCGCTGCTGACCATCGACGAGGTCGACCATATCGATCTGGCGATCGACGGCGTGGACGAGATCGACCCCGCGTTCAACGCCATCAAGGGCGGCGGCGGCGCGCTGTACCGCGAAAAGGTCGTGGCGACGCTGGCGGACGAGGTCATGTGGATCATGGACGAATCCAAGCTGGTGGACAAGATCGGCGCGTTCCACCTGCCGGTTGAGATCGCGCAGTACGGCTCCAAGCAGGCCATGGCGCAGATGGAGAAATACGGCTTCCATCCGGTTCTCCGCGTCAAGGACGGCAAGACGTTTGTCACCGACAACGGCAACTACATCGCCGACCTGCATCTGGGCGCGGGCTTCGATATCGAAGACGTTTTCGGCAAGCTGAACGGTATGCTGGGCGTTCTGGAGCACGGCCTGTTCCTCAATATGTGCAAGCGCATGATCGTGGGCTGCTCGAACGGCGAGGTCAAGGTCATCGAAAACCCGGGCAAGTAAATATTAGAGATTCTTCCGACGGGGCTTGACAAGCCCCGCCGCTTGTGTTATGCTACTAAAAGCCGCATTGTGCGATGGCTTAGGTTAAGTGCGTCCGTAAACCGGTCGCCGCCGCGCCAAGCGTGACTCTACAAGGAAAGAGAGGGAATAAGATGTACGCAATTCTGAAGACTGGTGGCAAGCAGTATAAGGTATCCGAGGGCGACGTGATCTACGTCGAAAAGCTCGGCGTCGAGGACGGCGCGACCGTTACGTTCGACGAGGTTCTGGCCGTAGGCGAGGGCGATTCCTTAACCGTTGGCGCTCCTTACGTTTCCGGCGCTTCGGTAACCGGCACGGTCGAGAAGACCGGCAAGGGCAAGAAGATCAATATCTTCAAGATGAAGCCCAAGAAGGGTTACCGCAAACGTCAGGGTCATCGTCAGCCGTTCACCAAGGTGACCATCGGCGCGATTAAGGCCTAAATTATGACCCGCGTCACATTCTCGCTCGCAGCCGGACGGGGCATCCGTTCGGTCGATCTTCGCGGCCACGCCGGCTATGCCGACGAGGGCGAGGATATCGTTTGCGCGGCGATTTCCAGCGCGGTCATGCTGACGCACGCCCTGTTGTTCGACGTCCAGCGTATCCCGGTGGACACGGTCATTGAGGACGACGGCGCGCATATCCGCATCACCCTGCCGCAGGGCGGGGGCTTCGAGAAAGGGCAGGACGCCATGCAGGCGCTCCGCATCCACCTTTCCGAGCTGGAGCAAGATTATTCCGAATATATGAACGTAATGGAGGTGCACACGAATGCTGAAGATTAGCTTACAGTTTTTCGCGCATAAAAAGGGCGTCGGCTCGACCAAGAACGGCCGTGATTCCGAAGCCAAGCGTCTGGGCGTTAAGCGCGCGGACGGACAGACCGTTCCCGCCGGCAACATTCTGGTTCGCCAGCGCGGCACGAAGATCCATCCGGGCACGAACGTCGGCCGCGGCAAGGACGACACGCTGTTCGCCAAGGTCGAAGGCGTTGTTCGCTTCGAGCGCTGGGGCAAGGATCGCAAGAAGGTCTCTGTTTACCCGCAGTAATGAATACAAAAATCCCAGACAGTGTGTCTGGGATTTTGTTTTAGCATTCCCGAAAGGAGGGGAAATATGTTTATCGACGTAGCCAAAATTAAAATTATTTCCGGCAAGGGCGGCGACGGCAAGGTCGGCTTCCACCGCGAGAAATACGTGGCCGCGGGCGGGCCGGACGGCGGCGACGGCGGACGCGGCGGCTCGGTCATCTTCAAGGTGGACGATAACCTGTCCACGCTTTTGGATTTCCGCTATAAAAAGAAATACGAGGCCGCGCCCGGCGAAAACGGCGGCTCCAAACGCTGCAAGGGCAAGGACGGCGGCGATCTGGTCATCCGCGTGCCGCGCGGCACTATCATACGCGACCAGAAGACCGGGCAGGTCATCCGCGATTTGTCGGACGATGAGCCGTTTGTCGCGGTCAAGGGCGGCAACGGCGGCTGGGGCAACACGCATTTCGCGACCCCGACCCGCCAGGCGCCGCGTTTCGCCAAGCCCGGGCAGCCGGGCGTGGAGCGCGATATCATTTTGGAGCTCAAGCTGCTGGCGGACGTGGGGCTGGTCGGCTTTCCGAACGTGGGCAAGAGTACGCTCCTGAGCATGGTTTCGGCGGCGCGGCCCAAGATCGCAAACTACCATTTCACCACGCTTGTGCCCAATCTGGGCGTGGTGTCGGTGGGCGAAGAGCAGAGTTTCGTCATGGCGGACATTCCGGGCATCATCGAGGGCGCGCACGAGGGAGCGGGCCTCGGCCATGATTTCCTGCGCCATATCGACCGCTGCCGCCTGCTGCTGCATCTGGTGGACGCGGCGGGCAGCGAGGGGCGCGACCCGGTGGACGACATTGAGAAGATCAACGCCGAGCTTGCGGGATACAGCGAATTTCTCGCGTCCCGCCCGCAAATCGTGGTGGCGAACAAGGTCGACCTGCTGGGGGACGACCGCGCGCCGGTCGAGCGGCTGAAAAAATACGCGGACGAGCATGGTATGCAGTTCGCCGAGCTGTCCGCGGCGACCAACCGGGGCGTTTCCGAGCTGATGCGCATGACGTGGGACGCGCTCAAAGAATTGCCGCCCGTGTTCGTCTATGAGCCGGAGTTCGTGCCGGTCGAGGACGAAGTGACCGACCGCGACTGGACGGTTGAGCAGGTGGACGATTATTATGTCATTTCGGGCGCGTGGGTGGACAAAATCATGGCGTCGGTCAACACGGACGACTATGAATCCCGCCAGTATATGGACCGTATGCTGAAAAACGCGGGCGTATATGAAAAGCTGGAGCAGATGGGCGTCAAGGAGGGCGATTTTGTCGTCATTGGCGATATCGAGTTCGAGTATGTCTATTAAAAGAAAAATCCGGCCGAAAGGCCGGATTTTTTATTCGTCTGCTTCGAGATGGTCAAGTGCATAGCGGCAACATAAAAGCACTAATTTGTTGAAAGATATATTATTATTAGCGGAGACTTGATTTAACTCCTCAAAAATGTTTTCGGTAAAACGAACAGTTCGTGAAATGTCAGCATTACTGAATATATCATCAATGTGAAACACCATATCCCCACCTGTATTTTTTATATGACTACATTATAGGTTTTACAAGTGGTTTGAAGATATAACCAAATCTGGTTGCATTACTCAAATGGCCTACAATTTATACTTATGGTATCAACTTGGGGGTGATACCATATGAAAAAACTGATGGATTGGCTCAAATTACACAGGGTTGTCATTGTCGTCATGCTTGCCATCGCGCTCGCGCTTGAATTCTATGGAATGTATGAGGGCTATAAAATGGGCTATTTGGACGCGGCTGCGGATATAGACTATTCGGCTCGCGACTATGTCATGCAAAGCCTCGATTATATTTGCGACGCGGATACCGGGCTTCTGCATAAAAGAGACTGTCCGGAAGCGCCCGATAGAGATAACCAAATTTATTGCGACAGCCGCGAGGTGGCGATTGCCTCCGGCTACCGTCCCTGTGGCGTCTGCGATCCGTGAAAAAATTTTGTGATATTCCGCCGCCCCCACGGGTACTCCTTACGAAAGGCCTTTCAAAAACCCATCAGACGAGGTAAGCACACCATGCAGCAAGCACAATTCGAGGAGCTCGCGCGGCGCTACCGGGACAACCTGTTCGCCATTGCGTTTCAATATACCAGAAACGCGGCCGACGCGGAGGATATGACGCAGATCGCGCTCATGAAATGCTACAAAGCGGAAAAACCGTTTGAAAACGAAGAACACGCGCGCAATTGGCTCATCCGTGTCACCATCAACGAGTGCAAACGCTATTTGACCTCGCCGTGGCGGCGGCTGACCGCACCTATCGACGACTACGCGCAAACGCTCGGCTTTGAATCCCCCGAGCAGTCGGAGCTGTTTTTGGCGGTGATGAAGCTGCCGCAGAAATACCGCGTCTGCATCCACCTCTATTATTATGAGGACTACTCGGTGCGCGAGGTGGCGCAGATGCTCGGCTTGCGCGAAAGCGCGGTGCAGACCCGGCTGATGCGGGCCAGACAAAAACTAAAATCAACGCTGGAGGGCTGGAATGATGACTGATAAGGAACAATATAAGGCGGTGTTCGCCCATTTGCACGCCTCCGGCGAAGAACTGCGGGAGGGCAGACATATGAATGCAAAGCATATTCGCAAAGGACTGGTAATCGGCGTGGCGGCGGCCGCGCTCATGGCAACGGCGGCGGGCGCTGTCAACGCGGCGACCGACGGCGCGCTGATGGATACGATCGGCATTGTCTTTTCCATCAAGGACGGTTCGGGCAACGACATTAAGCCGGACAGCAACGGCGTTTACCATGCCAAAACGCCGGACGGCGAGGACGTGACCATCACCTTGACGGAGGACGACCAAGACAAGGCTTCGTTTGAGGGCGAGATTGACGGCGAAGCCGTGCCGGAGACGGCAACGCCGCGCTCCGCGGCCGTAGACAAGTAAAAAAGAAAAAGGAGGCTTTTCTAAGCCTCCTTTTTATTATTTACAGCGCGCCGACCGCCGGAATGAACCGGCCGAGAAAATAGAATAAGATCGGCAGGAACATCGCGGGCAGTAAATTGCCCACTTTCACTTTTTTATCAAACATCAGATTGAAGCCCAGCCCGAAAATCAGCACTGAACCGATACAAGAGATCTGGCTGATGAGCGCGTCCGACAGCCACGGGCGTATCGCCCCGGCGAGCAGCGTGATGCCGCCTTGGTAAATAGCCAGCGTGACGGCGGACAGGTACACGCCCTTGCCGAGCGAGGCCGCGAAAACGATGGCGGCGATGCCGTCCAGAATGGCCTTGGCGATGAGGATGGAGGGATCGCCGCTCAGACCGTCCTCCAGCGCGCCGACAATTGCCATCGCCCCCACGCAGAACAGCAGCGACGCGGTGACAAAGCCCTCGACAAAGCGGCTGTCGCCCTCGTCCGACAGCTTTCTTTTGCACGCCTCGCCTAGGCGGTCGAGCCGAGCCTCGATGTCGATGCCCTCTCCGATGAGTGCGCCCAGCATCAGGCACAGCACGAGCAGCATGGTGTGCTGCGTGGCGAGCGCGCCGTTTTCGATGGTCACAAGCCCGGAAACCGCGCCGCCGATGCCGATAAAGAACGTGCACAGCCCCAAAGCCTGCAAAATGGTGCGCTCAAAGCGCTGCGGCAGGCCGTTTTTAAGCAGCAGGCCGATGGTCGTGCCCGCGAGCACGGTGCCGACGTTGATAATTGTCCCCAAACCGATCATATTTTTTGAAACCCCTTTAATTATGCTACCGGATTATTATAGCATAACGAAAGGGGTTTGCCTATGGTTTTAACCGCGGCGGTATTCTTCGATCGCAGCGATCGCGCCGGTCAGCACGCCCGTGACGACGAAAATGATCCAGCCCGGGTGCCACAGGTCGGCAAAAAATCCGAGGCACAGGTAGATCACGGCGGCGATTGGAAAGGCGATCGCGGAAAACAGCTTGGTCAGCCGGCCGGAACCCTCGTCGTCTTTCTTTTTCAGCCCGAGCATATCCTCATAATACTCCTCGCGCACGCCAAACAGGATGCAAAGACCAACACCGGCGGCGATGCACAGGAAGAACAGGAAGATGCCCACGGTTTTGGAAAAAACGCTCACACCGAAAATGTAGCTGACGGGCGATAGGATGAACAGCGCGACCGCCACGGCGATGCCGACACCCATCGAGGTTTTAAACTTCCGGTATTCTGCGGCCAGCGCGGGGTCAGCTGTGCGAGCGTCCTCCAAAGGCGCTTCGGACGTTTCTTCCGAAAGCCCGAGCTCGGCGCGCAAATCGTCCAGCGAGCCGATCGACGCAATCACCAGCCCTGCGGCCTCGTTTTCGTTTTTGCCCTCGGCGAGATAGGCGTGGTATTTCTCTTCGAGGTTTTCGAGCATATCCAGCTTCATCTGGACGATATCCTTAGTCTTTGGCAGCGAGGCAAACAACGCCTCCACATAATTACGAATTTGTTCCATCTGATTGTTCCTCCCTTGTGAACGCGTCGACGACGCGCTTAAGCACCTGCCATTCGGCGCATTTTTCGCGGTAGAATTGCCGCCCGGCGCCCGTGACGGTGTAATATGTGCGCGGCCGCCCCTGTGTTTCGTCCCCCTGGTAGGAGGCGACATACCCCTGCTTCTCCAGCCGGCCAAACGCTGAATACAGCGTCGTTTCCTTGATCGAATATTGCCCTTGCGCGCGCTTTTCGATCTCCTTGGAGATTTCGTAGCCGTAGGAATCGCCTTCCATCAGCAGGCACAGGATGAGCGTGTCGTTATAGCCGCGCATGACATCGCTTCCCAGCATAATGAGCCTCCTTTACTTCATCTGTCGTAGTAATTATAACAGAATTACTACGACAGGTCAAGTAGTTTCTGCAAAAAAGCCGCGGCCTTTAAAAGCCGCGGTTTTTGGCGCTCAGCAATTGTCCACATCGATGATCACTTTCCGGCAGTAGGAGCAAAACCAGGCGCGCGCTTCAGCGCGGGCGGTGGGCACGTGCGAGCCGACCGTCAGCCCGCCGCACGCCCAGAGACCGGGCAGGAGCGTTTTGTCCCTGGGCTTCCATTTGAGCGCTTTCCGGTCGCCGAGCAGCGTGCCGTCGAGCATGTCTTTCGAGCAATATGGGCATTTTTCCATGGCGTGCGCCTCCTGTCATTTCGTGCAGTAGGGTGTCTGACGAAAATGCGAGCCGCCCGCGCGGCGGGCGGGATCGGGGGATGCGAGGGCAAACAGGTCGTCCGCGAACGCATCGCGGGAAAGGGCGGGCTGCAAAGCGGCGGGCAGCCGTTTTTCTAAAACGGGTTTCATGATAAGGGGCAATTCGGTCCGCACATTTTTGAGAAGCACCCGCCCCTTTGGGCCGACTGCCAGCACGCGCAGATACTGCGGCAGCACGTCCGCGTCCGCGGGGACGCCAAGCGCGAGCCGCGTGAGCGCGCGCCGCACACGGGCGGCGGGAAAGCGGCGAGTCTGCGCGAGGGAAACAGCCTCCGCCCAGCAGCCTGCTTTGTGGACGGCGGCAGCAAGGCGCTCATCAAAGCCGTCACGGCTGCCGGTGGAAAGCGCGCCGTCGGACAGCAGGCGGCGCAGGATAGGGAACAGCAGATCGTCCAAAGGCGGTGTGGGCGGTATGTCCCGCAGCAATTCAAACACATTTTCGGGCAGGAACGGGGCGCAGTCCGCAAGTCCGCCCGCGCGGATACGCGTGCGCAAAAGGCTGGCCGAGGCGAAACCGTCCGCGGGCAGGGCGGCGTCGTGCGCCGCGCCCAAGCGCGGGATGGCGAGCGGCCGCATACCCGTGCCGCGCATCGTGCGGCAGTATTCGATGGCAAGGGTGTTGTTGGGCGCGTCGAGCAGCGCGGCGGCCTCCGGGTCGCGCTTTTGCAGCGCTTTTTGCCGGGATGCGGCGTAGGAAAGTCCCTTTTCGGGAGAAAACGCAAGGGAATCGAGCAGGTCGGCCGCTTTTTGAATAAGCGCCGCATCGCCCGATTCGCAGCCGAATGACAGCGTATCGCACGAAAACGCGCGCAGCGTCTGCACCGCGCCGCGGGCGAAGCCCTCGGCGGATGACAGCGCGCAGCAAAGCGGCAGCTCGATGACAAGATCTGCGCCATTTTGTGCCGCCATCTGCGCGCGGATATATTTGTCCACAAGCGCGTCCTCGCCCCGTTGGACGAAATTCCCGCTCATCGCGCACACGATTGCCGTGTCCTCGCCGAGCGCGCGGCGCGTTTCGGACAAATGGTGCGCGTGTCCCGTGTGGAACGGATTGTATTCGGCAACAACGCCGCAAACGGCCATGGGCACCTCCAAAAAAACCGAAAATATCCTTGTGTAATCGAGGTAAATCGTGTAAAATGAATTTGTATCATTATTATATCTGCTTTTGCGGCTGTGTGCAAGCCGCTAAAATACGGGCATGAGGGAGTTTTGAAAATGAAAGTACTGGTTATCAACGCCGGTAGTTCCTCGCTGAAGTATCAGCTTCTGGAAACGTCGACCAACGACGTCATGGCCAAGGGCCTGTGCGAGCGTATCGGCATCGACGGCGTGCTGGTGCATACCGGGAACAAGACGGATGAGAAATTCACCATCCACACGCCGATGGCGACCCATTCCGAGGCCATCAAGGCGGTCATCGATATTCTGCTCGACCCCGAAAAGGGCGTAATCTCCTCGATGAGCGAGATCGACGCGGTTGGCCACCGCGTTGTGCATGGCGGCGAGTTCTTCTCGGACAGCGTCATCATCACAGAAAAGGTGCTGAAAGCCATTGAGGACTGTGTGCCGCTCGCGCCGCTCCACAACCCGCCCAACCTGATCGGCATTCAGGCGTGCCGCGAGGTCATGGGGCCGGACGTGCCGATGGTCGCCGTGTTTGACACCGCGTTCCACCAGACCATGCCGCAGGCGCACTACATGTACGCCATCCCCTATGAATATTACAATAAATACAAGATCCGCCGCTACGGCTTCCACGGCACCTCGCACAAATATGTTTCCCAGCAGGCCGCCGACATGCTCGGCCGCCCGATCGAGGATCTTAAGCTGATCACCTGCCATTTGGGCAACGGCTCGTCCATCTGCGCGATCAACGGCGGCAAGTCGTTCGACACCTCGATGGGCTTCACCCCGCTGGACGGCCTGCCGATGGGCACCCGTGCGGGCAACATCGATCCCGCCATCATTGAGTTCTTGGCGGAAAATGAGAAGCTGTCGGCCGCACAGGTCATCAATATCCTGAATAAGAAATCCGGTATGCTCGGTATTTCGGGCGTTTCCTCCGATTTCCGCGATCTGGACACCGCGATCGCCGACGGCAACGCGCGCGCCGCGCTCGCGAAAGACATGTTCAACCTCTCGGTCAAGAAGATCATCGGCTCGTACATTGCGGAAATGGGTGGCGTCGACGCGATCATCTTCACCGCGGGCGTGGGCGAGAACGACCGCTCTGTTCGCTGGGATGTGTGCGAGCACATGGAATACCTCGGCGTCAAGATCGACCCGGAGAAGAACAAATACCGCGGCAAGCAGATGGATATTTCCATCGATTGGGCGCGCGTCCGCGTGCTGGTCATCCCCACCAACGAAGAGCTGATGATCGCAAAGGACACCGAGCGCCTGGTAAACGAAGCCAAGTAACGCAAACGACAGGGCGGGGCGGGAAGCCTTGCCCTGTTTTTGCGCGATAGGAGAGGAACCTATGGAGGAGTTTGACGCGCGCGCTGAGCGGAAATATTGTTCGCGCATCGGTTTTTCGCTGGTTGTCACGCTTGCGTGCGCGCTCGTCTGGCAGTTCGCCGTGATGTGGGTCGACTACCTCACGCAGGGCGGCATCCCCGAGACCATTTATTATATCCTGATTCTGGCCGGGCATTACGCGGTCGCGCTGCCGCTGGCGCTGCGCCTGACGCGGTGCGTGCCCCGCACGCCGGCCCCACAGCAGGAATGGGGCATGAGCCAGATCGCGAAATGGTTTTTCATCGGCATGGCGGTCATGTGGCTGGGCGCGTTTGTGGGCACGGCGGTCAATAATCTGGCATACGGGCTGATCGGGCGGACGCCGGTGGACGCGCTCAACGAGGTGTTTGACCTGCTGCCGCCCGCCGCGGCGATCCTGAGCGCATGTGTGCTCGCGCCCATTTGCGAGGAGTTCCTGTTTCGCGGCGTGATTGCAGACCGGCTCGCCCGCTATGGGCAGGGGCGTGCCGCCGTGATTTCGGCGCTGCTGTTCGGCCTGTTTCACGGCAACCTGACGCAGTTTTTTTATGCGTTCGGGCTAGGGCTGCTGCTCGCCGCCGTCTATTTCAAAACAGGGCAGCTCATCGTCCCTATCACGCTGCATACACTTTATAATGTGTGTGGTTCGGGCGTGCCGCTGCTGATCGGCAGCCGGGAAACGGGAATGATCGTATATGGGCTGCTCGTGCTCGCGTGCCTGATTGCGGGCGGCGTATTGCTGATTTTGGAACTCATGAACCATGGCTTTTGCCTTGAGGACGGCCCGCTGTCCGGCGCGCCCGGGCGCGTCATCTGGCTGAACGCCGGGATGACGCTGGCGCTCATCGTGTGCCTCATGCAGTTCATTATCGTATTTTTATCCCAGTAAGGAGGCCCTTTATGCTGGTAGACCTACATATGCACACCGGCTATTCAACGGACGCCGAGCCGGAACAGTCGGTGGAACAAAAGGTGCGTGCCTGCATCGCGCGCGGCATTGGGATCATGGCTATCACCGATCATCTGGATTTTCTGCACCGCCGCGACCCGTCCGATAACCGGGACGTGGAGGCGTGCCTGCGCGATATCCGTGCGGCAAAGCAGGTGTTTGCGGACGAGATCGAGCTGCTCGTGGGTATTGAGATCGGGCAGGTGCACGCTGACCCGCGCGCCGATGCGTTTCTAAAGTCGCATTCATTCGATATGGTCATCGGCTCGCTGCACGTGATGCCGAACGACCTCGATATTTACTTTCATGATTTTGAGCATCTGGACTGCGACGCGTTTATGCAGGACTATTTCGATGAGCTGCTCAAGATCGTGCGGCACGGCGGGTTCGACGTGCTCGCGCACATCGACTATCCGCTGCGCGTGATGCGGCATGGAGATTATGTGCCCTCGTTCGACCAGTATATGGACCGCGTAAGCGCTGTGCTGCGCGAGTGTATTTCGCGCGGCTACGCACTCGAGCTCAACGCGGCGGGCATGGCAGGCTGGCAGAAAAAAGTCGGCCCGCCGGAAAATATTTTGATAGAATACAAACGCCTTGGCGGTGAGCGCATTTCGATCGGCAGCGACAGCCATTCGCTGGACACGGTCGGGCGCGGCATTGAGGAGTGCGCCGCGCTTGCAAAGAGCGCGGGCTTCTCCTCGGTCACGGTCTTCCGGAACCGCCGGGCGGAACAGGTGGAGATATAAGTGTTTTTCAGCAAGCAAGCGGTGACGCATGACGAGACGACCGTCCACGCGCGCGCCAAAATCAATCTGACGCTCGATGTGACCGGCACGCGGCCGGATGGATACCATACGGTGAAAATGATCATGCAGACGGTCGCGCTGCACGACGATGTGACCGTGACGGTCACACATGGGGAAAAAAAGCCGCAGGGCGTCCGGCTGACCTGCAACCTGCCCTACCTGCCGACCGATTCCCGAAACCTCGCATTCCGCGCGGCCGAGCTTTTCTATGAGGAGACCGGCGCGCTGCTCGAAACGGTCGATATTCATATCGAGAAGCGCATTCCCGTCGCCGCGGGACTCGCCGGCGGCTCGACCGACGCGGCCGCCGTGCTGCGTGCGCTTTCCGCGCTGCACGCGGTCGGCCTGACGGACGGCGAGTTGTGCGAAATGGGTTTAAAGCTGGGTGCGGACGTGCCCTATTGCCTGCGCGGCGGCACGATGCTGGCCGAGGGCATTGGGGAAACGCTGTCGCCCTTGCCTGATATGCCACACTGCCATGTGGTGCTGTGCAAGCCGCCGTTCGGCATCTCCACCAAGGAGGCCTACCGGCAGATCGACGCGGTCGAACTAAAAAAGCGGCCGGATACGGACGGCATGGTGAAAGCGCTCCAAAAAGGCGATCTGGCCGGCGTCTGCAAACGTCTTTCCAACGTGATGGAGGATGTGACCGCAAGCAAGCGCCGCCAGATCGGAGAGATCAAGGCGTTTTTGACCGAAAACGGCGCGGACGGCACGCTGATGAGCGGCTCTGGGCCGACGGTTTTCGGCCTGTTTTCCGATGAAAGCCGCGCCCGCACGGCGGCAAAGATGCTCCAGCACCGGTTTACGGACACCTTTCTCACAGAGATCGTATAAGAAGATTTCCTCCGGGACATACTGGGAACACCAGTTTTGGTCCGGAGGTTTTTTTATGAAAGTGAAATGGGATAAGCAGGGTCTCGGCGCGTTTTTTGCCGCGGCTGTGGTGTTCGCGGCCGGCGCATGGTATCCCCAGCCGCCGCAGGGCGCATGGTGGTGCACGGCGTTTTCCGTCGTATGCGACGAGGCAGCCCCGGCGGACAAGCAGGACGGGGACGGGCAGAAGATCGTGTTTAAATGGAAGCTTGCCGAGGTCTGGCGGGAGATTATGGGATAAAACAGCTTGTTCGACCTCTTTCGCTGTGCTATAATGGCAGGGAAGTATTCCATACAGACGGAGGAAAAACATGAAAGTGATTAATGAAAAAGGCAAGCTGTTCGGCGTGATCAACATTGTCGACCTGCTTGTGCTGCTGGCCGCAATCGCGATCGTCGCGGGCGTAGGCTATAAGCTGTTCGGGCCGCAGATCGCGGCGGCAGCGTCCAAGCAGGTTGATATGACCGTGGTCATCCGTGTGCGCGGCGCGACGCCCTTTATGCAGAAAGAGATCGCGCGAAACAGCCAGGTCGGCAAGAAGCTGGTCAGCGGCAACGAGTATGTGAACGCCACCATCACTGATATGCAGGTCGAGGACTATGTCCAGCAGGTGACGACGGCCGACGGCCGCATCGTAGATGCGCTCGACGGCACCAAGAAAGACCTTGTGTTCACCATCGCGACCACGGTCGCCGAGGACGCGCCCTCGCCCAAGATCGGCACGCAGGAGGTGCGCGCCGGCCGCACGTTCATCCTCAAGACCAACGATTTTGAAACCACGGGAAACATCGATTCGGTCGACATTGCAAAGGAATAAGCTATGAAAGCGATCTTGCAAAACAGCCGGTTCGTGCGGGCGCTCTCGCGCCTTCGCGGCTGGTACCATCAGGGCGCGATCGCCGGCTTTTTCCAAAAAGTCCGGGACGCGTATCCGCAGTCGCATTTTTGCAGGCTGTGGGAGCGATTTTGCGCCTCCCCGCTGCCGGATGCAGCGCGCAGCCGATATGCGCGAATGCTTGCCGCGCTGCGCCGCTTTGTTGAGCGGCTGGGCGATGCGGCACGGCAGAGCGTCGTATACCGCGCCTGCACCGCGGTCTGGAAACCGGTGTCCAATTTTCTCGGCGGCGGCATAATCGGGCGCGTGGTGCGGTTTTTCGGCATGCGCGGCCTGCTGCTTACCGCGCTCGCGCTGTATCTGCCGCTTGACTATGCCATCCGCTCCTACCTGCCCGGCTTTCTCGCTTCGGTGTGGGATGAATGCCTGATGCTCGCGGCGCTGGCCTACATCCTGTGGCACACCGCGATGCGCCGCGCCCCCGGCGGGCTGCGCGCTACGCCGCTGGACGCGTATCTGCTGCTGTTCATCGGCGTCGGCTTTTTCCTGATGTGCGCGGTGTCCCCCAACACGGGCATCGCGGTGGACGGCTACCGCGCGGTTGTGCAGTATTTGTTCTGGTTCTTTTTGGTCACGCGGCTGATCGAGGACGACCGCGATTTTGCCATCTTTTACGGCGCGCTGGTCGCGATGGCGGTTGTCATCGGGCTGCATGGGATTTACCAGTACATCGTCGCCGCGCCGATCCCTGCGGCGTGGGTGTCGCAGACCGAACAGAGCGTGCGCACGCGCGTGTTCTCGATCACGGGCAGCCCAAACATCATGGGCAGCCTGCTCGTGCTGTTCGCCCCCATGGTGGCGGGCATCGCGTATTACAGCCGAAAGATGTGGGTCAAGGTGCTCGCTATCGGGGCGACCGGCATGATGTGCCTGTCGTGCATCTTCACGTTCTCCAAGGGGGCGTGGGGCGGGCTTGCGGTCGCGGTCGTCGTGTTCGCGATCTTTTTGGACCGCCGCCTGATCGCGCTGATGGGTGTGGCGGGCGCGGGCGCGCTGATCGCCATTCCCTCCATTGCCAACCGCATTACCTATCTGTTCACCACCGACTATGTCGAAGCCAGCCAGCGGGCGGGCCGCATGGTGCGCTGGGAGACCGGCCTGAACCTGCTGCATGAATCCAACCCGTGGCTGGGCTTTGGGTTGGGCCGCTTTGGCGGCGCGGTCGCGATGCAGAATAAGATCATTGAGGAATCGGACACCTTCTCCTATTTCTATATGGATAACTACTATCTGAAGACGTTGGTGGAGATGGGCTATATCGGCCTGATCTTTTTCATCATCCTGCTGGTGGGTCTGGTGCTATGGTGCCTGCGGGCCGTCGGCCGCACGAACTTTACCGAGACCGACCGAAGCCGCGTGCTGGCGGTGTCGATGTTTGCGGGAATGATGGGCGTGCTGACACACTGTTATTTTGAAAACATTTTTGAAGTGCCCTATATGATGGCCTATTTCTGGAGCATGGCCGCGGGGGTGCTCTATCTCGGGTATTTCCGGAAAAAGCGGAGTACCTGAACAGATTTAGCGGGAAAAGCACGGAGAAACAATTGTTTCTCCGTGCTTTTTTGCACGCTTTACACAAAAGTTTACACTTTACTTGGATTTAACATGGTCTAGCTTTTAGATTTAACAAGCGCTTTGTATGATGGTCTTGTATCAAAAAACAATGGATAAAAGGAGAAAGACTTCATATGAAAAAACTTGCTTCTCTGCTGCTCGCGGGCGCTCTGCTCTGCGGCGCGCTTGCCGGCTGCGGCAACGAAGACCAGTACGCCGGGAAAGGCCCGGATGCGGAAGCATCCGGCAAGGAAGAAACCGGCATGTCGGGCGCGATCACTGTCATTTCCCGTGAGGACGGCTCGGGAACGCGCGGCGCGTTCGTTGAGCTGACCGGCGTTGAGGAAAAGGATGCGGACGGCAACAAGGTGGACAACACGACCGTGGATGCGCAGATCGCCAACAAGACGGACGTGGTGCTGACCAGCGTTGCGGGAAATCCGGCCGCGATCGGCTATGTGTCTCTCGGCTCGCTGAACGATACGGTCAAGGCGCTTTCGGTGGACGGCGTGGAAGCAACGACGGAAAACGTCAAATCGGGCGCATATACGCTGGCCCGCGCGTTTAATATCGCCACCAAGGGCGAACCGCAGGGCGTCGCGGCGGACTTTATCCGGTTTATCCTGTCGAAGGAAGGCCAGCAGGTCGTCGTGGACAATAAGTACATCGAGATCTCGGACGCCGCCGAGGCGTTCGCGAGCGACGGATCTTCCGGCAAGATCACCGTGGGCGGTTCATCCTCGGTTGCCCCGGTCATGGAAAAGCTGATCGAGGCATATAAGGCGCTTAACCCGGGTGCGCAGATCGACTTGCAGACCTCGGATTCGACCGCTGGCATGACCGGCGCGGTGGACGGCACGTTTGACATCGGCATGGCGTCGCGCGAACTGAAGGATTCGGAGACTGCGGAGCTCACCGGCACAGCCATCGCGCTCGACGGCATCGCGGTCGTCGTCCATCCGGAAAACACGCTGGACGGACTGACCACCGAGCAGATCAAAAGCGTATATGTCGGCGCGGTGACTGACTGGAGCGAGCTTGCCGCATAACGGATAGGAACAACACGGGGCGGGCGGACATGGTTCGCCCTTTGCCTCTGTCTGCGAGGGAGAATAAATGAAGCAATTTCGGGAAAAGGCGATGCACGGTGTGTTCTTTGTCAGCGCACTGGCGTCCATTCTCGCGGTGGCGCTGATCTGTGTGTTTCTATTTGCCAGCGGTGTGCCCGCCATGCGCGAGATCGGCCTTGCGGATTTTCTGCTTGGCGGCAAATGGTCGCCCACCAGCCAGCCGGCCGCGTTCGGCATTCTGCCGATGATTTTGGGCAGCGTCTATATCACGGCGGGCGCGATCGCTGTCGGTGTGCCGATCGGCCTGCTGACCGCGATTTTTATGGCGTTTTACTGCCCCAAACGCCTCTACGGCGTATTAAAGCCCTGCACCGAGCTGCTCGCAGGGATCCCCTCCATCGTGTACGGCTTTTTCGGCATGGTGGTCCTCGTGCCTGCCATCCGCTTTCTGGGCTCAAAAAATGTGACCGGCTGGGGTGGCGACGGCTCCTCGATCCTGACCGCCTCGCTTCTGCTCGGCATCATGATCCTGCCGACCGTCATCGGCGTGTCCGAAGCCGCGCTGCGCGCAGTGCCCTCTTCGTACTATGAGGGTGCGGTCGCAATGGGGGCAAGCCATGAACGGGCGGTGTTCTTGGTCATGCTGCCCGCCGCGCGTTCGGGCGTGCTGGCATCGGTCGTGCTCGGCGTGGGCCGCGCGATCGGCGAGACCATGGCGGTCATCATGGTAGCGGGCAACCAGCCCCGCGCGACAGGAAACCTGCTCAAGGGCATCCGCACGCTGACCGCCAATATCGTGTTGGAGATGGGCTACGCGACCGACCTCCACCGCGAAGCGCTGATCGCGACCGGGGTGGTGCTGTTCGTGTTTATCCTGCTCATCAACCTGACGTTTTCCGTGCTCAAACGGAGAAAGGATACGGTATGACCGACCAAGTGACACTGAAAAAGACGGCTGTGCAGGAAAAGGCCCGCCCGCGGCGGCTGCATGGCCGCATGAAAGCCCGGGTGCAAAAGGGGCTGGTGTATGCGGCGGCCCTGCTGACCTTTGCCGTACTGCTGTTCCTGATCGGGTATATTTTATGGAGTGGCGTGCCGCACCTCAAGGCCTCGCTGTTTGCGCTGGAATACAACTCGGACAACGTTTCGATGTTCCCCGCCATCGTTACAACGCTCGAAATGACGCTGCTCGCGCTGGCGATGGCCGTGCCGTTCGGCCTGTTCACCGCGATCTACTTAAACGAATACGCGGCGCGCGGCAATCGGCTGGTCGCGCTCATCCGCGTGACGGCTGAAACGCTTTCGGGCATCCCTTCCATCGTTTACGGCCTGTTTGGAATGCTGTTTTTCGTCACGCGGCTGCATTGGGGCTATTCGCTGCTTGCGGGTGCAATGACGCTTGCCATCATGATCCTGCCGCTCGTCATGCGCACGGCGGAGGAAGCGCTGATGGCGGTGCCGGATTCTTTCCGGGAAGCGTCGTTCGGGCTGGGCGCGGGAAGGCTTCGCACGGTGTTCCGCATCGTGCTGCCGAGCGCGATGCCGGGCATCCTGTCGGGCGTCATCCTGAGCATCGGACGCATCGTCGGCGAGACCGCCGCGCTCATTTTTACCGCGGGCACGATGGCACAGATCCCCGGACTTCTGCAATCGGGCCGCACGCTGGCCATTCATATGTATGTGCTCTCGGGCGAGGGGCTGCATATGAACGAGGCGTATGCGACAGCGGTCGTGCTGCTCGCGGTCGTGCTGCTGATGAATACCCTGTCGGCGCTGATCGCGCGCAGGATCACCAAAAAGTAACGGAGGCAACATGGATAAAATTACGATCGAAGACATGAACCTGCATTACGGCGCGTTCCATGCACTCAAAAATGTCGATCTGCGCATTGCGGAAAATGAGATCACGGCGTTTATCGGCCCGTCTGGCTGCGGCAAATCGACGCTTCTGCGCTCTTTAAACCGCATGAACGATCTGGTTGAGGGCTGCCGCATCACGGGAGACATCCGGCTGGACGGCGAGGATATTTACCGCAACTGCGATGTGAACCTGCTGCGAAAGCGCGTCGGCATGGTGTTTCAGAAGCCAAACCCGTTCCCTATGTCAATTTACGACAACATCGCCTATGGGCCGCGCACGCACGGCGTGAAAAGCCGCGTGCAGCTCGATGAGATCGTCGAAACCTCGCTGCGGCGCGCGGCGATTTGGGACGAAGCAAAGGACTGCCTTAAAAAATCGGCGCTTTCCATGTCGGGCGGGCAACAGCAGCGGCTCTGCATCGCGCGTGCGCTCGCGGCCGACCCCGAGGTGCTGCTCATGGACGAGCCGACCTCGGCGCTCGACCCGATTTCGACCGCCAAGATTGAAGACCTTGTGCTGGAACTGAAAAAAGATTATACTATTGTCATGGTGACGCACAATATGCAGCAGGCCACCCGCGTGTCCGATGTGACCGCGTTTTTCCTGCTCGGCGAGATCGTCGAGACGGGCAAGACCGAAAAGCTGTTTTCGGTGCCGCAGGACAAACGCACGGAAGACTACATTACGGGGAGGTTCGGCTGATGCGAAACCGGTTTGACATACAGCTTATGGCGCTCAACAACGAGCTGATCTCGATGGGCGCAAAATGTGAAAATGCAATTGCGAGCGCGGTCAAGGCGCTGATGACGGGCGACATGCTGCTCGCCAAAAATGCCATTCAGGTCGACCATGAGATCGACCAGATGGAACGTGAGATCGAATCCATGTGCCTCAAGCTGCTTCTGCAGCAGCAGCCGGTCGCGCGCGACCTGCGCCTGATATCGGCCGTGCTCAAAATGATTACCGACATCGAGCGCATCGGCGACCAGGCGAGCGATATCGCGGAGATCGTCAGCTACCTGGAGGGCGGCCTGCGCCACACGCCGCGCATTGACGAAATGGCGGCGGCGACGATCAAAATGGTCACGGACAGCCTGGACGCGTTCGTGCGCCGCGACCTGACGCTCGCGCAAAGTGTGATCGCGTACGACGACGTGGTGGACGATTTGTTCGGCTGCATCCGGCAGGATCTGATTGCTGAGATCGCGCGCGACCCGTCGGACGGCGAGCGTGTGCTCGACGTGCTGATGATCGCTAAATATTTGGAACGCATCGGCGACCACGCGACCAACATCGCGGAATGGGTCGAATTTTCGATCACGGGCGAGCACAAATCTGACTAATTGGGAGGACACGCATGATCTACTGCGTCGAGGATGACGAGGGCATCCGTGAACTGGTCGTTTACACCCTGCAAAACACCGGCTTTCCCGCGCGGGGCTTCGACGCGGGCGAAAAGCTGTTTTCCGCTCTGTGCGGTGAAATACCGGATCTGATTTTGCTCGATATCATGCTGCCGGGGCAGGACGGGGTATCCATCCTGCGCCGGCTTCGCGCCATGCCGGAAACCGTCGGGGTACCGGTTATCCTGCTGACCGCCAAGAACACGGAATACGACAAGGTGGTCGGTCTGGACGCGGGCGCGGACGATTATATCGCAAAGCCGTTTGGCATGATGGAGCTGGTTGCGCGCATCAAGGCCGTTCTGCGCCGCGCAAAGCCCGCGGAGGCGGACGTGGCCACCGCGCCGCTTGAGGCGGGCGCGATCCGCGTGGACGAGCGGGCGCATGAAACGTGGGCGGACGGCAGGCCGGTGCAGCTCACGCTCAAGGAGTATCAGCTTTTGACGCTGCTTTTGCGAAACCGCGGCGCGGTGCTGACACGGGACGTGCTGCTCGAGACCGTTTGGGGCTACGGCAGCGAGAGCGAGACCCGCACGGTCGATGTGCATATCCGCACGCTGCGGCAGAAGCTGGGCGCGTGCGGCGCGCAGATCGAGACCGTACGCGGCGTGGGCTACCGCATGGGAGGGCAGGCATGAGGAAACGCTTGTTCGGCAGCATTTTTCTGACCGCCTTTCTCACCGCGGGACTTACCGTTTCCATGCTGCTGTTTGCGTTTTATTCCGGCCTTGCGGACGACGTGCGTTCGCGGCTGCGCAGCGAATGCGCCTTTCTGGAGCAGGCGGCGCACGAAAACGGCGGGCAGGCGGACGAGGTCGTTTCGCTCGCGCACAGTTATGCCGACCGCATTACGCTGATTGCTCCCACGGGCGAGGTGCTGTTTGACAACCGCGCCGAGCAGGATGAAATGGAAAACCATTTGTCGCGTCCCGAGGTGCGGCAGGCGTTGGAAACCGGCACGGGCGAGGACGACCGCCTCTCGGAAACAATGGACAAGCGCACTTATTACGCGGCGCGCCGTCTGGCGGACGGAAATGTGCTGCGCGTATCGAGCACGGCGGACAGTGCGCTGGGCGCGCTCTCCGCGGTCTCGCCGTGGATCGTGCTCGTGCTGCTGCTGACGCTGCTGGTCGCCTCGCTGCTCGCGAGCTGGCTGACGCATGTGTTTCTGGGGCCGATCGAGCGGCTCGACCTGTCGAACCCCTTGGCGGACGACGCGTATGACGAGCTTTCGCCCCTGTTGCGCCGCTTGGACAGGCAAAACCGCAAGGTGGAATTGCAGCTTGGCGAGCTTTCGCGCCGTCAGGCGGAATTTGACGAGATCACCGCGGGCATGGACGAGGGGCTTGTCCTGTTTTCCGAGGAGGGCGAGGCGCTATTTTGCAACCGTACGGCGCGCGCGCTGTTCGGAGAGGCGGGCGGCAGTTATCTGGCGCTGTGCCGCGAAACGGACTACGTGCGCGTGGCCGAGGCCGCGCTCGCGGGCGAGAGCGCGTCCGGGCGGCTGGAGAAAAATGGGCGCGTTTACGCGCTTACGGCGAGCCCGGTGCGGAGCGAGCGGCAGGCACACGCGGCGGTGCTGTTCTCGGTCGATGTGACCGAGCGGGAGCAGGCCGAAAAACAGCGGCGTGAATTTTCAGCAAACGTGTCGCACGAGCTCAAAACGCCGCTGACTTCTATCATGGGCTACGCCGAGATCATTGAAAACGGCGTGGCAAAGCCGGGCGACGTGTCGCGCTTTGCGGGCAATATCCGCACCGAGGCGGGGCGGCTGCTCGGGCTGATCGAGGATATTTTGCGCCTGTCACGGCTCGATGAAGCGGCGGCGCAGGAGCCGTTTGAGCCGGTCGATCTGCGTGCGGTCTGTGAAAGCGTATGCGCAAGGCTTGGGCAGAAAGCGGAGGGGCAGGCGGTGCGCCTATGCCTGACGGGGGAGGCGGTCTCTGTCCCCGGCGTGCGCGCGGTAATCGGGCAGATGGCGTTCAATCTGGCGGACAACGCGATCGCGTATAACAAACCGGGCGGCAGCGTGACGCTGTGGACGGGCACGCTGGACGGTGCGCCGGCGCTTCGCGTGTCTGATACGGGCATCGGCATTGCGCCGGCCGATCAGGCGCGGGTGTTCGAGCGGTTTTACCGCGTGGACAAGAGCCGTTCCAAGCTGACGGGCGGCACCGGGCTGGGGCTTTCGATCGTAAAGCACGGCGCACAGATGCATGGCGCGGTGGTCGAGCTGAAGAGCCAAGAGGGCGAGGGGACAGAAGTCACGATACGCTTCCCGAAAGCATAAAAAAAGACCGATTCATTTGGAATCGGTCTTTTTTGACTGTGCGGAGCGGTAGCCTGTGCGCCGGTGCTTTAGGCCGACGACGATGCGGCGGGATTCTCCGCAGCCCTCGCATAAGTCGGGCAAAAAGGACAGCTTGACATCCTTTCGGGTGTAGTTGCGCTCTTCGATTTGGTTAAAGCATTCGAGACAAAATTCTGCCATTCTTATCACCTCTGTGATATAAATTGTGATACTAATTGAACCATATAATTAGCATACAATATACATTACTCTTTTTCAAGAGGGGATGTATAGAAATGTCGAATTTTATTCCAAAGCCATATGGAAGTCAGCAAATCTCTATCAGATTGGCAAATAGCCTCTTAGAAGAGGTGGAAACTGCTGCTTCCCAGTATAATCTCAACAGAAATGCGTTTATTAACCGATGCATCGAGTTTGCCCTTGCCCACATGCCAAAGCCGGAGCAAGAAAAAGACCAGCCGTAAGGCTGGCCTTTTTCTTTGAGATACGCGCGCCTGCCCGGCGCGGGGCCAAAAGGAGTAAGACACCTACGGTTTCTTACCCCTCTTGGAACTCCCGATCTTCCCTTCGTGGAATTTCGCTTTCTGCGCCGCGCGTTTTCTTTCCGCAGTACCTTCTTATCCCGGAGAAAAGCGGGGAACGGGGTGCAGATGGCGACTCGACTCTGTCCAAGGGGCCGCCGTGCTGGCCCGAGGCTCTCGCCAGCACGGCGGCCCCTGGAATTGAGCCAAGTCGTTCATACGCCCGTTTCCCCGCAATTTTCCAAGGCTGCAAGGTACTGCGTGAGATTTGGGCGCGGCCAGAGCGTAAAAAACGGGCATAGGGGGGAGCGGTTTCCAAAGTATCGCGGGGGGACGGAGTCCCCCCATTATACTTTGGCGCAGTGCGGCCGCGCAGGCCGCGAATCCCTTACGACAACCGGTTTTTAAAATCCTCATACCCAAACGTGCGGACAATCTCATCCGTCCCATCCGCACGCCGGAGGGCGATGTTTGGCAGCGGCACGCCGTTAAAGGTATTGGTCTTGACCATCGTATACAGCGCCATGTCTTCAAAGGTCACCTGATCGCCCGGGCGAAGCATATTGTCGAACGAATATTCGCCGATCACGTCGCCCGCGAGGCACGACCGTCCGGTGAGCGTGTAGGTGAACGCCTTTTTATGCCCCTCGGCCGCGCGGAATACGGGCGGACGGTAAGGCACTTCGAGCACGTCGGGCATGTGGCAGGGCGCGGCGGTGTCCAAAATCGCGATATGCGCGTGGTTCTTCATCACTTCCAGCACGGTCGACACCAGATAGCCTGCGTTCAGCACCACGGCTTCGCCCGGCTCGAGATAAACCTCCACGCCGTATTTTCCGCGCAGATACTTGACGCATTCGACCAGCACTTCCACATCGTAATCGTCGCGCGTGATGTGGTGGCCGCCGCCGAGGTTGAGCCATTTCATGTCTTTCAGGTATTTGCCGAAGCGGTTTTCAAACGCCGCGACCGTGCGCACCAGATCGTCCGAATTCTGTTCGCAGAGCGTGTGGAAATGCAGCCCCTCGATGCCGTCGAGCAGCTCGGGCTGGAAGTTGGCGATTGTGATGCCGAGGCGCGAAGTCGGCCCGCAGGGGTCGTACATCGCGTGCTCTTTGGGCTGTGTCGAGCATTCGGGGTTGACGCGCAGTCCGCAGCTTTTGCCCGCCGCGCGCGCAAGATTGCCGTAAATCTTCCACTGGTTAAAGGAATTGAACACGATATGGTCGGCATATTGCAAAATCTCGTCGAACTCATCGGGCGCGTAGGCGGGGGAATACACATGCGTCTCGCCCGGGAAGTGCTCGCTCGCAAGCCGCGCCTCAAACAGGCCTGAGGCGGTCGAGCCGTCCAGATATTCCGCCAGAAGCGGATATAGGGAAAACATCGAAAACGCCTTTTGCGCGAGCAAAATCTTCGCGCCCGAGCGGCGCGCCACATCGTGCAGCACGGCGAGGTTCTGCACGATCTTGTTTTCATCGATGAGATAGCAGGGGGTAGGAAGCTCGGTAAATCTCATATCAGTCCACCAAAACCGGGTTTTCGACGACCTGCCATGGCAGACCGTATTTGTTCAGCATGTCCATATACGGATCGGGGTCGAACTCCTCGACCGTATACACGCCGGGCTTCTTCCACTTGCCGGTGAGCAGCATGGCCGCGCCGATCATGGCGGGCACGCCCGTGGTGTAAGAGATGGCCTGCGAGCCGACCTCGCGGTAGCACTCCTCGTGGTCGCAGACGTTGTAAATATAGGCGGTCTTTTCCTTGCCGTCCTTGCGGCCGGTGAAAATACAGCCGATGTTGGTCTTGCCTTTTGTCCTGGGGCCAAGCGTCGCCGGGTCGGGCAGCAGGGCTTTGAGGAACTGGATGGGCACGATCTGCCTGCCCTCAAACTCGATCGGCGTGGTGGACAGCAGGCCGATGTTCTCAAAGCACTTCATGTGCGTCAGGTACGACTGGCCAAACGTCATGAAAAAGCGGATGCGTTTGACGTTCGGAATGTTTTTGGCGAGCGATTCGATTTCCTCGTGATGCAGCAGGTACATATCTTTCTGGCCGACCTGCGCGAAATCGTATTCGCGCTTGATGCTCATTGCCGGGATCTCGACCCAATGCCCGTTTTCCCAATAGGAGCCGGGCGCGGACACCTCGCGCAGGTTGATTTCGGGGTTGAAGTTGGTGGCGAACGGGTAGCCGTGGTCGCCGCCGTTGCAGTCGAGGATGTCGATGGTGTCGATCTCGTCGAACAGGTGCTTCTGGGCGTAGGCGCAGAACGCCTGCGTCACGCCCGGGTCGAAGCCCGAGCCGAGAAGCGCGGTCAGACCGGCCTTTTCAAACTTTTCTTTGTACGCCCACTGCCAAGAATAGTCGAAATAAGCCGAAAAGCCCTCATCCTTGCAGCGTTTTTCATAAATTTTGCGCCATTCCGGTTCGTCCGTGTCCTCGGGCTCGTAGTTGGCGGTGTCCATATAGTTGACGCCGCATTTGAGGCAAGCCTCCATAATGGTCAGATCCTGATAGGGCAGGGCGATGTTCATGACAACGTCGGGCTTGTATTCATCAATGAGCGCGCAGAGCTCGTCCACGTTGTCCGCATCGACCTTAGCGGTCTGGATATGGGTCGGCGTGGTGCCGGAAAGCTTTTCCGCGAGCGCGTCGCATTTCGATTTGGTGCGCGAGGCGATCAGAATGTCCTCAAACACATCGCTGAGCTGGCAGCACTTATGGATGGCGACCGAGGCGACGCCGCCGCAGCCAATGATCAGGGCTTTTCCCATTTAGGTTTCCTCCACTTTCTCTAAAAGTTTCTGCACATAGTTGGGCAGGTAAAACGCGCCCTTATGCAGATTTGTGTTATAATACTTCGTCTCAAGGCCGAGGCTGTTCCACCAGCTTGCGTCCAGATCGTGCACGGGATGTACGCCGCGCGAGGAGAAGCCGAACAGCCAATGGCCGGACGGATAGGTCGGGATGTGCGCCTGGAACAGGCGCGAAAGCTCAAACGAATGCACGATGTTCTTGTGCGCGCGCTGGCAGGCGAGCGCGTCGCCCTTGTAAAACGGGCTTTCGTGCTGATTGACCAGAACGCCGTCCGGTTTGAGGGCTTTATAACAGTTTCCATAAAACTCCATGGTAAACAGTCCCTCGCCCGGGCCGAACGGGTCGGTCGAATCGATGATGATGAGGTCGTATTCATTGTCGCAGCGGCGGATGTATTTTAAACCGTCCTGAAACAAAAGATGCACGCGCGGGTCGGTCAGCGCGCAGGAGACCGAAGGCAGGTATTTCTGGCAGACCCTGACAACGCACTCGTCGATCTCGACCAGATCGATATGCTCGATGTGCCGGTAGCGGGTGAGCTCGCGCACGCAGCCGCCATCGCCCCCGCCGATGACAAGCACTTTTTTGATGCGATCGCCCATGACGGCAAGCGGCACGTGCACCATCATTTCGTGATAAATAAACTCATCGCGCTCGGTCAGCATCATGTAGCCGTCGAGCGTCAGAAAACGGCCGAATTCCTCACACTCGAACACGTCGATGCGCTGGAAGTCGCTTTGCCCGGTGTAAAGCTGGCGGTCGACCGCGATCTGCAGGCCGACGGTCGGGGTGTGCATTTCGGTAAAGGTCAGGTGCATGGACTTACCACTCCTTTAATGACCTGCAGGTTGTTGACGTCGGGGTCTTCGGTGCCTGTGAGCAGGCAGTTTTTCTCTTTTGCATAGCGGATATAGTCGAGAATTTCCTTTGTGATGCGCTCACCGGGCGCGAGAATGGGGATGCCGGGCGGATAACACATGACAAATTCGGCGCAGATGCGGCCGACCGTGTTTTCGAGCGGGAGGGACTGCTTTTCCGCATAAAAAGCCTCCTGCGGGCCGGTGACGACCTGCGGCGAAATGTATTCCTGCCGCATGAGCTCGGCCTTGTCGCGCTTATAGCGGCGGCGGATGTCGGAAAGCGCGGCGACCAGCCGTTCGAGATCGCGCTCGCGGTCGCCCACGGAAACATAGGCGAGCAGGTTGCCAAGGTCGCCGAACTCGGTCTGGATATCGTAAAAATCGCGCAGGATATCATATACCTCGATGCCGGCGAGACCGACGTCCAGCGTGTTGACGGCCAGCTTTGTCACGTCAAAGTCGAAGACGGTGTCCCCGTTTATAAGTTCTCTGGAATAGGCGTAGTAATCGCCGAGCTGGTTGATTTCCTCGCGGGCGTATTCGGTCAGCGCGCTCACCTTGCGGAAAATCTCTTTGCCCCGCAAAGCGAGATTTTTGCGCGAAATGTCGAGGCTGACCATCAAAAGGTAAGACCCGCTTGTCGTCTGCGTCAGGTTAATGAACTGACGCACATGGTCGGGGTTCACCGACTGTCCGCACAAAAGGAAGCTTGACTGCGTCAGCGAGCCGCCCGATTTGTGCATGGAAACGCTTGCAAGGTCGGCCCCTGCGGCCATAGCGGACACGGGCAGGTCTTCCCCAAAATAGAAATGCGTGCCGTGCGCCTCGTCGGCCAGCACCTTCATGCCTTTGGCGTGCGCCAGCCGGACGATTTCGCGGATGTCCGAGCAAATGCCGTAATACGTCGGGTTGTTGACAAGCACGGCTTTGGCGCCCGGGTGCTTTTCGATCGCCTTTTTCACGTCTTTCACCGACATGCCGAGCGATATGCCGAGCCGTTCGTTCATCTGCGGGTTGACATAAACGGGGATCGCACCGGTGAGCACCAAGGCGTTGATAACCGAGCGGTGGACGTTTCGCGGCAGGATGATCTCGTCCCCGCGGCCGACGACGGATAAAATCATCGACTGCACCGACGAGGTTGTGCCGCCGACCATGAGAAACGCGTGCTTTGCGCCGAACGCTTCGGCGGCGAGCTCCTCAGCCTCCCGGATGACGCTTGACGGATGGCACAGATTGTCGAGCGGTTTCATGGAATTCACATCGACCGTCATGCACTGTTCGCCGAGAAAGCGCGTCAGCTCGGGGTTGCCGCGCCCGCGCTTGTGCCCGGGCACATCAAACGGCACGATGCGCATAGACTTAAATTGTTCGAGCGCCTCCATGATGGGCGCGCGGGACTGATCCATCAAAGCAGGATTCCTTTCAATAGATATTCTTTCCCGAGAAAATCTCGATCATCTCGCGCCGCAGGTCGGAATGGATCTTCAGGCGCGTTTTGGGCGGCAGCTCATAGATGTCGGTGTTGAACAGGTAGTTTTGCAGATCGACCTCTTTGAGCAGCATTTTGGTGTGAAACAAATTGGCCTGATAGACGTTGATGTCGATCGCGTCGTACCGCTCGAGCGTATGGGGGTCGATAAAGTCCTGGATGGACGTCATATGGTGATCCATAAACAGCTTTTGCCCCTCGATGTCGCGCGTGAACCCGCGCACGCGGTAGTCCATCGTGATGATATCGGAATCGAACGAGCCGATCAGGTAATCGAGCGTCGAGAGCGGCGTGATTTCGCCGCAGGTCGCCACGTCGATATCGACGCGGAACGTTGCAAGGCAGGTGTCCGGATGGTATTCCGGGTAGGTGTGGACCGTGACATGGCTTTTATCCAGATGCGCGACGATCGTATCCGGCTCTAAAGCGGCCTGCGCCGGGCGCATGTGCTCCTCGGCGATCAGGAACGTGACCGAAGCGCCCTGCGGGTCATAGTCCTGCTTGGAAATGTGCAGCACATGCGCGCCGATCATTTCGGTGACGCGCTCCATGATGCCGGTCAGGCGTTCGGAGTTATACTGCTCGTCGATATAGGCGATGTAATCGCGCTGTTCGCGCTCAGTCTTGGCGTAGCATACGTCGTAAATATTAAAGGATAGCGCTTTGGTCAGGTTATTGAACCCATAGAGTTTGAGCTTGTTCTGCATCGCCCGGGCTCCTTTCAAAATAAAAAATCCCCAAGTAACGGATGCCGCGAAAACGACATCTTACTTGAGGAAAAAGCAATCCTACACGGCCGCCGGCCGCCCACAGCGGGCGGGAAAAGACGGTTTTTTATTGGTAGAGGAAGAGTCTATATAGCAAGAATCTACTTTTACTACTCTTATTGATTGTTTCACAAGTGTGATGTGCGGTCGGGCACACGGCTTTTTAGGCAGCCAACTTATAAAATTTGCGCGTCTGGCGCAATCAATAAGGCAACAAAGTTGCCAGTTCGGCATTTGACCCGGCTGTCCGTATGGCCTTGGCTCCCCGGATGGACGGGGGCGGTCAAAGAATTCTGCTGGTTAAAGGCGCTTGCCTCTCCATGTACCGTTTATTATAGCGCAGGCTTCGGCGGAATGCAAGGATTTGTTACACGTTTTACGGCCGATCGCCGCGGTTTTTCCATGGACACAAAAAGTTTACAGCCGAAAAAATTGAAAAATCTGTCGATTTGATGTAAAATAAAAAATACTATGGGGACAGGGAGCGGACGCAATTGAGAATATTGGGGTTTTACAGCGGCACGCGCGGCAAGGGCAAAAAACCGAATTACCGCCCGGTGATCCTGCTTTTGATCGTCGCGCTGGCGTTTGCCGCGGGCATGCTGGTGCGCGGCTGGATGACGCCGGACATCCGGCAGGACGCGAACATCGATTATATCGGCAGCGTGCCGGTTTATGAGGATTATATCGCCGAGGGCTCCAAAGCGCGCCCGGGCATCCAGCGCGAGATCAAATACTTAGTCATCCACGAGACCGACAACTTCTCCGCCGGGGCGGATGCCAAGGCGCACAATTCCTACATCCATCAGGCGGAGACCGAGGAATCGTGGCACTACACGGTGGACGACAAGCAGATCTACCACCACCTGCCCGACAACGAGGCCGGCTATCACGCGGGCGACGGCATGAAGAAAAACACCGGCAATATGAACGGCATCGGCATTGAGATGTGCGTTAACGAGGACGGCAACTACGAGCAGACGCTTATCAACGCGCAGAAGCTGTGCGCGCGCCTGCTGGTCGAATACGATTTAAAGCCCAAGGCGCTGCGCAAGCACGAGGATTTTTCGGGCAAGGTCTGCCCGGCGAAGCTGATCGCGGACGGCCGCTGGGACGAGTTCTGCGCGGGCGTTGAATCGCAGTACAAGGAGCTAAAAGCGGCTCAAAAGAGTTAGCGATGTACAACTGGATATAGAAACCGTATGTTTCACGGGGTGATTTTGTGGGAAATCACCCCTTTTCTTTTGCCAAAAACCGTGTTATACTCTTAACATCTGTGAATTTTAGCTGATAAAGGAGTAAAAACCGCTATGATCGTAGTTCTCAAGCAGAATCCGGAAAAAATGCGTGTCGAACGCTTGATCCGGCACTTTGAAGATATGGGTCTTAAAATCAACTATTCCGAGGGTGCGAACACCACCATCCTCGGCCTGATGGGCGACACCTCGAGCATCGACGAGCACGACGTGCTGGCCTATGACGTGGTCGAGCGCGTCCAGCGCGTGACTGAACCGTTTAAGGCGGTCAACCGCAAGTTCCATCCGGACGATTCCATCATCGAGGTCGCGGGCCGCAAGATCGGCGCGGGCTATTTTAACGTGATGGCCGGGCCGTGCTCGGTCGAGAGCGAGGCGCAGATCGTCGAGGTGGCGGAGTCGGTCAAGAAGGCGGGCGCGTCGTTCCTGCGCGGCGGGGCGTTCAAGCCGCGCACCTCGCCGTATTCGTTCCAAGGGCTGGAGGCCGAGGGGCTTCGGCTGCTGCTCGAAGCCAAGCGGCAGACCGGCCTGCCTATCGTCACCGAGATCATGAGCGAGAAGCACCTCGACCTGTTCGCGGATGTGGACATCATCCAGCTCGGCGCGCGCAACATGCAGAATTTCATGCTGCTCAAGGAACTGGGGCATTCGGACAAGCCCATCCTTTTAAAGCGCGGCCTTTCCGCTACGATGGATGAGTTCCTCATGGCGGCGGAATACATTTTCGCGGGCGGCAACCACAATGTCATCCTGTGCGAGCGCGGCATCCGCACATTTGAGACCATGATCCGCAACAATCTGGATATCACGGCGATCCCGCTGGTCAAGAAGCTGTCGCATCTGCCCATCATCATCGACCCCAGCCACGCTGCCGGCCGGCGCGATATGGTGCAGCCGCTTTCGCGCGCCGCCATCGCCGCGGGGGCGGACGGCCTCATCATCGAGGCGCACAACAACCCGCGCTGCGCTTTGTGCGACGGCGCGCAGTCGCTCGACCTGCCCATGTTCGACGACATCATGGCGGATATTCGCCGCCGCGCCGAATTTGAGGGGCGCGAGCTGATATCCTGAATGCAAAAAAAGAGAGGCAAACGCCTCTCTTTTTCTTTTGCCTTAAATTTTCACCAGTTCATACTGCCGCGTGCCGAGGCCAAGCTTTTCGCCGTGCGCAAGCGCGGACTGCCAGTTGGTGTCCGGATGAACGGCGTGGAAATGGTCGTGCGCGTCGTCGATATGGTGGCGCTCATGCGCGTCGCACAGCAGGCTTGCCGGGTTTATAGGCGCGGCGTTGACCGCGTCCGCGCACGCTTGGTCGAGCGCGATGGGGTCAAACGAAGCAAACATGCCGATATTGGGCACGATGGGCACGTCGTTTTCGGCGTGGCAGTCGCAGTTGGGTGACACGTCGAGCACGAGCGAGATGTGGAAGCACGGCCTGCCGTCCACCACCGCCTTGGTGTATTCCGCAATTTTGCGGTTCAAAACATCCACCGATTCATCGAACGCGCAGGCGACCGAGTCGGTCGGACAGACGCCGATGCAGCGGCCGCAGCCGACGCATTTGGCATGGTCGATGGCCGCTTTTTTGTCCGTAATGGTGATGGCGCTGTGCGCACAGATTCTTTGGCACATGCCGCAGCCGATGCAGGTGTCCTGTTCGACCTGCGGTTTGCCCGCGTTGTGCTGCTCCATTTTGCCCGCACGCGAGCCGCAGCCCATGCCGATATTCTTGAGCGCGCCGCCGAAGCCGGCCTGCTCGTGCCCCTTAAAATGGGTGAGCGAGATGAACACATCCGCGTCCATGATGGCTTGGCCGATCTTGGCTTCCTTCACGTATTCGCCGCCCTGCACGGGCACATAGGCCTCATCCGTGCCCTTGAGTCCGTCCGCAATGATGACATGGCAGCCGGTGGAAAAGGGAGAAAAGCCGTTTAAGTAAGCGGAATCGAGGTGGTCGAGCGCGTTTTTGCGGCCGCCGACGTAGAGCGTGTTGCAATCGGTGAGGAACGGCTTGCCGCCGCGCTCTTTTATGAAATCCGCTACCGTTTTCGCCCAGTTGGGGCGCAGGAACGCGAGGTTGCCGGGCTCGCCGAAGTGGATTTTAATGGCGGCAAACTTTTTATCGAAGTCAATTTTGTCCATGCCCGCGGCTTTGAGCAGGCGGGTGAGTTTTTGCTGCAAATTCTCGGTATACGTGGTGCGGAAATCCGCGAAATAGACTTTGGAACGCTCCATGTAGATCATCCTTTCCTATGCTATATAGTATAACAACAAAAACGCATCGAAACAACTGTTTCGATGCGTTTTATTTGGTGTCGGTGCGACCGAGAAGATAATCGACGCTGGTTTGGTAGAAATCGGCCAGTTTGCACAAAACATCGGGCGGAACCATGCGCTCACCGCTCTCATAATACGCATAAACGCGTTGAGAAACGCCGACTACTGCGCCAATTTGCTTTTGTGTAAAGTCGTTATCTTCGCGCAAAGCGCGAATACGAGGATAAATCATTTTTATCACCATGTCCTCAGTATATCTAGAACGAAATATTCTATTGCGTTTTTGAATATATTGTTCTAAAATATCCGGGAGGTGATAAAAATGTCGGAACAACAATTTGATTTTAAAAGTGCATATAACAACTTATATCGGCAGGTCACGGATGTGATTGCCCGTGCCGAGCTGGAGGGAGGGCAAGCGGACGCGCTGTTCCTTATCTCGCTGCTGGACGACGCCTTGCAGGATTCTTTCGCCTTGCTTACCCCGCAAGATCGTTGAGCGACCCGAACGTATAGCCCATGTCCTCCCATTTGGTGAGCAGCTCATCCAAAATGCGGGCGTTGGTCTCGCTGGTCGAGTGCAAGAGCACGATCGCGCCGTTGTGGATGCGCGGCAGCAGCTTTGCATACGCCTGCTCGTCGCTCGGCTGGTTGTCGGTATACCAATCCACGTACGCGAGCGACCAGAACACCGTCGTATACCCCAGCTCCTGCGCCTGTTTCAAATTTTCCTCGGAAAACTTGCCCTGCGGCGGACGGTAAAACTTCGGCAGCTCCTGCCCGGTAAGCTCCTTGAATTTGTCCGCTAGGCCGTTCAGTTCCTGCTCGAAAGCCGCTTGGTCCGCAATTTTGGACATATCCGGGTGGTGCATCGTGTGGTTGCCGACCGTATGCCCCTCCTCCACCATGCGCTTGACTAAATCGGGCGCGGTGTCAATATAATTGCCCACAAGGAAAAAGCATGCGGGCGCGTTATGTTTTTTGAGCGCGTCGAGGATGGCGGGCGTGTTGCCGTTTTCAAAGCCCGCGTCAAAGGTGATGTAGATTTTGGGCTTGCTCGTGTCGCCCACATAATACGCGTTCCACTGCTTGAGCGTATCGGCGGACACGTTGCCCACAGGGGGCTGCCCCTCAGTCTGGAACGATAAGCCCCAATCGCTCACCGCGGTTGGGATGGCCTCCTCCGCGTCTGCCACAGCCTGCGCGGTGTCGTCCCCGCCGCCGGGCAGACGCGTGAGCAGCACGGCGAGCAGCACGCACACGCCGGCAGCCGCCGCAATGCGGTAAATTGTGTCTCGGGTGATGGTGATAAACATAATGAACGCCCCCTCGGTAACAAGCTATGTGAAAAGACCGGTTGATATGCGTGATTTCGCGTGACAACCGCATTTCGCAATGGTATGATGAAATTACCAAAATAAAAGGAGGGGAATCGGGATGAAACGATTGCTTTCTCTGCTGCTTGCGGCGGCGATGCTGTGCGGGGCGCTGCCCGCCGCGCTTGCGGCGGACTTGGAACCGCCGCTGTATGAGCAGATGGATTATGAATCATCCGACGCGATGATGGACGAGATGTTTGATTACGGCCGTGTCGATTATGATTGGGTGGTTGAGCATTACCGCCAGCGTTATGCGGAGATTCAGGCGGATCCGGCAGTGGCGCTGGATTACTATGGTTATTCCAGCCTTGAAGAGTTGGACGCGATGGTCGATTACGGCTATTGGGAAAGCCGCGAGGGCTTTTACCGTCAAATGGCGGTGTGGATGGTGCAGGAGGATCAGTGGAGCTTTGTCCCGCCCCTTTCGGTCACGTATAACGGCGAAAAGATCGCGTTCCCGGACGCGCAGCCCGTGCAGACCGGAGGGCGCACCATGGTGCCGCTTCGCGCGGCCGCGGAGGCCATGGGCGCACAGGTCGGCTACCAGAGCGGCAGCGTGACCGTGGAAACGCAGGACGCGCATCTCCGCTTTACGCTCGGGGAAAAGGAGCTGTATTGGTCGGGCGCGGAAGAGGAGAAACCCGAGGGGTTTGTTCAAACCGAGGACGGCGAAGCCTATTGCCGCCTGATGGATGTTACCCCCTATGAAAAGGACGGCCGCACCTATATTTCGGCGCGCTATCTGGCGGAAGCTTTTGGTTTGACCGTCAAATGGGACGAATATAACCAGATCGTCGACCTATACGACCGCGCGGGACTGGTCGCCGATATTGACGGACGGTTTACCATTTTAAACCGCTGGTACGCCGCACAGCCCAAACACGACCCCGCGGAAACACTGCGCACCGTGGTGAATATCTCGATGCTGTATACCGAGCTGAACTCGATCGACGGCAACGTGAGCTATCCCATGAAGGGCAAATTGAGCGTGACCACCGAGGATGGCGGCTTTGAGGCCGATATCCAGCTTGATTTGTATGCGCTCGTGCGCAAGACGTTTGACCAATTGGGTATGCTTATGGGCGATACGGCGGAGATCGCCGCAGCCATCGAGCGGCTGAAGCCTGATTTGGAAAACGCTTCGTGCGATCTGATTTATAATGTCTCGGAAGACGTGCTGTATTTTCGCTGCCCGCTGCTGCTGCGCGTAATGCGCGAGGTGGACGCGGAATCGCTCACCGAGAGCGACCCGAACATATGGGTCAAGGTGCCCAATGCGTTCGGCGGCGAAGCGCCTGATTTGGAGGGACAGTTCCGGATGCAGAGCCTGGGCGCCGCGGGCACTGTGGGCGCGACGCTCGTAGCAGACGCAGAGCACGGCTACGGTATGTACGGTTGGCGCACCAATATCTGGAAAGAGGCCAACCGGGCGGCGGACTACAATGAAAAACGGCTGGGCGACAGCCTCTTTACCCAGTCGGGCGACCGCTATACGATGCGGTTTGATGTGCGCGCCAACGCCGAGGGCAGCGACGAGGAGCAACTGCTTGCGGATGCCGGCGTGGCCTACCGGAAAGGGGAGCTGATGCTAAACGTTTCAAGCGGCGCGTTTGAGGGCTCCTATGAGCAGCGCGAACAGGGCTATTCGCTCTTCAGCTCGCGCGATACGCTGAAAAGCTACACGTTTTCGGGCAATGCCGACAAAATGAAGATCACCGCTGTCGAGCACCTGAAAAACACCAGCATCACCGAATGGACAATCGGGCTTGAAAAACGAAAAGGCGAGGCGTCGCCCGCGACAGAGCCGCCGAAAAACAGCAAGATCGTCGATTACGATAAGCTTTTCGGCATCGAGGAAGAGCCGGTGGACGACTGTACCGGCCCTTGATGGGAAAAATAGAAAAGGGGGAACGGAATTTCCGTTCCCCCTTTTGCCGTTTATGACCCATAATCCTCAAGCAGCTTTGCAAGCGCTTCCGCATCGGGCAGCGAAACGCCCTGCCGGAGCGCATCGCGGTCTGCTTCGGGCAGTGTGCGGGTATCGATTGTCGTGCGGATGACCGGCTCGCCCGCGCGGTAGACGATCAGGCGGTCGTTCTCGCTGACCGCGGTATACGGCACGGCGGCTGTTTCCACCATGACGGGCGCGGGAGTAAACCACGTGCGTACCGCAAACACTAGGAACAGCAAAGCGACCAGACAGGCCGCCGCCGCAACGCGCTGGCGCCGCTTTGCGCGCTGCATGGCAAGCAGATAGAAGCCCTGTATCATAGAAAAACATCCTTTGTTGTGCGTTTTATGTGAGTATTCCCGCACTTTTTGGATTTATTCACCAGAAAACAGAAAAATTGTTTGGAATTTCGTATACCCTGTGTTATAATATCACCGTATGCTGGGAACAAATCGGGCGTGAATTGCGTCCGACTTCGAAAAGGCCCGTGGTTTTGCCGCTGGGCAAGGAGGAAACCGAATTGGCAACTGGCAAGAGAAAATCGCATGGCATCGGACGCGGCATCGCGCGCGTTTTGCTGACGCTTTTGCTGATCGGCGTGCTTTGCGCGTGCTTCTGCGGCATCGCGTTCGCCTATTATGTACATGCCTATATTAATCCGTCCATTGAAGACGACATTGCCTCGATGAGCACAGGCATGGGTCTGGATCTCAACTCATTCATCTACGCGGTGGACGAAAACGGACAGGAAACGCTTTATGAAACGATCAAGGGCCTCGAGGATCGCATTTGGGTGGATGGGGACAGTATCCCCAAAAACCTGAAAAACGCCATCGTTGCGATTGAGGATGAACGATTCTACCAGCATAAAGGCGTAGACTGGAAGCGAACATTCGGCGCGGCGCTCGAATGGGTCGGCAGCGGCGGCAGCTACGGCGGCTCGACCATCACGCAGCAGCTTATCAAAAACATGACCAACGACGATGATTATTCGGTCAAGCGCAAGGTGACGGAAATTTTCCGCGCGCTGGCGCTGGAAAACAAGATCGATGATAAAGAACACATTCTGGAAATGTATCTGAACACGATCTACCTTGGCCGCAACAAATACGGCGTCAAGACCGCTTCGGCAACTTATTTCGGCAAGGACGTGTCCGAACTGGATCTTGCGGAATGCGCGGTTTTGGCGGGCATCACGAACAACCCGTCGCTTTATGACCCTTACACCTATCCGGAAAAGATCAAAAAGCGCCAGGAGACCATTTTGGGCAAGATGCTCGAACTGGGCATGATCTCCCAGGCCGACCACGACGCGGCGGTCGCGGAAGAGCTCAATTACCGCTCGGTCGAGTTGTATAACAACGACCTGACCGACCCGTACTCCTATTTCACCGACGCGGTTATCAAGGACGTCATTCAGGACCTCATGGATCAAAAGGGCTATTCCGAGCTGGTGGCGGAGAACATGGTAAACTCCGGCGGCCTCAAGATTTATGCGACGATCGACACCCGCATCCAGCAGATCATGGATGAGGAGTATAAAAACAACGAAAACTTCCCCGACATGGAGCGCGACGGCCTGCTGCCGCAGAGCGCCATGGTCATCACCGATAAACAGGGCAACATCAAGGGCATTGTCGGCGGACGCGGCGAAAAGGAAGGCAAGCGCACGTTCTCCCGCGCGACCGACGCGCGCCGCCAGCCAGGTTCTTCGATCAAGCCGATCTCGACCTATGGTCCCGCGATGGACGCGGGCATCATTGTGCCGACCTCAACGGCCTATGACAAACCGCTCAAGGAAGTGAACGGCAAGCCGTGGCCGCGAAACGACTCAGGCAAATATACCGGCGGCGCGATGGTGATTAAAAACGCGCTGGCGCATTCGATCAATACGATCGCGGTGCAGGTTATGAACATGCTGACGCCGCAGGCCTCCTATGATTTCATGACACAGCGCCTCGGCATCAAGCTCGTCGGCAACCGCACTAATGCGGACGGCTCGGTTTCGAGCGATATCGATCTCGCGCCTCTCGCGCTCGGCGGCCTGACCGACGGCGTGACGGTTCGCGAGATGGCGGGCGCGTTCTCCTCGTTCATCAACGACGGTGTGTTTGCTCAGACGCGCACCTATACCAAGGTGCTCGATTCTGAGGGCAATGTGGTGCTGGAAAACAATCCGCGCGACGACCTCGGCTTCCGTAACGTGCGCACGGCCTACTACATGCTCGAATGCATGCAGGGCACGACCTCGTTCGGTACCGCCACGGGCGCGACGATTTCCGGCGTGCAGACGGCAGGCAAGACCGGTACGACCAGCGCAAACTATGACCGCTGGTTCTGCGGCCTGACGCCGAAGTATTCCGGCGCGGTATGGTTCGGCTTTGACCAGCAGTATACACTGACCGGTCTGTGGGGCAACCCGGCGGCCAACATGTGGACCAAGATCATGCGCCGTGTGCACGAGGGCGATTCCAATTTGGTGTTTGATTCACATCCGCAAGATTTTGAGACCGCGAGCTACTGTATGGACAGCGGCCTTGCGCCGTCGGGCGCGTGCCGCGCGGCGGGACGCGTAGCGACCGGGCGCTTCTACAAGGGCCAGGCGCCGACTGAGATTTGTAAGCACAAGGGCTATAAGACCTACGACCTTGGCCAAAAGAACGGCATTGACGTGCCGAACGAAGAGGAAGAAGCCAAGAAGAAGGAAGAGGAAGAGCGCAAGAAGAAGGAAGAAGAGGAAAAGAAGAAGCAGGAAGAGAAGGATAAGGCCAACGATCCCTCGGTCGACCCCGAAACCGGACTGCCTGTCACGCCGCCGAACCAGGGCGGTAATCAAGGCGGCACCCCGGGCGGCGAGTCCGGCGGCAGCCAAGGCGGCAATTCGGGCGGAGAAACCGGCGGAGATCCGGGCGGGGAGTCCGGAGGGAATACTGGCGGAGAATCCGGAGGCAATGGAGGCGGCGGAGATACTGCGCCGCCATCACCGGATGATCCCGAGGCATAAATTCCGGTATTCCAGCACAAAATTCTCCCATCCGGCATTTCTCTGGATGGGAGAGTATATACCCAGTCAGCGCCGCACAAGGCCGCACACATCGGGGCGGCAGCGGTGCCTTGTAACCCGCAATCCGCTATAGCGGGGATGATACGGGCGAGGAGGGACGGCGTTTCGATGCGGCGTCTGCCCACAGAGCGATGACAGACCGGTACTGCGCAACGGAGGACTGCGAACCATGTCAGGCGGGGAACCGAGCAGCATTAAGCAGAAACCATCGTGTGCCGCAGAGCTGCCGATCTGGAGCTCGACGCGCGGAAAGGCAATCGGAGCGGCGCTTTCGAATCGCCCGTGTGCGGTCTTGTGGAGCGCTGACAGGGTATGAAAAAAACGCTTGGAGGCGGGCATGCGCCCGCCTCTTTTGGAATTTTTATGAAGGGGTGGAGGCAGTGTATCAGGCGTTATACCGGAAATGGCGGCCGCTGCAATTTGCCGATGTGATCGGCCAGCAGCATATCACGGATACGCTGCGCGCGCAGCTCAAATCGGGAAGGCTCAGCCACGCGTATCTGTTTACCGGCACGCGCGGCACGGGCAAGACCACCTGCGCCAAAATACTCGCACGCGCGGTCAACTGCGAGCGCCCGGTGGACGGCGACCCCTGCAATGAATGCCCGTCATGCCGCGGCATTCTGGACGGCTCGGTGCTCGACGTGACCGAGATCGACGCGGCCTCGAACAACGGCGTGGACAATATCCGTGACCTGCGCGACGAGACACGCTACACGCCCGCGCAGGTGAAAAAGCGCGTGTTCATCATCGACGAGGTGCACATGCTGTCCACGGGCGCGTTCAACGCGCTGCTGAAAACGCTGGAGGAGCCGCCCGAGCACGTGCTGTTCATTCTGGCGACGACCGAGATCCATAAAGTGCCCGCGACCATCCTGTCGCGCTGCCAGCGGTTTGATTTCCGCCGCATCGGCGCCGAGGATATCGCCCGGCGGCTGCTCGATATCGCGGCCAAAGAGAATATCACGCTTTCCGAGGGCGCGGCACGGCTGATTGCGCGCCTGGCGGACGGGGCAATGCGCGACGCGCTCTCCATGCTTGACCGCGCGGCGGCTTCGGGCGCGGTTGATGAGGAAACGGTGACGGCCGCGCTCGGCATCATGGGGCAGGACGACGCGGTGCGGCTTGCCGGATATTTCAAAGAAAACGATTTGTCGGCGGCCATCGCGCTGCTGGACGAATATTACCGTGCGGGGCGCGACCTTGCCGCGGTGTACGATCAGCTTTTGGGGCTGATCCGCGACGCGCTGCTGGTCAAGACTAGTAAAACCGATGTGAGCGCGCTCATTTCGCCCGCCTATACGGTGAAAACGCTGCAAAAACTGTGCGACGGCCTTGCGGCCGCGACGCTGATCGCGTGGAGTCGTGTCATCGGGCAGGCGCTCGATCGGATGCGGAATGCCTCCAACCGCCGTGTGGAGGCGGAGTTGTGCGCGGTACGGCTGTGCACGCTGTCGGAGGACAGCTATGATACGCTTGGCGGCCGCGTGGAAGCGCTGGAGGAAAAGCTGAAGCATGGCGTGCCGGCCGCGCCGGCAGCCCCCATACAAGCCGTGCCGGCCGGGGTGGCAAAGCCGGCGGATAATGAGGACCGTCCGCCCCTGCCGGGCGATGGCGACGCGCCGGATTGGGCGGCGGCGGAACCGGATGCCACAGCGGAAAAACGAGAAAAATCGCCGGATGTTTCATATGATGATTGGCCGCAGTGGCCGAGGCTGCTGGAAGCGCTGACCGGCAAGATCAATACGGGTGCGCACACCAACCTGAAGCTGTCCGCCAAAGGTGTGCTGGAGGACGGCGCGGTCGTCATCCTGTGCGAGGACGGCATCACGACCATGCTCGCCAAGGCGGAGCCGACCATGAAAGTCATCCGCGAGCAGGCGGCAGCGCTGATGGGCGCGCCGGTCAAGGTCAAGGTGCGCGAGACGGACGCCATGCCGGAGAAAAAAGGCCCGAGCGCAGCGGACGAACTGATGGATCGCGCGAAAGCATTTGATATTGAGATACATGAGCTTTGAGGAGGACATAAACGATGGCAAAGGGAAAGTTTAACGGATTTGGCGGCGGCATGAACATGCAGGCCATGATGAAGCAGGCACAGAAGATGCAGGAAAACATGCTGAAAGCGCAGGAGGAGATCGCGCAGATGGAGACCGAGGCTTCGGCCGGCGGCGGCGCAGTGACCGTGACCGTGACCGGAACGTCGACGGTCAAAAGTGTTGCGATCAAGCCCGAGGTCGTCGATCCGGACGATGTGGAAATGCTGCAGGATCTGGTGCTGGCAGCGGTCAATGAGGCGCTCAAGGCGGCGCAGGAGAAATCCCAGAGCCAGATGACGTCGGTCACAGGCGGCATGGGCGGTCTGGGCGGCGGCCTCGGCGGCGGATTGTTCTGATGGACTACTTCGCACCGCCGGTTGAACGGCTGATCGAAGAATTTGCCCGGCTGCCGGGGATCGGCCAGAAGACCGCGCAGCGGCTTGCGTTCCATGTGCTGACACTGCCGCGTGAGGACGCCGACCGCTTTGCCGACGCTATTCGGGACGCCAAGGCCAAGACATTCACCTGCAAACGCTGCCAGAACCTGACGGACAGCGAGCTGTGCCCGATCTGCGCGAACGCCGCGCGGGATCAGAAGACGGTCTGCGTCGTGGCCGACCCGCGCGACGTGATCGCGTTTGAGCGCACCAAGGAGTATAAGGGGCTGTATCACGTGCTGCACGGCACGCTGTCGCCCTTAAACCACATCGGGCCGGACGATATTCGCATCCGCGAGCTCATCCAGCGCGTGGCGGACGAGGACATCGAAGAGGTCATTTTGGCGACCAACCCGGATACCGAGGGCGAGGCGACCGCTATGTATATTTCACGGATATTGTCGCCCTTTGAACTCAAAATCACGCGCTTGGCGTATGGCATCCCGGTCGGCGGGCATCTGGAATTTGTCGACGAGGTGACGCTCACGCGTGCGCTTGAAGGCCGGCAGGAATTGTGACAAAAAACAGAAACAGCCGGACTTCCGTCCGGCTGCTCCCGCAATAAAAGGTAGGATAGAGAGTAGAAAGCAAGAACATGTGGGGGGATCCTTTTAACGCTTTCCACAGCCTTTACTATACCGTGGATTTGTGTCGTTCCTGTGTAGGTTTTAAGAAAATTTACCCATAGACCGGAGGAAATAAGTTCGTGTCAGACCTAAAACGAGAAATCGAGAACCGGCGCACCTTTGCGATCATTTCGCACCCGGACGCCGGCAAAACGACCATCACCGAGAAGTTTTTGCTCTATGGCGGCGCCATTCAGGAGGCCGGCATGGTCAAGGGCAAGAAAAACAGCCGCCACGCGGTGTCCGACTGGATGGAGATCGAAAAGCAGCGCGGTATTTCGGTCACTTCGTCCGTTTTGCAGTTCCAGTACGAGGGCAAGTGTATCAATATCCTGGATACCCCGGGGCATCAGGACTTTTCGGAGGACACCTACCGCACGCTCATGGCGGCGGACAGCGCGGTCATGGTTATCGACGCGTCCAAGGGCGTCGAGGCGCAGACGCGAAAGCTTTTCAAGGTCTGCGCGATGCGCGGCGTGCCGATCTTCACGTTCATCAATAAGATGGACCGGGAATCGCGCGACCCGTACGAGTTGTTAGAGGAGATCGAAAACGAGCTGGGCATCGGCACTTACGCGGTCAACTGGCCGATCGGTTCGGGTAAGCGGTTCCGCGGCGTGTACGACCGGATGGATGACCAGGTCATCGCGTTTGAGGGGGCGGATTTCCGCCACGAGGTCAAGGCGCAGCGCCTGTCCATCGACGATCCGCTCTTGGAGGGCACGCTGCCCGCCGAGCAGTATCAGACGCTGATCGACGATGTGGAGCTGCTTTCAGGAGCCGGCGATGAGTTCGATCTGTCCGCCGTGCACGAGGGCAGGCTTTCGCCCGTCTTTTTCGGCTCGGCGCTGACCAATTTCGGCGTGGAGCCGTTCCTGAAAAAGTTTTTGCAGATGACACCGCCGCCGACCGCGCGCACGGCCGATATCGGAGTGATCGACCCGTTTGATCCGCAGTTTTCCGCGTTCGTATTTAAAATCCAGGCCAATATGAACAAGGCGCACCGCGACCGCGTCGCGTTCCTGCGCATCTGCTCGGGCAAATTCGAGCGCGGGCAGGACGTGCTGCACATGCAGTCGGGCAAGAAAATGAACCTCGCCGCGCCGCAGCAGATGATGGCGCAGGACCGCTCGATTGTCGACGAGGCTTATGCCGGCGATATCATCGGCGTGTTCGACCCGGGCGTGTTTGCAATCGGCGACACAGTGTGCGATCCCAAACGCAAATGCCTGTTTTCGGGCATCCCAACCTTTGCGCCTGAGCTGTTTGCCAGCGTTCGCCAAAAGGATACGCTCAAGCGCAAGCAGTTTGTTAAGGGCGTGGAGCAAATCGCGCAGGAAGGCGCGATCCAGATCTTCCGCGAGCCGGGCACGGGCATGGAGGCGGTCATCGTCGGCGTGGTCGGCGTTTTGCAGTTCGAGGTGCTCGAATACCGGCTGAAAAACGAATATAACGTCGAGATCATCCGCGAAATGCTGCCGTACGAGCATGTGCGCTGGGTCGAAAATGACGAAGAGGAATTTGACGTGAAAAAGCTCCAGCTCACGAGCGATACGAAGATCGTCGAGGATCTCAGGGGCAACAGCCTGCTGCTGTTTACGATGCCGTGGAACATCACCTATGCGCAGGATCACAATGAGGGTCTGCGCCTTGCGGAATTTTCGGAGAATGTATGACGGGGATTTATTTTAGCGGCACGGGCAACACGCGCTGGTGCATGCGTCAGCTTTTGGAAGGGCTGGGCGAGGACGAGGGCGCGCTTTGCCCGCTGGAGGCCGCCGCCACGGCCGGCCGGCTGCGGGAAGCGGAGGAGATTGTCTTCGGCTATCCGGTGTATTACAGCAACTTGCCGAAGATCGTGCGCGATTTTATCGAACAGAACGCCGCGCTGTGGCAGGGCAAAAAGGTTTTTGTGCTTGCAACCATGGGTATGTTCAGCGGCGACGGCGCGGGGCTTGCCGCGCGGCTGCTGAAAAAGCACGGCGCGGAGATCACCGGCGGCCTGCACGTGCAGATGCCGGACTGCATCGCCGATGTGAAAGCGCTGAAAAAGCCGCTTGAGCAAAACCGCCGTATCGTGGAAGACGCGAAGGGCAAACTGCGCGGCGCGGCGGAGCAGATGAAAAACGGCAAACCACCGCGGGCAGGCCTGAGCTTTGGCAGTCATCTGGCGGGGCTGTTCGGGCAGCGGCTGTATTTCAGCCAAAAAACCGCGGCCTATACAGATAAGCTTAAGATTGACAGTCGAAAATGCGTCGGCTGCGGTCTGTGTGCCGGGCTGTGTCCGATGCAAAACCTGACCATTGAGCAGGGCAAGGCGGCGGCGCATGGAAGCTGCACGATGTGCTACCGCTGTGTCTGCCGGTGTCCGCAGCAGGCGATCACGCTGCTGGGCAAGGAGATTGTTGAGCAAAGCGTGATCGAAAAATACATATAAGAAGTAAAAAAGCCTGTCTGCATAGCAGACAGGCTTTTTCTTATTGCGGAATATCGAGTGGATGCTCTTCTCGGTCGCGCACAGCGCGGTTATATTGCAGGAACAGCACGAGCGCGGCGGCTTGAAACGCCAATTGGATGATAACGCTGGCTACCGCAAGCATCAGGTTTTCTTTTTCGGCTGCCATTGCGCCGTATTCAACCATGGCGGCGACAGCAGCGCCGAGCAGCGGCGCATAAAAACACCAGCGGACACGGCGCGCCGGATAAGCGTAACCACAGGGGATGATGCGCTCATCCAGTCCCCAGAACAGGTTATAATCGCTCACCAGGCCAAAGATACCGCCGGTCATCATGGCCATCGAAGCAAAGAAAAGCGGCGTATCGCTGCTGTCCGCAAGATACATGGCAAGCCCGGCAATTGCCAGCACCTGCAAGATCAGCGAGGCGACCTGAAACAGAAACGCGCGTGCAAAGCGGGGCGATTCGCCGGAGAGCTTATGCAGATGGTATAGAATAAAACCATAGGCGACCAGGTTGACAATTGTGCCGACCAGCGCCGCGATTTGCGACTCGGGCAGCACGGTGAACACGGTCAGCGCGGAGACCAGCGTGGCCAGCCAGATCACGCGCAGATGCGGATAAATCTTCAATGTAATTCCCCTCCATTAGTATTCAGTATACCATAGGAAAAGAAAAAATTAAATTTTTTTTGTAAACCCCTTGACAAATCTGTGTAATAGTATTATTGTATTAACATCATAGTACAGAAGTACAGAGAGGAGTGAGTCCATGCAGTGGCAGATACGGGGCGACCGCCCGATCTATCAGCAGCTCATGGAGCGGCTGACCGAAGAGATCGTCAGCGGACAATTGCAGCCGGGGGACAAGGTGCCGCCGGTGCGCGAGCTGGCTGCGGAGGCCGGCGTCAACCCGAACACAATGCAGCGCGCGCTTGCCGATCTGGAGCGCGAGGGGCTGCTTCACACCAACCGCACAAGCGGGCGATATGTCACGGAGGACAGTCAGATGATCGATAGCGTGCGTGAGAAAATTGCGGCCGACCGCATCGCGGAATTTCTGGCCGGAATGAGCCTGCTCGGCTATAACGAGCAGCAAATCGAAGCGCTGCTGCGCAAGCACAGCGCGGGGGAGGGGAAGAATGATGCAGAAAACAAATGATTTGGTCGTCTGCGAGGCGCTGAGCAAGAGCTACGGCAGCGTGCGCGCGCTCGACAATCTCAATCTGAATCTGGAACGCGGCCGGTTCATCGGCCTTTTAGGGCCGAACGGCTCGGGCAAGACGACGGCGATCAAGCTGTTAAACGGCCTGATCCAGCCGACGAGCGGCAGCGTCACGATCGACGGCGAAAAACCGGGCAAGCACACCCACGAGGTGGTGAGCTATCTGCCCGACCGTCCGTACCTGAACGACTGGATGAAAGCCTGCGACCTTCTGGACTTCTTTGCGGATTTCTACAAGGATTTTGATAAGGTCAAGGCGAACGATATGCTCAAGGCGCTGCAGATCAGTCCGTTTGACCGGCTGAAGACCATGAGTAAGGGCACGAAAGAAAAGGTGCAGCTGATTTTAGTGATGAGCCGCAAGGCGCAGCTTTATTTGCTCGACGAGCCGATCGGCGGCGTCGACCCGGCGGCGCGCGACTACATCCTCAACACAATTTTGTCCAACTACAGCGAGGAAGCGACCGTGCTGCTGTCCACGCACCTGATCGCCGACATCGAGCGCGTGCTCGACGAAGTGATCTTCCTTAAGAACGGTGTGCTGACGCTGCATGAAAGCGTCGATACCATTCGCGAAGAGCACGGAAAGTCAGTCGATATGCTGTTCAGGGAGGTGTTCGCATGCTGAAGCTTTTAAAATATGAATGGAAAGCGTGCGCGCGCGCCTGCCTGCCTGTTTACGGCGGTGTCTTGGTCGTTGCGCTGATCAACCGCCTGATGGAAGTGCTGCATCTGCAAAACATGCTGCACGGCATCCCGCAGCTTTTGGCCGCGTTCGCCTATTTCGGCGTGATGGTCGCGGTTTTCGTGGTCACGGCGGTCATCCTGCTGCAGCGGTTCTATAAGAGCCTGCTGGGCGACGAGGGCTACCTGATGTTCACCCTGCCGGTCACGCCCGCGCAGCATATCTGGTCCAAAACCATCATCGCCTTTGTCATGTGCGTTTTGAGCGGCATCACCGCGATGCTCAGCGTGGTGATTCTGGCGGCATCCAGCTCTTTCCCGGTGGACTTTGCGAGCTTCATCGCGGATTTCTTCCGTGTGCTTACACGCACCGAGTTTGGCGTGGCAAACGGCCTGCTGTATATCTTCGAGGCAATTGTCATGCTGGTCATCATGAGCTTGGGCAGCATTCTGTTTATGTATGCTTGCATCGCGCTCGGCCATCTCGCAAAAAAGCACCGCGTCGCGATGGCGGTCGTCTGGTATTTTGTGCTGTCGACCGTGCTGCAGTTCCTGTTCGCTATGGTCATCATGGCGGGTGACAGCGGCATTTACAATGCAATGTTCGGCTGGGTCACCTATCTGGCGGAAGCGGCGCAGATCCACGTCGTACTGCTGCTGATGTGCGTCGCCTCGGCGATTCCCGGCGCAGCGTTTTTCTTTGGAACGCGCTATATCCTGCAAAACAAGCTCAATTTAGAATAAAGCGGCTTGGGGGATGCGCAAAAACGCATCCCCCTTTCGTAAATCTTAAGATTTCTTTAGGGGAAATCGAAAGAGCTGTAAGGTACAATGAAAGCATCGAAAGGAGGAAAACATTATGGTAGCAGTTTATCGGGAAATAGCGGCTAGACGGATACGCTCAGCCGGCGAGAAATACTCGGTCCAGACGCTGACCCTGCTGTTTTTCGCCTTTTCCATGGCGGGATGGCTGTGGGAAGTCATGCTTCATGTCGTGTTTGACGGCGAATTGGTCAACCGCGGCACGCTGCTTGGGCCGTGGCTGCCGATCTACGGCGCGGGCGGTGTCGCAGTGGTCATTCTGCTACGGCGGCTGGCCGACCGGCCGCAAATGTTGTTTGCCGCATCGGCGCTGCTGTGCGGCGCGATCGAATACGGGACAAGCGTTTATCTGGAGGCGGTTTACGGCTTGCGCTGGTGGGATTACAGCACCTATACTTTCAACATTGGCGGACGCATCTGCTTGGAAACCATGCTGCTGTTCGGCGTGGGCTGCTGCGTAGCGGTCTATGCGGCTGCACCTGCGCTCGCCGCGCGGATCGGCAGACTGCCGAAAGCGGGGCGGAATGTACTGTGCGCCGCGCTGGTTGTGCTGTTTGCGTTCGATTTCGCCTGGTCGACCATACATCCCAATATTGGTCCGGGCGTGACCGAGCATGCAGGCATCCAACAGGTGCGCCTATTCGACCATGCGCAGCTCACCGCGCTTGCCCGGACGTTTTAAATAGCTTGCGCGCTCTCGGATTCTCTGTTATGATAACAGCAGGGAAAGGGGGGCGCGTTTTTTATGAAATGTCAGAACTGCGGCGTCAACTATGAGGACAGCGAACGCGAATGCCCGATGTGCGGCACGCGGGCGGGCGCGCGCGGCCGGTTGTCGGTACCCCGGTACACTGATGGGACGCATACATCCCACACAAAAGATACCTGCACGCACCAGACCTATGCGCAAAAATATACGGACAAAAGCAAAAGGGCTTCCTCGTCCGCGGGGAGCAAGGGGCAGGCGAAGAAAGCGGCAGGCGCGGTGCTGACGATCGTGATCGCGCTTTCGGCGCTTCTGCCGGCGGCGTTTGAATACATCAGTAACCGCGCCTATGACGTCAGCCACTGGGCGCAGGATCTTCCGCAGGGCGGCGCTTCCGCGCAGGCTACGCCCGCGCCGGAGGATGATGGTTCGAGCGACTTGATATGGGCCAACTCGGTGTTTGGCGGGGGCGGCGTCATCAGTCTGCCGGACGGCGGCGAATTTACGCTGTCCATCGATGAGGATGACACCTATGTGCTCACCCGGGATGACGAATGGCACTATACCGAGCGCGGCGAGGCATGGTGCTGGTGGAATGATCCGGAGGATGGGCTTTATCCGCAATCAGACAGCTTCCCGCCAGAGGAATACGATAGCTTTACGGTTTGCCTTGCGATCAGCGGTATCGAGCAGTACGGTGTGATCCCAGAGCCGGAGGCGATAGACGCCCACGCGGAAATGGGCGAAATGTGGCTGCTGGCGCACTGTTCCAAAATAAACGGCCATATCGTGCTGGAAAACTGGTATGGGGACGGAGCCTTCCTCTTTGGGGAAGAGGCCTATCTGCCATACAGCGGCGTGCAGGCGGGATGAGAAAAAAAGAGCGGGGCTTTTGCCCCGCTCTTTTTCTTTAAGGTTTTTTACCGCCCTGCCGCAGGATACGGAGCGTTTCGGCAACGCTCTCCTGGTGCACCTCGGCCGCGTGAAAGCCGAGCAGATGGAAATTGATGTTGAACAGGGAACCCAAGCCGAGCGCGGCGACCACAGTGCCCACGCCGACCTGTCCGCCGAGCAGCCAGCCGGTCAGGATGACAAAGACCTCGACTGTCGCGCGGCACAGGCCGACCGAACGGCCGGTCTTTCGCGCAAGTGCGACCATCAGCGCGTCCCGCGGACCCGCGCCGAGCGCCGATTTCATGTACATCCAAGTGCCGAGCGCCAGAAGCTCCAGCCCGGCGGCCAGCATGAGCAGGCCGGAAGCGAGCCCGGTCATCTGCGGGATCCAGCCGAGGAACAGCAGCGCGTCAATGAACACCGCGCACAGGACGATGTTGATGATCGTGCCAAAACCAAAGCTTTCCCCGCACAGCACCGCGATCAGGATGGCGCCCGCGCCGACAATGACCGACGCAGTGCCGTAAGTGATATGGATGGTCTGCGCCATGCCCTGCTGCAAAACGCTCCAAGGCTCGAGGCCGATATTGGCCTGCAGCATCATCACGATGCCGACCGCGCTGACCAGCATGCCGGCGGCAAGCCAGAGCATGCGCCGGAAATATTGCGCGTACATGCTATCCCTCCATAGCAAACCCCTGCACGGCGGCGGCCGCCGCTTCACAGTCGCTTTTTGAAATATCGTGATGAGTGACCATGCGGTATTCGCCGCCTAGCAGCCCGGTCACCTTGATGCCGCGCTCCAGCATATAGGACGGGTAGCGCGCAGCCTTGTCCGCGTCCCAATCGGCGGTGAAAAAGACCATATCGGTTTGGATGCGGCTGTGGAAAACGTGCACGCCCTCGATTTTGTCCAGCAGTGCGCCGAGATATTTTGCATTTTCGTGATCCTCCCAAAGGCGGGCGGTCATATCGGTCAGCGCGAGCTTGCCCGCTGCCGCGAGAAAACCGACCTGCCGCAGACCGCCGCCTAGCACCTTACGGGCTCTTTTGGCGCGGTATATCACGTCTTTGGGTCCGGCGAGGATCGAACCCACCGGGGCGCACAGCCCCTTGGACAGGCAGCACATCACCGTATCGCCGTACTGTGTCAGCTCTTTGACGTCCTGCACGCCGAGCGCGGCGGCGGCGTTAAAAAGCCGCGCGCCGTCCAAATGGACGGGAATGCCCTTTTCATGCGCGACCTCGTAGACCGCTTTCATGTTGGCGAGCGGCACGGCCGCGCCTGTCGAATGCGCGTTTTCCATCACGACCAAACTGGCGGGAGCGGTCTGCAAATCGGAATCGTCCGTCAGGCACGCGCGGACGGAATCGGGATCCATCGCCCCGTCCGACGATTTGGGAAATCGCACGGAAACGCCCGCAAGCTGGGCGTAGGAACCGGCCTCATGGTCGGCGATATGCGAGGTCGGCGCGAGCACGACGCAGTCGCCGCGCCGGGTCCATGCCAGCAGCGCGCACGCATTGCCCTGCGTGCCCGATGTGACGAACAGCGCCGCCTCCTTGCCGAGCAGCCCTGCGGCATACGCCTCGAGCTCCTTGACGGTCGGGTCGTCGTCAAACACGTCGTCGCCCACCGCGGCGTGCGCCATCGCGTCCCGCATAGCCTGCGTGGGCTGCGTGACGGTATCGCTTCTAAGATCGATATAACGCATGGAAACCATCCCCCTATAAATATAACTCGCCCCAGCGCCCGCAGGGCGCGAAGCCGATCTGGCGGTACAGCTCGGCTACCGCGTCGTATCCCGCGATCAGACGGGGCGTTTTGCCTTTTTCCCGGATGCGCCGCGTGAGGAAGCGGCTGATGCGCGCGCCCAGCCCGCGGTGGCGGTATTCCGGCAGGACGGCAACCGCCGCGATCACGCCGCACTCGTCGTCCTCGGACGCGATGCAGCCTGTGCCGACCGGCGTGCCGTCCAGCATGAGCTGATAGACTTCGGTCAGTCCGCGGTCGAGCCGCTGCGACAGGTCGGCGGCCCAGCTTTCAAAGTGCAGGTGCGTTCGGTAATACGCATGGCTTTGCTGTAAAATGGAAAAAACGGCCGGAAGCTCGCCTGGCTGGATGTCTGGAAAATCCTCATCGAACGCAGGGCCACGGTATACCATGTAATACGAGCTTTCTGTCGTACCGCCGAGCATGGCCTGCAATGCTTGACACTGCTGCCAGTTGGTATCCACCTCGGTGACGTTTTCGCGCCGCACAAGATCCGCAATGGGCGCGGGGTCGGCGCGGTCGTCCGAGGAGATGACCAGAACGCCGCCGGACAGATATAGGGAAGCGGCGGGCTCATGACCTTTCATGCACACGAAAAAACGTGCGCGCGGATCGCCCAAGCCATAGGCGCGAAGCGCGGTGAGCGCCTTGGAGCCAAATACGTGCTCGCGCGTGCAGCCGGCAGTGAACGCCGGGATTTCGGCGGCAGTCAGTGGGATCAGCATAGCGGCCTCCTTTATGGTTCGTCGCGCTTGACCTGCGACAGGTAGCGGTATACACTGGCCTGCGAGCAATGCAGCGCCTCGGCTACGTCTTTGACCGCGCCCTTGAGCAGGAAGATGCCGCCCGTTTCGAGTTGGGTGATGATCTGGATGCGTTCGTCCGGCGTCAGACGGTCGGCGGTCACACCGAGCGCGGCTAAAGCGCGCGCGACTGCGTCGCCTGCTACCGCGTCGATCGAGTTGTGGAAGCTCTCGGTCGAGGGAGCGGGCACTTGCTCGGTGAAAGGCCCGCGTATGGAGCGCTTAACCGCCGTGTCCACAAATGTATCCGGGTGGCACAGCTTGAGGATCTCCTCGCCGACCGCCTGATAGCGGCTGTCGTCAAAATTGATGCACAGCATTCCAATCAGCTTGCCGTTCTGCTTGATGAACAGTGTGGACGAGCGCAGGGTCTTGCCGGATGCGGATACGCCGCAGTAATGCAGGCGGTAGTCGTTTTTCTCATAGCTTTTATCCATCAGGATCTGAAGCGCCACATTGGTCAGCGGCGCGCCGACTTCGCGGCCGCTTACATGGTTGTTCGCAATAGCGATAATCGATCGGTTTTTATCGGTAAGATCGTGCAGTGCAACTTCGTAATCCGGACCCAGGGCGTGTCCGAGGAACTCGGTCAGCTTCACATAGTGCTGTAACAACGGATTAGCCATGCCCTCACCTCAATTCTTCTTATGCTGCGAAAATCTGCGGCCCGGCAGGCCGCCGGACTCATAAATATATTATATCGTACCGTTCGCAGCTTTGTCAAAACAAGGGTGGGATAATTTATCACAATTAAAAGAAAAAATTCTCAACAAAGTCGCTAAAGCCTATGGATAATTTCCATAAAACGAAAAAACAAAACTGCACAATCATACAAAATGCACAAAATCGAATTGACAAAAGATTTGAGACGTGATAAATTTATTGCACAGAGAAAAGGAGGCGGAATTGGATGAAACAAATCGTCAGCACGGACCGCGCGCCTGCGGCGATCGGCCCATATGCACAGGCCGTCGCGACAGGGGGCCTGCTGTTCACTTCGGGTCAGCTCCCGATCGACCCGGCTACCGGCGCGTTCCCAGAGGGGATCGCGGCGCAGACCCGGCAGTCGCTCCTAAATGTCAAGGCGATTCTGGCTGAGGCCAACGTGGGCATGGACCGTGTGATCAAGACCACCGTATTTCTGAACGACATGAACGATTTTGCCGCGATGAACGAGGTTTACGCCACGTTCTTTGGCGAAGGCGGTTTCCCGGCGAGAAGCGCGGTCGAGGTCGCGCGCCTGCCGAAAGATGCGCTCGTCGAAATCGAGGTTATCGCAATGCTCGGCTGAAACCAGCCTCAGTTACTCTAATTCAGGTAAGGTGCTGTCCGCCAGTCGCAGAAACCGGGAAACCGGAGAACGACGACCGGGGTATCCTCTAACAATGATGGCGCAAAGCGCCCAAAAATGGAGGTTATAGTATTATGAAAGAGTATCCGCTGAATGTTCCCACCCCGCGCCACTGCGCATTTGCCGTGCGCGATATCCCGGCCGTCACGGTCGAACAGCGCGAGCGCGCCCTGAAATCCACCCATTATAATGAGTTTGCATTCCCTTCCGGCATGCTGACCGTTGATATGCTGTCCGACTCGGGCACCACCGCGATGACCAACCAGCAGTGGGCGAGCCTGTTCCTGGGCGACGAGGCCTATGGCCGCAACACCGGTTACTACGTCCTGCTCGACACGTTCCGCGATATCTTCGAGCGCGGCGGCGAGAAGAACTGGAAAAAGATCATCGACCTTGTCCGCACCGACTGCCGCGACGTGGAAAAGATGATGGACGAAGTCTACCTCTGCGAATACGAGGGCGGCCTGTTTAACGGCGGCGCGGCGCAGATGGAGCGCCCGAACGCCTTTATCATCCAGCAGGGCCGCGCGGCGGAGTCCGTTCTGATGGAGATCGTCAAAAAGATCCTCGCCCAGCGCGAGCCGGGTAAGGTGTTCACCATTCCGTCCAACGGCCACTTTGACACCACTGAGGGTAACATCAAGCAGATGGGCTCGGTGCCGCGTAATCTGTACAACAAGCAGCTGCTGTGGGAAGTTCCCGAAGGCGGCCGCTATGAGAAGAACCCCTTCAAGGGCAACATGGATATTGAAAAGCTCGAGCAGCTGATCGAGGCGGTCGGCGTTGAGAACGTGCCGCTGATCTTCACCTGCATCACCAACAATCCGGTCTGCGGTCAGGCGGTCTCGATGGCCAACATCCGCGAGATCAGCCGTGTATCCCAGAAGTACGACATCCCGCTGGTGTTCGACGTTGCGCGTTGGGCTGAAAATGCTTACTTCATCAAGATGAATGAAGAGGGCTACGCCGATAAGTCTATCGCCGAAATCGCCACCGAAATGTTCTCCTACTGCGACGCGTTCACCATGTCCGCCAAGAAGGACGGACACTCCAACATGGGCGGCATGCTCGCGTTCCGCGACAAGGGCCGCTTCTGGAAAAAGTTCTCCGACTTTAATGAAGACGGCTCGATTAAGACAGACGTAGGCGTTCTGCTCAAGGTCAAGCAGATTTCCTGCTACGGCAACGATTCCTACGGCGGCATGTCCGGCCGTGATATCATGGCGCTGGCGGTCGGCCTATATGAGAGCTGCGATTTCAACTACCTGCACGAGCGTGTGCAGCAGTGCAACTATCTGGCCGAGGGCTTCTACAATGCGGGCGTCAAGGGCGTCGTGCTCCCTGCAGGCGGGCACGCTGTATACATCAACATGGACGAATTCTTCGATAACAAGCGCGGCCACGAGACCTTTGCCGGCCAGGGCTTCAGCATCGAGCTGATCCGCCGTTACGGCATCCGCACCTCCGAGCTGGGCGATTATTCGATGGAGTACGACCTGAAAACACCCGAGCAGCAGGCCGAGGTGTGCAACGTCGTCCGCTTCGCGATCGACCGCAGCCGTTTGACGCAGGAGCATCTCGATTACGTCATCGCGGCGGTCAAGGCGTTGTATGAGGACCGGGAGAATATCCCCAACATGCGGATCGTCTGGGGCCATAATCTGCCGATGCGCCACTTCCACGCGTTCCTTGAGCCGTATCCGAACAAGTAAGAATCTACATCTGACAACCGGTAAAACCAGTGCGTAACCTGCGCCGCGTGGAAAGAGCGCAGGAGATGAATCAGGCAAAAACGCCCGCGGAAAACGAAATAGTTTCCGCGGGCGTTTTTAAAAGGGGTATTATCAGCAGAGAGAAAAAGGGGTGTGACTACAAATGAGTAACGAGACCACTACCCGCGATGGCTTTAGAAGCAAGTGGGGCTTCATCCTGGCTTGTATCGGCTCGGCGGTCGGCATGGGCAACATCTGGCGCTTCCCGATCATGGTACAGAAATACGGCGGGCTGACTTTCCTGCTTCCGTATTTCATCTTTGTGGTACTGATTGCCTCCTCGGGCGTTATGGAGGAATTCGCACTCGGCCGCCGCGCAAGCGCGGGACCGGTCGGCGCGTTCGGCATGTGCACCGAAGAACGCACCGGTAAAAAGAAATCCGGCGAAATTATTGGCGCATTGCCGATTATTGGCGCGTTGATGCTGGCCATCGGCTATACGGTCGTTCTGGGCTGGATTTTCAAGTATACGTTTATGAGCATTTCTGGCGGACTGTTCGGTCTGGGCACCGACATGAACGCCATTGGCGGCGCATTCGGCGCGACTGCACCGGAAGCTGAGCATTTGGGCGAAGCGATCGGCATGATGGCTTCAAACGGCTTCTTCGGCATCGGCAACGGCGTGTGGCAACTCATAGGTCTAGTCGCTTCACTAGTTATTATGGCGCTGGGTGTTGCGGGCGGCATTGAGAAAGCCAACAAGATCATGATGCCTATATTGTTTTTCCTGTTCCTGGGCCTTGGCATTTACATCGCAACGCTTCCCGGCTCCTCCGAGGGCTATAAGTACATCTTTACCCTGAGTCCCAAAGGCCTGCTCAATCCCGAGGTCTGGGTGTTCGCGTTCGGCCAGGCGTTCTTCTCGCTGTCGGTTGCGGGCAACGGCTCGGTCATTTACGGCTCATACTTAGGCAAAAAAGAGGATATCCCGAACTCCGCGCGAAATGTTGCGATCTTTGACACCTTGGCGGCTCTGCTGGCAGCTTTCGTCATCATCCCGGCCATGGCGTCGGTTCTGGGCGCGGGCATCAGCGAAGTAAAGGGCGGCCCCGGCCTGATGTTTGTCTATCTGGTCAATGTGTTTAACGCGATGCCGGGCGGGCGCATTATCGGCATGATATTCTTTATCTGTGTGCTGTTCGCGGGGGTGTCCTCCATCGTGAACTTGTATGAAGCGCCTGTGGCGTTCCTGCAGGAGAAGCTGAAGTTTAACCGCGTGGCTGCGGTCGGCGGGATCGGCATTATCGGTGCGATTGTATCCCTCTGCATCCAGCCGTGGACCTCGCAGTGGATGGATGTCGTTTCAATTTATATCTGCCCGTTGGGCGCTATGCTTGCCGGCATCATGTTCTTCTGGGTGCTTAAGAAGGAGTCCGCACTGGGCGCGGTCAACGAGGGCGCAAAGAAACCGATCGGAAGCTGGTTCTATCCGCTTGGAAAGTTTATTTACGTGCCGCTCGCGCTGATTGCTCTAATTGCCGGCGCGATTTACGGCGGCATCGGCTAAACCTTAACAATCCCAATCCCCCTTTCCCACAAATCGCCCGCAGCCTCTTGAGACTGCGGGCGATGCATGTTATAATAAAAAAAACCGCAAGAAAAAGGAGACAACACATGAATTCTGATCTGCGCGACAAGCTTTCCTCTGCCGCGACAGCCATCGAAATTGCACTCGGCGTGATCATCCTATTTGCCTGCTTGGTATCAGGTATCGGCATGGTCTGCACGACGGACTTCGGCTCTTTATTTTCTGAGCCGGACTATTTGCAACATCGGCTGAGCGACGCATGCTTTATCATCATTGGCATTGAGCTGATCAAGATGATCACCAGCTACACGATCGACTCAGTGGTCGACGTGATGCTGCTGGCGGTCGCGCGTCAGATGATCGTTGAACACACCGCGCCGTTGGAAAATCTTTTGGCCGTATTGGCGGTGGGCATGCTGTTTGTCATCCGGAAATACCTCTATATTTCTCAGATTGACCGCCGCAAGCCGCGTAGCAAGCGGGAAATGGATGAGATCCTGCGCGCTCAGGTGTTTGAAGACAGAGAAGCGGCTTCAAAACCGGACCGTGAACATGCAATGCGGTAAACGACATAAACCAGCAATAAAAAACGAAGCCGTTTAACGCGGCTTCGTTTTTATTTGTTATGGATTTGCCATCGTCAGCCGGGGATCTCACCCACGCCGTTTAGAATATGGTGCGGGCGGTAGGCATAGTTCTGCACCTCCTCGCGCGCCGTGCAGCCGGAGAGCACGAGCACGGTGTCCAATCCGGACTCGATGCCCGCGACGATGTCGGTGTCCATGCGGTCGCCGATCATGGCGGCCTCGTGCGAGTGCACGCCCAGCATGCGAAGGCCGGTGCGCATCATCAGGGGATTGGGCTTGCCGACGTAATAGGCGGGCCTTCCGGTCGCGAGCTCAATGGGCGAGACAAGCGCCCGGCAGGCCGGGATTATGCCGGTCTCGCTGGGGCCGGTGAGGTCGGAGTTGGTAGCGATCAGGCGTGCGCCGCGCTGCACAAAGCCAACTGCTTTGAGGATAGTCTCGTAATTATAGGCGTTGGTCTCGCCGCAGATGACATAGTCGGGGTCGACATCGTTCATCAAAATGCCAACGTCGTATAACGCACCCACCAGACCGGGCGCACCGATCACATAGGCTGTGCAGCCGGGCGCCTGGCTGGCGACGAATTTCGCGGTCGCGAGCGCCGAGGTGTAGAAATGTTCTTCGCCCACGTCCAATCCCATGCGGCCGAGCTTCTGCTGCAGTTCGCGCGGCGAGCGCTCGGAGGAGTTGGTCAAAAACAAAAAGCGCTTTTCCTCGCGCTGCAGCCAGGATACAAACTCGGTCACGCCCGGCAGCAGCCGGTTGCCGTGATAGATCACGCCGTCCATGTCGCAGATGAAGCCTTGTTTGGCGCGCAGTTCTTCAAGATGTTCGCTCATACGTTCTCCTTTATTCGGTAAATGCCGTCTAACCCTATTATGGGAAAAAAACGGCGCTTCGTCAAGTGCCAGAGGCGGGGGGAAATGTAAAATTCGTGTAAAACGCTTTGGCTTTGCGTTCGCGCGCGATCGGTGGTATACTAAGACCACTGAAAGATAGAAATGGGGAGCCTTTTATGGCCATCAACAAGACCATGCGCGCCGCGCTGCGTGCGCTGAGCTATCCGGCGAACACGCTGGAGATCGGCAAGACCTACCGAGTCGAGCGCGCGATCGGCGGGCTCAAAGCGCCGCTGTCACCCATTTACCAGCTCTGGGATCAAAAAATCGAGCGGGACGGGCACGAGGTGCGCGTGCGCATTTATACGCCGAAAAAGCAGACCGACCAGCGCCTTTTGTTGTTTTTCCACGGCGGCGGCTGGGTGCTCGAAAGCGTGGACACCTATAACAGTGTGTGCAAAAACCTCGCGAAAAAAACAGGCTGCCGGGTCGCGTCAGTCGAATACGGGCTTGCACCCGAGCATGTGTTCCCCGAAGGGCTGGAGGATTGCTATGCCGCCGCGCGGGCGGTCTATCAAAACCCCGAGCAATTCGGCGTACAGTCGAGCGAGATCACGCTGATCGGCGACTCCGCCGGCGGCAACCTGGCGGCGGCTGTGTCGCTCATGGCGCGCGACCGGGGGGAGTTTCACGTGGCGCAGCAGATCCTGATCTATCCCGCCACCTATAACGACCACACCGAGACCACGCCGTTCGATTCCGTGCGTGAAAATGGGGACAATTTTCTGCTCACCGCCAAGCGGGTGCGCGAATATATGGAGCTGTACGCGGGCGGCAATGAGGAGAACCGTAAAAACCCATATTTTGCGCCGCTGCTTGCGGAGGATCTGACAAACCAGCCGCGCACGCTGATCGTCACCGCGGAGTTCGATCCGCTGCGCGATGAGGGCGAGGCCTACGGCTATGCGCTGCGCCGTGCGGGCAACGAGGTCGCGCTGTACCGCATGCCGGACGCGCTGCACGGATATTTTTCGCTTTCCATGCGGTTTTCGCAGGTGCGCCACACCTATGATATGATCGACCATTTCTTAAACGGAGAGGCTGCTTCATGCCGAAAGAACTAAAAAAACCAATGACCTGGGCGCGGCTCGACAATGCCGCCAAGATTTTCCCGCCGACCGCACACGGAGCGAATACCGGGGTGTTCCGGCTGTCGTGCGAACTCACCGGACAGGTAGATCCTGAACTGCTCCAGCGTGCGCTGGAGGATACGCTGCCGCGGTTTCCGCACATGTCGATGGTGCTGCGGCGCGGTGTGTTCTGGTATTATTTAGAGCAGACGACGCTGCGCCCGCGCGTTTCACCCGAATCGCGCCCGCCCTGCGCGCCGCTGTATGAGGGCAGCCGGTCGCTGCTGTTCGAGGTCAGCTATTGGCGGCATAAAATCAATATCGATGTGTTTCATGTGCTGGCGGACGGTGCGGGCGCAATTGCGTTTTTTGAGGCGCTGGTGACCGCGTACCTTGCGCTTCGCCATCCGGAGCTGGCGGCCGGAGAACCGCGCCGCGCCGCGGTGTCCGAACGCCGCGCGGACAGCTTTCAAAAATATTATAAGCCGCACGGGGGTGCCAAGGTTGGGGGCGCGGGACGGGCGTACCGCCTGCGGGGGGCGCGCCGGCCGGACGGCGGGCTGACCATCTTGGAGGGCGTGTGCGACGTGCGCCAGGCGCTTGACGCCGCGCACCGGTACGGCGCGACGTTGACCGTCTATCTGGCCGCCGTGCTGTTTGCGGCCATCCATGAGGAAATGTATGTGCGGCATGAGAAACGACCGGTCGTGCTGACCGTGCCGGTCGACCTGCGGGGCTTTTTCCCCTCGGATACAACGCGCAATTTTTTCAGCACGATCCGTGTGGCCTATCATTTCAAAAACCAACCCGGCACGTTTGAGGATATCCTGCAATCGACCGCGGCGGCGTTCAAAGCCGAGCTGACGCCCGAACGTCTCGCCGCGCGGATGAACCAGATGGCCGCGCTCGAGCACAACCCGTTTTTGCGGCCGATCCCGCTGCTGCTCAAAAACCCGGTTCTGCGCCTGTCGGGAGACATCGCGGACATGGGCGAGACCGCTGCGCTCTCGAATGTCGGCAAGTTCCGGCTGCCCGAGGCGCTGTGGCCTTATGTGCGCGGATTCGGCGTGTTTATGTCGACCGGCGCGCTGCAGCTGTGCACCTGCACGTTTGGAAACAGCCTGCATTTTGGCTTTACGTCGGCCTTTGAATCGACCGAGATCCAGCGCCGCTTTTTCGCGCATCTGACGGACGCGGGCGTGGATCTTGAGATCCGCAGCAATGAATACCACGAGGAGGAACCCGTATGCAGCACTGCCCCTACTGCCACGTGACCGTCGCCGGGCACAAACGCTGCTGCCCGCTGTGCGGCGGCGAACTGGCCGGCGAGCCCGCGCCGGATACCGAGGTGTTTCCCGCGCTTCAGAAAACGCGCCTTACGAGCGGCCTGATCCTGCGCGTACTGGCGCTGATCGCGATTTTGGTCAGCGCGGTGTGCGTGCTGGTCAATCTGGCGGTGTCGACGCGGGTCTGGTGGTCGCTGTTCGTTGTGGTCGGCGCGGCGTGCGTGTGGGTCGCGTCGGCGATCGGCGTGGCGTACCGCCGCGATGTGATGCAGAATATTGCGTGGCAGGCGTTTTTGATCCCCGCGCTGTCGGTCGCTTGGGATTGGTGGACGGGCTGGCGCGGCTGGTCGCTCGATTTTGTGCTGCCATGTGTGTGCGTCGCGGCGCTGCTGACCATGCTGGTGCTCGCGCCCGCCCTGAAGCTGCCGGTGCGCGCGTTTGCGGGCGGATTCGTCGCTGCGTGCGTGCTGGGGCTCGTGCCCGCCGTGCTGGTGGCCTGCGGAAAGATCGGCGTTGTCTTGCCATCGCTCATCTGTTCGGGGCTGTCAGTCGCGCTGCTCGCGGTGCTGCTGTTGTTCCAGTGGCAGACCATCAAGGGCGAGTTTCAGCGGCGGTTCCACTTGTAAAAGAAAAGCACACTCCTCTTGAGAGAGTGTGCTTTTTTAGCGCTTATTTTTTGAAGTCCAGCGTGCCGATATCGTGCAGCGGCAGCTTGACAGGGCGGTTTTCCCTGCTCGAAAGATAGATCGCAAGGACGAGTTCGAGCGCACGCCGGCCCGCGTGACCGTCGACCAGCGGCGCGCGCCCGGTCTCGATCGCGTCTTTCATATCGGCGTAAAGCGGGACGTGGCCGAAGCCGTACACGCTGTCGATCTCCTCGCTGCACTGCGCGCGCACCGCTTTTTCCTCCGCGTCGTCCTGATCGGCGAACCGCCAGATATCCAGCCGGTTTACCGCCTCTCCGGCCGCTTTGACCGTGCCGGTTTCGCCAAATAAGTAAAGCGCGGCTTCCAGGTTTTCCGGATACACGTTGACCGTGCCCTCGATCAGGCCGAGCGCGCCGTTGCGGAAGCGCACCATGGCTAGCCCGACGTCCTCTGTTTCGATATTGGGGTGCGCCAGATTGGCGGTTAGGCCGACGACCTCGTCGACCTCGTCGCCCAGCATCCAGCGCAGCAGGTCGATGGTGTGGATGCACTGGTTGAGCAGGCAGCCGCCGTCTGCCTCCCAGGTGCCGCGCCAGGCCGCCGAATCGTAATATGCGGTATCGCGGTGCCAGCGCACATGCGCCGTGCCGTGATAAAGGCGGCCGAACGAACCGTCCTCCACTGCGCGGCGGATGCGCTGCACCGCCTTGTTAAAGCGGTTTTGCTGGCAGACGCAGAGCTGGAGATGTTTCTTTTCAGCCAGCGCGATCATACGGTCGGCGTCGGCAAGGCTCAGCGCCATCGGCTTTTCCACGATGACATGGCAGCCCGCCTCGAGACAGTCGAGCGTCATTTGCGCGTGCATGCCGCTGCCTGTGGCTACCGTGACAAGATCGGGCGGATTTTCCGCGAGCATTTGACGGTAATCGGTATAATGGACGGCGCCGGACAGGCCGAATTTCTCAGAAACGCGCGCGATGCTGTCCCTGCTGATGTCGCACAGCGCGGAAACACGCATGCCGTTTTGCAGAGCGGCGTCCAAATGGTTGTCCGCGATGCGGCCGCAGCCGATGATTGCAAAATCCATATGATCCTCCATAGGTGTTTTTTCCATTATACGCGCAATGCCTGCGCAAAGCAAGAAGCCCCTCTCTGTATAGGAGAGGGGCTTCTTTCAGTCCGGCATCAGGTCGTTTACGAGCTGCTGCATCTGGCCGCGCGATTGCGCGTGGCGCGAGCGTTCGAGCACCGCGTCGCGCTCGGCGGGGGACAGGCGCGCGAAGCACGCCATCGCTTCCGGGTTCTGCGCAAGCGCCATTCCAAACCCGAGGGGCAGTTCGCCCTTCGTTTCGTCCTGCATGTTCCATCACCTCGCCTTTAGCATGCACGGATCGTGGCTGTGGTATGCAAAACGAGGCTTTTTGCCGCTTACGGCGCTTTTTCGCTGCGGTATTTGCGGTATTCGCTCGGGCTCATGCCGACGTATTTGACAAACAGCTTGCTGAAATGGCTGGTATCGGCAAAGCCGGTCTGGGCGGCGATATCGGTGATGCTGGCGCGCGTGCCCATCAGCAGTGACTGCGCTTCGCCGATGCGCCGCCGGATGACATATTGCATGAGCGGGTATTCAAAATGCTTTTTGAACAGGTGGGACAGGTGGTAGGGGCTGATGTAAAACAGCGTGCTGAGCTGCGCCAGAGAGAGGTCGTCGGCATAGTGTTCGTCGATATAGCCCTTGATCTGACGTACGAGCGGCTCGTCGCGCTGGGGCAGGCGGCGCGGCCATAGCGCAATCATCTGCGTCACCTGTTCGAGCAGGCAGATGGTCAGGTGGCCGGTCAGCAGCCGGTCGGACTCGCTGTAACGCGCGGCCTTCACATGGCTGCGGATCAACGCGGTGAGTGCGCAAAGCTCCCGGAACTGTGCCGGGTGGTGGAATAGCGAGGGGGAGTGGGGCGCGATCAGACAGTTTGGCGGCAGGCCGGGCATTTGCAGCTCGGTCAGCCCGATGCACGAGGTGACATAGGGCTCGCCGTCCGCAGGGATCTGGTCGTGGATGCTGCCGGCGTTACAGATAATGACGTCGCCGCTTTCGATCAAATAGCGCTCGTCCTCGACGCAATACACGCCGTGGCCGTTTTGAATAAGCAGGATCTCCAGGATGCGATTGTGCTTGTGCATGCAGTGGATATGATGTGCGGCTGTCGTGTCGTCCACATACAGCAACTGGGGAGGCGCGATGCCGTCGCGCCAGCTTAAGGACGTCATAATAACACCCCCTGCTAGTTTAGTAATAAGTATATGCTGAATTTTGCCTTTGTCAAGAAGAAAACACATAAAAAGACAGTAAAAATCAATAAAACGCAATTACTGTTTTCAATTGCTAGAAAGGAAGCGAAATATATAGGGTGCCGTCAACATGCTTGAGAAAAGCATCGCAATAAAATACAAATCGCCGCATATAGCGGCTGAAATTTAGGGAAAACAGCACAGGATTTTCCTTTCGGATTGGCCGGCCGGCCGATATAATTTGAAGTATAGAAAACGAGAAAGCAAAGAACGGCAAACAAGCAACAAAACATGGCAATCTGAAATGACAGGATCAGAACCGCAGAAGAAAGGTGATGACAGATGAAAAAGGTGAAAGTCGGTATCGTGGGGTTGGGCAGGCTGGGCATGCGCCACGCCTCGAACCTGATGTTCCGTATCCCGAACGCCGAGCTGGTGGCGGCGTGCAGCGTCAAGCAGGACGAGGTGGACTATGTTTGTGAAAACTGGGGCGTGCCTGCGGGCTACACCGATTTCGACGAATTTTTACTGGATAAGGAGATGGAGGCGGTCGTGATCGTATCGCCCTCTGGCCAGCACTGCGAGCAGATCGGCAAGGCGATGGCGCGCGGGCTACACGTGTTTTCTGAAAAGCCCCTCGGGGTCGACGTTGCGCAGTGCAAGGAAGCCGAGCGGGCGGTCGAAGCGCATCCGGAGCTTGTGTTCCAGCTCGGTTTTATGCGCCGGTTCGACCCGTCTTACGCGGCGGCCAAGCAGATGATCCGTGAGGGAAAGATCGGAAAGCCGTTCTTGGTCAAATGCACCAGCCTCGATCCGGATTCGCGCATCGATAGCTTCCTGCCGTTTGCGCCGACCAGCGGCGGCATCTTCCGCGATCTGACCGTGCATGACATCGACCTCGCGCGCTGGCTGCTCGAAAGCGACGTGACGCGCATCACCGCCGCGGGCGGCTGCTATAAGTACGATGAGCTCGCGGCGTGCGACGACGTGGACAACGCGGTCGCGCTGATGGAGTTCCGGAACGGCGCGGTGGCGCTGTTCGATTCGGGGCGCATCGCGCCGCACGGCTCGCATGTGGAAACCGAGATACAAGGAACGGAAGGCATGCTGCGCATCGCGGTGGTGCCCGAGAAAAACCGCGTGCTGATCTACGATCACAACGGCGCGGTGCAGCAATGCGCCGAGGATTTCCTCGAGCGCTGGGCCGAGGCGTTCCAGCTCGAAATGCAGGAGTTTGTCGACTGCGTCAGCGAGGGCAGGCGGCCCGAGGTCACGGTATACGACGGCACCAAGTGCACCGAGGTCACCTATGCCGCGACCGAGGCGCTGCACACGCACAAAACGGTTGAGCTGGAGTGAAAAGGAGCGGAAAATGAAATTGGAATTTGCACAAAACCGGCCACTGGACGTGATTGCGCTCGGCCGCGTCGGCGTGGACATGTATGCCAATGATTTAAACTGCCCGATGGAGGAGATCAAGAGCTTTTCCAAGTATATCGGCGGGTCACCGGCCAATATCGCGATGGGCACGGCCAAACTTGGCCTAAAAACCGGATTCATTGGGAAAATTGCGCCGGACGGCTTCGGGCGCTACATCATTTCACATTTTCAGCAGCAGGGCATCGACACGCGCGGCATCGTCTACGATAAGACGGGCGCAAATACCCAGATTGCGGTGTCCGAGATATTAAGCCCGGAAAAATGCAACGTCATCTTCTACCGCGACAACGCGGCCGATCTCAACCTTTCACCGAGCGACGTAAACGAGGACTATATCGCCTCGGCCAAGATTTTGATGATTTCGGGAACCGCGCTGGCTGGCAGTCCGTCGCGCGAGGCGGTGTTCGTGGCGATCGAGTACGCGCTCAAGCACAATGTCCGCATTATGATGGACATCGACTACCGCCCGTTCACCTGGAAGAGCAAGGAGGAAATGGCGGTCTACTATAACCTCGCCTGCGAGAAATGCGACGTGATACTGGGCACGCGCGAGGAGTTTGACGTGATCGAGGGTATTGTCGATCCGGGGAACAAGGACGACCAGAAAAGCGCCGACCGCCTATTCGGGAAGAGCGCAAAGGTGATCGTGGTCAAGCACGGCAAGGAGGGCTCTTACGGCTTTTCGGCCGATGGCGGCCGTTTTGAGGGCGTTATTTATCCGGCCAAGGTGGTCAATACGTTTGGCGCAGGCGATTCCTACGCGGCTTCGTTCATCAGCGGTTTGCTTGATGGCTGCCGTGTCGATGAGTGCATGAAGCGCGGCGCGGCCGCGTCCTCGATCGTCATTTCGAGGAACGACTGCTCGGACGCTATGCCGACCCGCGCGGAGCGCGACGAATATATGGCCTCTCATGAGGCGGTACGCGGATAAAAGGAGGAAAACACCATGCTTACATTACCTAAAAATAAATTTCAACCCTTTTTTACCGACTTGATGGGTAAGGCCGTGCATGAGAAGCACGTATTTGCCGGATTTAACGTTTTTTCGCTCGACGACGCATATGAGATCGTCCGCGCGGCGGAAAAGATCGGCGCGCCCGTCATGCTGATGGTCAACAAACTGGCGGTCGGCCTATACCCAATCGAGGTCTGGGCGGACACGCTCAATATGCTGGTCCGGCACGCGTCGGTGCCGGTGTGCGCGCACCTTGATCATACGACCGACATTAATGTGATTGAGCGGGCATGCAAAGCGGGTTTCGACTCAGTCATGTTCGACGGCTCGCAGCTCCCGCTTGAGGAAAACATTGCGCAGACACGGCGCGTGGTCGAGCTGGCACACGGGCTGGGCGTCGCGGTCGAGGCCGAGATCGGCGCGGTCGGCTATTCGGACGGCGCAGGCGGCAAGGATTATAAGTCCGCCATGACCGATCCTAAGGAGGCTGGGCGCTTTGCCAGAGAGACCCATGTGGACTGGCTGGCGGTTTCAGTCGGCAACGTGCATCGTATGGAAACGCAGGATGCGGTAATCGATTTCGACCTGCTATCCCAGATTGAAAAGGAGACCGATGTGCCGCTTGTGCTGCATGGCTCTACCGGCATCAAGGACGCGGACATGAAAAAGCTGCTGCCGACGCACGTGTGCAAGGTTAACATCGGCACGGCGCTGCGCATGGCGTTCGGCAACACGCTGCGCGCCGAGTTTGAAAAGAACCCCAAGGCGTTCGACCGCACCGAGCTGTTTGCAAAGCCGCTCCAGATGGTGCGCGAGGAGGCCGAAAAGAAGATGGTGATGCTGGGCTGCAAGGGCTTGATCGGGTGAAAGGACGGGATGATTCATGAAAACCATTCGGCTGACCGTCGGCCAAGCGCTGGTGCGCTTTCTCGACCAGCAGTATATTGAGCGTGACGGAAAGGAAAACAAGTTTGTCACCGGCGTAATCGGAATTTTCGGGCACGGCAACGTGCTTGGCCTGGGCGAAGCGCTCGCAAACTACGACAACCCGGATTTCGCGTTCATCGGCGGCAAAAACGAGCAGGATATGTCGCATATCGCGACCGGCTACGCCAAACAGAATAACCGCATGAAGATTTTTGCGTGTACCTCGTCCATCGGTCCGGGCGCGGCCAATATGGTGACCGCGGCGGCGACCGCGACGGTCAACCGTATCCCCGCGCTCTATCTGCCGAGCGATGTGTACGCTACCCGCCAGCCCGATCCGGTCTTGCAGCAGGTGGAGACCGCGGGCAACTATACGGTGACGACCAACGACGCGTTCAAGGCGGTCTGCAAATACTGGGACCGCGTCGACCGCCCCGAGCAGCTCATGACCGCGTGCATTAACGCGTTTCGCGTGCTGACCGACCCGGCCGAGACCGGCGCGTGCTGCATCGCGCTGCCGCAGGACGTGCAGGGCGAGGCCTATGATTTCCCGGAATACTTCTTCCAGAAGCGGGTCTGGACGGTCGCGCGCCGCCCGGTGGCCGACGAGGTGCTTGAAAAGCTGGTGCCGCTAATCTCATCCAAGCGCCGGCCTGTCGTCATTTGTGGCGGCGGCGTGGGCTATTCGGACGCGGCGGACGCGCTCATGCACTTTTGCGAGGAGTTCCGCGTACCGATGGCCGAGACCGCGGCGGGTAAAGGGCTGGTGCCGTGGGATAAGTCCTACAACATGGGCGGCGGCGGTACGACCGGCAATGCCGCGGCCAATCGCATGATCCAGAACGCCGATCTGGTGCTGTCCATCGGCGCGCGCCTGAACGATTTTATCACCTGCTCCAAGGGCGGGTTCCGCGAGGACGCGGCGCTTGTGTCGATCAATCTAAATCGATTTGACTCGTTCAAGATGGACGGCCTTTCGGTCGAAGCGGACGCGAAAAAGGCGCTCGAGCAGATTACGGCGGCGCTGCGGCAGCTTAACTGGTGCTCGGGTTATGTGGACGAATACAAAAAGGAAAAGCAAAGTTGGCTGGAGGAGACCGCGGCGCAAGAGTCGCTTCGCGATCCGAAGGGCCTGCGCGAAACCGAGGTGCTCGCCGCACTCAACCGCGAGATCGAGGACGACGCGGTCGTAGTCGCGGCATCGGGCAGCCTGCCAGGCGAACTGCAAAAGGCGTGGAAAGTCAAGGGGCCGCATACGTATCATCTGGAATATGGCTATTCGTGCATGGGCTATGAAATTTCGGGCGCGCTGGGCGCGAAGATTGCCGAGCCCGACCGTCCGGTGTATGCCCTTTTGGGCGACGGCGTGTTCTTCATGGCGCATTCAGATATCCATACCAGCCTGCAGGAGCACAAAAAGATTACTATTATTGTGCTCGACAATATGGGACACCAGTGCATCCACGAGCTTCAGACCTCGAACGGCATCGATTCGTTCGGCACGGACTTCCGCTATCGCAATGAAAGCCCCAAGGGCTGGGTTGAGGACAAGGTGCCGGTCGATTTCGCCATGATCGCGCGCGGCTACGGCGCAAAGGGCTATACCGCCCGGACGATGGACGAATTTTTGGATGCGCTCGAAAAAGCAAAGCGCGAGGACGTGACCACGCTGATCGACGTCAAGGTCGAGCCGTTCACATGGTTGCCGCGCTATGAAAGCTGGTGGCGCGTAGGGCTGGCCGAGGTGTCGGACAAGGAAAGCGTGCGCGAGGCACGGCGCGATATTGACGAGCATTTGAAGCTTGTGCGCCAGTATTGAAAAAAGGAGATACAACTATGCTGGACCCGAAAAAAGTACACATCGGCTGTTCGCCGATCTCATGGATGAGCGACGACGAGCCCGAGCTTGCGGGCGACATTACCTGGCAGCAGACCGCGAGCGAGATCGCCCTCGGCGGCTATGAGGGGCTGGAGCTCGGCAGCGCCTATCCGGCCGATCCAAAACTCCTAAAGTATGAGCTTGACCTGCGCGGCCTCAAGCTTGCCAACGCCTGGTTCTCGATGCGCTTCACCCAGCGCCCGATGCAGGAGACCGTAGATCGGTTCAAACAGCATTTGAATTTCATGGCCGCGATGGGCGCGCCGGTTATCGGCGCGGGCGAATGCGGCGTGACCATTCACCTGTCTGGCGACGTGCCGCTCTATCCCGCACCTCCAAAGCTGTCGGACGCGCAGTTTGCCGCGCTTGCCGAGGGTTTGAACGAATGTGGCAAACTTGCAAACGAAAAAGGTATCAAGTTCGGCATCCATCCACACATGGGAACAGGTGTGCAGACTGCCGAAGATATTGCGCGCGTGATGGACAGCACCGATCCCGCGCTCGTCCACCTGATTCTGGATGCAGGCCATACGGCTGCCGCGGGCGAAGACCCGTGCGCGCTGCTGGAGAAATATATCAGCCGCATCCCGCTGGTGCACGTCAAGGACGGCCGGAAAGCGGTTATGCAGCGCGTCAAGGACGAAAACATGAGCTTCCTCAAGGGCGTGACCGCCGGCATGTTCACCACGCCGGGCGACGGTGACGCGGTCGACTGGGACACGTTCATCGGCATCCTTGACAAGCATAATTTTGAGGGCTGGATCGTCGTCGAGGCCGAGCAGGACCCGAGCAAGGCGCATCCGCTCACCTATACGATGAACGCGCGCAAATTCCTGCACGAAAAGCTAGGCTTTTAATTTTAGAACTGCGGAAAGAAGGTTTCAGCTATGAAAGTACCCGGCACACGCCCGTATCACAAGGGCTATAACAGCATCGTCGAGATGGATAATCCGGACAAATACCCGGAAATGCTAATGGATTTCGGCATCCTGATGATGAATCAAGGTTTAACCTATGAAAACAGCGATGACAAGGAGCGCGCCTATCTGCTGATCGGCGGCACGGTCGATTTTGAGTGGGAGGGCAACTGCGTGCGCGCCGCGCGCGGCATGTGGCGCGACGAGCAGCCGTGGTGCCTGAGCGTGCCAGCGGGCGTGCCCATCAAGATCACCGGACGGTCGGATACTGTGCAGATCGCCTGCCACGCGACCGACAACGACCGCACATTCCCCTCCAAGCTCTATACCCCGCTCGACGTGGTGACCAAGGTGCGCGGCAAGAATGTCAACGACGACACCGCGCAGCGCGTCTGGCGCACGATCATCGACCGTTCAATCAATCCGGATTCTAACTTCGTGCTGGGCGAGGATGTGCACGCGCCGGGCCGCTGGTCAGGCTATCCCAACCACTACCACCCACAGCCCGAGATTTATTATTTCAAGTTCTATCCGACAAACGGCTTTGGCCTGCAGCGGCTGGGCGATGATGCGATTTACCTCGAAGAGGATGAAACCGTCACTATCTATCCGAACGAAGTGCATCCATGCGTCGGCGCGCCGGGCTATAACCTATATTACATCTGGTGCATCCGTGACGACCGCGACAACCCCTATATTCCGCTGTTCGAGATGCAGCATACTTGGCTGCCCGGCATCTGGGTGCCCGAAAATGAAAAATACCTGCTGCCGTAACGTCTTATTGGAGCGGAGGAGCCCGCTATGAAAAAATACAACATCACCCCGTTTCGGCCGGGCTACAACACGGTTGCCGGACCGTCCTTGGGCGACGATGAGCTGCAAATGGAATTTGGCTTTCTCGCGCTCGCGGGCAAAACGGTTTACGAAAACGCGCAGCCGTTCGAGCGAGCGTTCCTACTAATCTGCGGCGACGTGACGTTTTGCTGGGAGGGTCGCAGGGAGCGCGTCTCGCGTGGCCTGTGGCGTGACTGTGGGCCATACTGCCTGCACGTGCCGGCGGGCGTTCGGGTGCGCATCGAGGGGCACGCTGACCACAGCGAGCTGTCCGTGCACCAGACCGAAAACGAAAACGCGCTGCCCTGCCGGATGCTGACGCCTGCGGACGCAAAGGACGTGCGACGCGGCGCGGACACGCTCGAGGGCAGCACCGAGCGCATCGTGCGCGATATCATCAGCCAGGACACCTGCCCGGACTCCAATCTGGTGCTGGGCGAGGTCATCCTGAAGCCCGGGCGGTGGGGCGGCTATCCCAACCACTACCACCCGCAGCCCGAGGTGTTTTTCTTCAAATATTATCCGGAAAACGGCTTCGGGATCGCCAACGTCGGCGATCAGGCCTATCTGACCACGAACAACACGGCGGTCAAGATCACCGAAAACTGCGACCACCCCTGCGTCTGCGCGCCGGGCTACTGGCAGTACAGCATCTGGTGCATCCGCAACCTGCCGGGCAACCCCTACATCAAGCCCACGTTCAACGAGCGCTTCAAGGCGCTGAACGCGGGCTGGTAACCGGACCGTCTGGAGGCAAAAACATGGCAAACGTCAGCATCTTTCCCGGTAAATACGTGCAGGGCAGAAGGGCGCTCGAGGAGATCGGCATTCACCTCGCGGCATTTGGCACGCGATATCTTGCGGTCGTCAACCCGACGATCGGACAGGCGTGCATGGACGAGGTTGTGGGCGCGCTGCGCCGCGGGCTGGACGACGGGCAGCTCGTGCTGGTCGAGGGCGGTGTCGAATGCTGCATGAGCGAGATTCGACGCGTGGAACGCCTGATCGGAGAAAACCACTGTGACGCGGTGCTCGGCATCGGCGGCGGCAAGACGCTCGACACGGCCAAGGCCGCGGCCTATTACGCCGACGTGCCGGTCGCGGTCGTGCCGACGGCGGCGTCCTCAGACGCGCCGTGCTCGGCGCTTGCAGTCATCTACAATGAAAAAGGCCAACTCGAAAGCCGCCTCAAGCTTCGCCGGAACCCCGACCTGGTGGTAATGGACACGGGCATCATCAGCCGCGCGCCCGCGCGCCTGCTCGCGGCGGGCATCGGGGACGCGCTCGCGACCTATATCGAATCGCGCCGCTGTGTGCTGGCAAACGGGGACACGGTCGCGGGCGGCAAGGTGTCGCTCACCGCGGCCAGCATGGCGCGGCTGTGCTACGATATCCTGCTGCGCGACGGCCGCAAGGCGGTGCAGGCAGTGCAAAATGGCCTGTGCACGCTTGCGGTCGAAAATATCATCGAGGCGAACACGCTGTTGTCGGGCGTGGGCTTTGAAAGCGGCGGCAAGAGCGCCGCACACGCCATTCACGACGGCCTGACCTGGCACCCGTCCTGCCACTGTATGCACGGGGAAAAGGTGGCGTTTGGTACGCTGGCCGAACTGGCGCTCGAAAACGCAGACGACAGCGAGCTGGAGAACGTGTTGTCGCTCTGCGACGATATCGGCCTGCCGATCACGCTGGCCGATATGGGCGTGCGCGAGATCGTGCCCACGGAGCTCCGCGCGGTGGCGGAAAAGGCCACAGAATACGGCGAAAGCATCTATAACACCAACATCGCGGTCGATGCGGACATTGTGTACGACGCTATTCTGGCCGCCGATGCGATGGGGCGCGCGTTCCGCGAAAAGCGCGGCACGGCCGTGGGCTGATTGTCACGGGTGGCACATAGCCCTGATAGATAACCTCTCTCTTTCTCTTCTCTCTTCCCGCGCCGTGCAAAATGGCGCACGGAAAAGCGTCCGGTTTTATCCCGGACGCTTTTCTGTTTCCGGGTGCGCGCGGGAAAATGCACAAGAAAAGACAAACAGGGGAGAAAGGGCAGGCAAAAGGCAGTGGAACAGCGCAAGATTTTCCTTTCGGAATGTGCAATCTTTGGATATAATCACAATATAAAACAGAAAGACTCAAAGAAGTTATAGCAAAACGACAAAGAACAGCAATAACACGGCAGACTAAGAGGAGAGTGACCACTTTTCTTTTAGATAAAACCGCAAAGACAGAAAGGAGCAAAAGAGGATGAAAAAGGCATTGGCATTGTTTTTGGCACTGATGATGATGGGGCTGGGCGCAGGCTGCTCAAATGGGGAACCGGACGCGCCGGCAGAGCCCGATCCGGGCGCGGCCGCCGATCCGGGCACGAACGAGCCCGCTCCCAAGGATGACTACAAGCTTTGCGTGATTCTGAAAACACTGGCCACGGAGTATTGGGGCTACATCGGCGCGGGCGCCGAGGCGGCCGGTCAGGAGCTCGGTATCGATGTGGAGGTCATTGGCGCGGCGAGCGAGACCTCTTATGACGAGCAGATCAGCATGATTGAAACCAAGATCAGTTCGGGCGAGTACGACGGCTTTGTCATCGCGCCGCTACAGGCAGACATGGTTTCGACCATGATTGCGGACGTGGACGTGCCGGTCGTGTCGGTCGATACCAAGATCGATTCGCCCAAGTGCCTGTCCTTTGTCGGCACCGGCAACGAGCCGGCCGGCGAGGTCGGCGGCAAGGCGGCGGCCGAAGCGTGCAAGGAAGCCGGGCTGCCGATGACCGCGGTGTGCATCATGGGCGTGCAGGGCGACACGACGACCGAAACCCGTCTGGCCGGCTACAAGAAGGGCTTTGAAGACGCGGGCGGCGAGATCGTAGCCGTGCAGTATTGTGATTCCGACCCCAACAAGGCCGCGGCCATTATGGAGTCGGTCATGCAGAACTACCCGGACGGCGTGGGGGCGGTGCTGGTCAGCGGCGACGACTACGCGATCGCGGCCAACCGTGTCACCAAGGGCAACGCAGCGTTTGAGAAGACCGTGTTTGTCGGTTTTGACGGCATCCAGTCCGCGTGTGAGGCTATTCTGGACGGCCGCGAGACGCTGTCCGTTGCACAGGACCCGTACGGCATGGGCTTTACCTCAGTCGAAGCGTTGCTACGCGCGGTTAAGGGCGAAAAGCTGGATGAGTTCATCGACACCGGCGCTTCGATCGTCAGTCCGGAAAATGCCGCTGAACGTCTTGCGCTGCTGAAGAGCTATACCAAGTAAAAAATCCGGATATGGGGTATGCTGCGCAACCCATGAACCAGCCTGCCCTGCATGACCTTAACGTTGTGCGGGGCAGTGTCATGAACAGCTTTTCTGGAGCGTGAAGGAGACCGAAATGAGTGAGTATGTAGTTGAAATCAAGAATATGACCAAGCGATTTCCCGGCGTCGTTGCTTTGCGCGATATGTCGCTCCAGATAAAGCCCGGCGAGATACACGGCCTGATCGGGGAAAACGGCGCGGGCAAGTCGACGCTCATCAAAGCGCTCACCGGCGTGCATCGTGCAGACGAAGGGCAGATCTTCGTGGATGGGAAGGAGTGCAAATTCAGCAATCCCAACCAATCCAAGGCGGCGGGCATCGCCTGCGTGTATCAGGAGCTGAACATCGTCAAGCTGCTGAGCGTGACGGACAATATTTTCATCAACAACCATGTGAAAAGCAAGGGCTGTTTCTTGGATTACCGCTCCATGAAGCAGAAAGCCCGCGAGATCATGCATTTTCTCGGGCAGGATTTGGATGTCAACAAGCCCGCAGGCACGTTTGGCATGGGCGTGCAGCAAATGATAGAAATCGCGAAAGCGGTACTAATCGACGCCAAGCTCATTGTGATGGATGAACCGACCTCCTCGCTCGGGGAAAAGGAGGTTGACCAGCTCATGAAGACCTGCCGCGACCTGAAAAACCGCGGCATAGCCATTCTATTCGTGTCGCACAAGCTGGAGGAGCTGTTTTTGCTTTGCGACCGCGTGACCGTCATGCGCGACGGCGAACATATTGCGACCGACGATATCGGCAACTGGACCAACGATACGCTCATCACTGCCATGGTCGGCCGCTCGCTTGACAACATGTATCCCAAGGTGGTGTGTGAAAAGGGCGCGTGCGCGCTGAAAGCCGAGCACTTGACCGAATACGGCGTTATCCGCGACGTATCGTTTGAGGCGTACCGCGGACAGATATTGGGATTCGCGGGGCTGGTTGGCGCGGGGCGCACCGAGACCATGCGTGCAATTTTCGGCGCCGATCCCTTGGACGAAGGGCAGATCTGGATCGACGGCAAGCCGGTGCATCTCAAGAGTCCGCGGCAGGCGATCCGGTCGGGCATTGCATTTCTCACCGAGGACCGCAAGGGACAGGGGCTTGTTCTCGCGCAACCGGTGCGCACCAACCTGATCTTGGCAAATATGCGAGGTTTTTGCAGCAAAGGCTGCTTTTTGGATGAAAAACGGATTCGTCAGAGCGGCGAAAAGAACGTTTCAGCGCTGCGGATCAAAACACCGTCCATCAATGAGATCGTCGGGCAGCTCTCCGGCGGCAACCAGCAAAAAGTAGTTATCGGCAAATGGATTAACACTGACGCCGAGGTCTACATATTTGACGAGCCTACGCGCGGTATCGACGTCGGCGCGAAGGTCGAGGTCTATCACGTAATGAATGACCTGGTCAAACAGGGGAAATGCGTGATTATGGTATCGTCCGAGATGCCGGAAATCCTCGGTATGAGCGACCGGGTGGTGGTCATGCGCGAGGGGCACGTAATGGCCACGGTCGACCGTGGCAGCAGGCACTTTAACCAAGAATCGCTGATGAAAGCCGCATGGGGAGGAAGCTTAGATGACGAATGAGAATAAAATTACTGTCAAGGACGTGGTGTCCAAGCTTGGCACGCTGATCGCACTGTTTATCCTGTGCGTAATCCTCGCCTTTGCGACGCCGAATTTCCTGAAGCAAAGCAATCTGATGGCCGTGCTCAAGCAAACGACAAGCAACGCGCTGATCTGCGTTGGTATGCTGATGTGCCTGATCACCGCCGGCATTGACCTTTCGGTCGGTGCAAATGCCATTACGGTTGGCTGTGTGATGGGCATGATGCTTAAACATGGCATTACAAATCCGGTGCTGCTGCTGGCCGCCGGGCTGGGCTTCGGCACGTTGATCGGCTGGATTAACGGCACGTTGCTGACCCGTCTGCACCTGCCGCACCCGTTTGTTTCCACACTCGGTATGAAAAATGTGCTGTGCGGCTTCGCACTTTTGATCGTCGATTCCAAAATGGTCTCGGGATTTCCAGATGGGGTCACATGGCTGGGGTCGGCGACGCTGCCTAAAAGCGTTCCGGTCATTGGAGGCTTTCCGATCTGCTTCCTGGTCGTTATCCTGATCTATGTCGTGATGCATATTTTCCTGACGCACACGTCGCTTGGCCGCGCCATCTACTGTGTCGGCGGCAACCCGGACGCGGCGCGCATGTCCGGCATTAATTCAGCCAATGTTCTGACTTTCTGCTACACACTCTCCGGATTTATGTGCGCGGTGGCCGGTATCGTGCTGGTCGGCCGAACAGGCGTGGCCAACGGCGCGAACGCGCTCCAGCCCTATGATACGGACGCGATCGCGTCCTGTATTATCGGCGGCGCGTCCTTTATGGGCGGCAAGGGGACGATGGTCGGCACAATGATCGGTGCGCTCACCATTGCCATCCTGCGCAACGGCCTGACGCTGCTCAACGCTCAATCGGATATCCAGTATATCGTCATCGGGTTTGTTATCATCTTTGCGGTCCTAATTGACGTGGTCCGCGCCCAGATGGAAGCACGGGCACGCCGGCTGGCGGCCAAGTGAACGGATAGGCTCAAACGTTTTCAGTGGCAAGCGGGAGTGGAAATAGAAATTATATGTGCATTTGGAAAGAATCTCTTGTATTTATCTGACAAGTTCAGTAAGATGTTGATAGGGAAAGAAAATGTGCCGGCAAACAACTGAAATGCACAAAAAACGACAAAATTCGACAAAGGCGGCGAGGCTATGACACTTCCGGCAGAACGTAGACAGCAGATTGCGAATATCGTCAAAGAGCGAAAGGGTGTGACCTGCGTTGAACTTTGCAGACACTTCGGCGTATCACCCGGCACGGTTCGCAAGGACTTGGAAACGCTCGAGGAACAGGGATGCCTGCAACGGACCTATGGCGGCGCTGTCCTCAGCGAACCTACCCAGGAAAAGACGGTAAGGTTTGCTGAACGGGAGGTAATTAACGCCGAGATTAAGGAGCGGATCGGTGCGTGCGCTGCGGAGATGGTGTGCGATGGGGAGACAGTGTTCATCGACGCGAGCACGACCTCGCTGTTCGTCGCCAAGCATCTCAGAGGTCGGCGCGGGCTTACTGTTATTACGAACGCCGAGCGCGTTGTATCGACGCTGTGCGACGAGGTAGGAATCCGAGTGATTTGTACGGGAGGCGAGTTGCGTAAAAGCAACTTATCCTATGTGGGCGAGACGGCGGAGGCGCTGATCCGCGATGGGTTTTATGCGGATAAAATGTTTTTCTCCTGCTGTGGTATATCCAAAAATTTTGGAATTTTTGACGCAGTGGAGTCCGAAGCCAATATCAAAAAAGCGATGTTCACTTCGGCTAAAGAAGTGATTCTTCTATGCGACAGTTCGAAGTTTGAAAAGTTAGGATTTCCCAAGCTGGCTGATTTTGATTTGGTACAAGCAGTCGTAACTGAACTGCCAGTAGATAGCACATGGGCCGGTCTATTTGACGAACGCGGGATCCGTGTGCTGACAGCTCAGTAAGACTGAATTGAAAAGACGTACAGCCTTTCAAGCTGTGCGACCACGATGATTTCTAGTGAGTCTATCACTTCAATGTCGAGTGTGCGGCGCGGCTCAATCGGTAAGACAATGTAGCCTAGTTCGTTTATCTTTCTGACAATACCTGTCGACTTCATTTGAGCCTATCTGCGAGACAAAAACCAATAAGACTAAAGCCCCGGACAATCGTCCGGGGCTTTCCTATTACCCACCCCTCGCGTGCGCGAGGGGATTGCACGTGCCTAATGCCTGTCAAATTTCGTGAGGCAGATCTGTGGTGACTATTAAATTTTCGATGTGGATGAAACGTCAGATGCAACAAACGTTTCAAACAAAACATATCTCAATGCAACGAAAAAAACACGCGCTTGGCCAATTACAGAACGTTTCTTGTCAATAGTGGACAAAAAATGAAAACCTCTCTTGTTAACAAAGAAAATTCTCGACATTGCACACAAGTAGGCATATTGTTTGCGCAGGTAGCAGGAAAAGACCGAAAATCGAATAAAACCCAGGTCAAATTGACTGGATGCATCGCATGTGTCGAGCGGAAAGGAGGGGCAGAGCGGCGGCTTGTAAAAGCCCAAGTACTCAGCGCTGCCGAACGGTTTTTTAGAAGGAGGGAACAATATTGAGAATCGTCAAATGGTTAGACGAGCATCTGGAAGAAGCGCTGTTAATTATACTTCTGATTATTTTAACCTGTTCCTCGGGGATTCAGGTGATTATGCGCTATGTTTTCAACAATTCATTGGTTTGGAGCGAAGAAATTTCAAAATACGCTTTTATTTGGTCCGGCTTTTTAAGCATTGGCTATTGTATTCGCAAAGGCTTATCTATTAAAATCGACGCGCTGATACAATTGCTTCCACAGTTTTTGCAAAAGTTGTTTTTCGGAATTGGAATGGCGGTTCTTCTAGCGCTGTTCATTATTCTAACCAAAGCGTCCTTGCTGATTGTGACGCAGGCTATCGCGAGCGGGCAGACCAGCCCCGCCCTTCACATTCCCATGGGCTATATTTATTGCGGTCCCGTGATTGGTTTTCTCTTGGCGATTTTCCGTATTGTTGAAATATTTGTAAAATGGCTGTTCGGAAGAACGCCAGAACTTCATACAAAGGAGGAGGTGTAATTCATGTCGACTGGGTTGTTTTTTGCAATCTTTGCTGTTTTTCTTGCAGCAGGAATACCGGTTATCGGCGCTTTTGGCGGGCTAGCGATCCTGCCAAATCTGATGAACGGTGCCTTTCCCTATTCTCTGGACGCGGCTGTGCGAAGCATGGTTGGCGCGCTGGACAGCTTTCCCCTTCTCGCGGTGCCACTGTTTATGCTATCCGGCATCATCATGGCGCTCGGTGGCGTTTCTGAAAAGCTGTTCAATTTTTTTGCCTATTTCATTGGCAATAAAACCGCCGGATTTCCCTGCGCAGTCATCGTGACCTGCCTCTTTTATGGCGCGATCTCGGGTTCGGGGCCTGCGACTACTGCAGCTGTCGGCGCGATGGCTATCCCATTTTTGACGGCAATGGGATATGACGCATTGTTTGCAACCTCGCTTGTCGCCGTATCAGGCGGGTTGGGCATTATCATTCCGCCTAGCATCCCTTTCATCGTCTTTTCCTCTACGGCTGGTGTGTCTACTTCCACGCTATTCATCGCGGGCGTGATCCCAGGACTGCTCATCGGCGCCTGCTTGATGGTTTACACCTATTTTTACTGCCGTAAACACGGAGAAGACAAGGAAAAACTTCGAACAAACTATGCCGCAATTCGCAGCAAGGGCTTTTTGCCACTTCTGAAAGAGAGCATTTGGGCACTGCTTACACCGGTAATTATTTTGGGAAGCATCTATGGTGGTATCGCTTCTCCTACCGAGGCTGCAGTAATTTCGGTGTTTTATGCGTTGATTATCAGCCTGTTTGTTTATAACACCATAACACTCAAGGATATTCCCAATTTGCTGATGGAAACCGTAAAAACCTATGGGCCTATTTTGTTCGTAATTGCCAGCGCTGTGGCGTTCAGCCGTGTTTTAACCATGCTGCGCATCCCGCAGGAAATCAGCGAAGGGCTGCTTTCCGTCCTGTCTAACAAAATCGTGATCCTGCTGGTCGTCAACCTCATTTTGCTGGTAGCCGGCATGATTATGGACGCGCTGCCAAATATCATGATCCTCACGCCGATCCTGCTGCCGGTTATGCAGGCGATCGGCATTAACCCGATTCATTTCGGCGTATTCATGATTGTCAATCTCGCAATCGGTTTTGTAACGCCGCCAATGGGCATCAACCTTTACGTGGCCAGTTCGATGACAAAGATTCCGGTAACGCAAATCGCGCGTATGGCCCTCCCGTTTATTGGGGCGTTCTTGGCTGCACTGGCGATGATTACTTTCATCCCTCAGATCAGCTTGTTCCTAACGCAGTTGTAACTATTTAAAACATAGGAAAAGAAAAGGAGATCGGAACATGAAAAAGACCAAGAAATTATTTAGTTTAACAAGTATGCTGCTTTGCGGGGCTATCCTGCTTTCCGCCTGCGGCACGCCGGCACAAAACGCGGACGTGGCTGAGCCTGCTGACAATGGAGACGCAAAGAATACGGCGGTTACCTATGAATTCACCGCGGCCTGCAATGTGCCAGAAGACACGCTCAACTATGCAATTTTCTCGAAAATGAAAGAGCTGCTTGAAAAGGACGAGCGTATCAAGTTTAACATTTATACAAACGGCCAGCTTGGCGGCGACCGTGAAATGATGGAAGGGCTGGTTGCTGGAAATATCGACTTTGTGACAACAATCACTGCCGGTATCATCGACTTTATTCCGGAAGTCGGCGTGTTCGATATGCCCAACGTGTTTCCCGATGTGGAAACCGCCAGAAAGGTTTTGGATGGAGACTTCAATACCGTAATGAGTGAAAAATATGAAGCCGGCGGTATCAAACTTTTAGGCACGGTCGATTCCGGCTTCCGTCAGCTTACCTCCAACAAGCCAATTCAAACGATCGACGACCTCAAGGGCCTCAAAATCCGCACGACCACCAATAAAAATCACATTGCATACTGGACTGCTCTAGGCGCGAACCCCACGCCGATGGATTTCGGCGAAGTCTATATCGGCTTGCAGCAGGGCACGATCGACGCGGAGGAGAACCCCTATGACTTTATCGTAAGCAACAAATTCTATGAAGCGCAAAAATATGTGGTGGAGACCAACCACGTAATCCATGCCACCGTTTTGATTGCAAATAATAAAACGTATCAAGCTTTGCCGGACGATATTAAGGCATTTGTTGACCAGTGTGCGGCAGAAGCAATTGCCAGCACCCGTCTGCTCTCCGACAAAAATATTAAGGAGAAAAAGCAGTTTGTGCAGGACAACGGCATGACCATCCTTGTTCCGGACGACGCACTGCGCGCTGCGATTAAGGAACGTGCAGAAACCGTGTATGACAGTATTCGCCAAGCTGTGGGTAACGATTTGGTCGACAAACTGCTCGAAGAAGTAGAGAAGGCATCCCATTAAGAACGTTGATATTTTACGGTACAATGAACAGGAATGAGGGCAATTATGCTGGATATCATTATAAAAAACGGCCAAGCGCTGGATCCGCTGCTTGGAACTTGCAGCGGGATGGACATCGCGATACAAAACGGGAAAATTGTTAAAACCGATGCCAAAATCGAGGAAAACGCCAAAATCGTATTGGATGCGGCGGGCTGTCTGGTTTCGCCGGGACTGATCGATTTTCATATTCATATGTTCCGTGAGGGCTCGGAGCATGGTATCGACGGGGACGTCGGCCTGCTTCCGAATGGCGTTACTACCGCGGTTGATGGCGGCACTTGCGGCGTCAGTAACTATCGCGCATTTCATAATACCACGGTTGCACATTCGCTGCTGCGCGTCAAGAGTCTTGTTAACGCCTCGTCCACTGGACTGATGAGCACGTTATACGATGAAGTCGTCGATCCCAGGTTTTTTGACATTGATAAGCTTCAGGCGCTTTTTCAGGAATATCCGGATGAGATTGTTGGGCTTAAAATCCGAACTTCAAAGCAAATCACCTGCGGTCTGACGAGCGAACCGCTCGCTGGCGCGATTGAGGTGGCCGAAAAGCTGGGCTGTCCAGTGGTCGTGCATGTCACCAACCCTTCGATCGACTGCGCGGAAATCGCGCGAATGTTGCGTCCGGGCGACGTTTTCTGCCACGCGTTCCAAGGACGAAACAACACCATCATCGGGGAAGATGGAGGGATAAAGCCCGAGGTTTGGGAAGCGCAGCGGCGCGGCGTCCTGTTTGACGCTTGCAACGGAAGCTGGAACTTCTCGTTCGACGTGGCGCGCCCCGCGCTTGAGCAGGGATTCCTGCCGGATATTATCAGCACGGATCTTAGCTGGTCTTCTTTCTATAAGCACCCTGTCATTTCACTACCATTTATTATGTCAAAATACCTGAATATGGGTATGTCACTTGAGGATATTTTCAGTCGAACCATCCTGCGTCCAGCGCAATATTTGGGGCTTGAACAGGAGCTTGCGACGCTTCGTGAGGGCTCGGAGGCCGATGTGGCAATCTTCCGCATCTCCGAGCAGGACGCGGTGTTCTATGACTGCGACCAAAAGGAACTGCGCGGCAGCCGCCTGATCATCCCACAGGCCACGATCAAGGGCGGAAAAATGATGTACCGGCAAAGCACACTAGTCTGATTACCGCGCGGTCAATTACTCAATGTGGGACAAAGAGGAGTACATCAAAAACGAAAGCAAACACATCTGAACCATCGCGCAGATTGAGCATGTCGATGTCGTCCCAGACTTAGAGGCTATTGCGGCGCTGCCCGTTATTTTCGGTTTTGCCATTTGCCCCCAACGACTATGCAATGAGCATGAACACCCGGGAATAACATTTTACGGCCGCCTCCCCCTGAGACTAAGGCAGTAATAAAATCGGCGAAATTCTTAAGAAAACCGGCAAGCCTTTTGGTGTGTCTGGCGCATATAGGGAGCAGTTCGTTGCCGACTGGCTTCAGCGCGGTGTTAATTGGATGTGCATGAATTTTGATTTTAACTATATTGTCAACCGCGACAACGCGGTGCTCCGACAGCCCTGGACAATTGTCCGGGGCTGTCCTATCAGCAAGCAGGCAAAAAATAGGGCGCACCCAATAGAAAGGGTACGCCCTTTTTCTGCGCTGGAAACACCAAACAAACACCAAGCACAATTTCAAAAGAATCAAAATCGCCTTAAAAGTACGAAAAAGCCGCTATTTCTTTCGAAATAACGGCTTAATCTTGGTACGCCAGAAGGGATTCGAACCCCCGACCTTTTGGTTCGTAGCCAAACACTCTATCCAGCTGAGCTACTGGCGCATATCACAATTCATTCAACTGCCTAAATAGAATACCACAAAGTTTTCCACGTGTCAATCATTTTTTTCAAATTGTGTATGGTTGGTTGTGTAAAAGTCAAATTCGTGTTAGGATATAGAAAAAACGGTGTGATTTTGTCGAGGAAAGATACCATGCAATTAATTGATGTCCCCCAAAAACCGGGGGTGGATGTGCGTCGGGATGTGCTGTGGGGCGCTTTTTTTCTCAGTGTTCTGTGGTGTGAAGCGGTGTTTCGTTTTACACTCGCTTCTCCGGCGTTTTCCGGACTGCTGTTCGGCACGCTATTCGCGGGCGCCTATGCGCTGTTTGCGTGCGGTGTTTCCATGCTGCTGCCGCCGCGCGGCGCGCGTGTTTGGACGGTCGTGGCTGCGGCTTCGCTTTGGTTTTTTTACTTATCGCAGGCTGTGTATTACCGCGTATTCCAGACCTGCTATCCGGTCTATTCCATGCTCAACGGCGGGCAGGTGATGGGTTTCTGGCGGCAGATTCTCTCCGCGTTTGCCGACCGCTGGTGGCAGTGCGCGCTTATAAGCGTGCCGCTGATCCTGCTGTTGACCTACACACTAAAGCGTACTTACCGTCCGCGCGCGCCCCGCTGGGGAGTTACGCTGCTGTTCACCGCGCTGCTGTGGCACATGCTGGTGCTTTCCGCGGTTCCCGCGTTCGGGACGGGTGCGGGTACGCCCTACGACCTTTACTATAACGGTGGCAGCATCAAGCAGGCGGCGCAGCAGCTCGGTCTGATGAACGCCTTTCGACTGGATGCGGAGCGCACGCTGTTCGGCTTCCCGGCGGGCACGGGGCTACAAGCGGTCGAATTGCCGCCTGAGGAAGAGAAGCCATCCGGGGGAACGCCTGAAGAACGGGTCTATGCGCCGAACACGCTTCCAATTGACTTTGACGCGCTGCTCGCAAGCGAGACCGACCCGGGCGTACGCGAGCTGCACCGGTTTTTCTCGTCCCGCCAGCCGACCATGCAAAACGAGATGACCGGCATTTATCAGGGCTATAACCTGATCTACCTGACCGCTGAGGGCTTTTCGCCCTATGCAGTCGACCAGACGCTGACGCCCACCCTATATAAAATGGTGCACGAAGGCTACCAGTTCACCAACTTTTACAACCCCATCTGGAATGTGTCCACGATCGATGGAGAGTATGTCAACTGCCTTGGGCTGGTGCCAAAGGCGGGGGTGTGGAGCCTATACCAGTCGCGCGAAAACGCGCTGCCGTTTGCGCTTGGCAACCAATTTGAAAAGCGCGGCTATCAGACCAACGCTTACCATAATCATACGTTCGATTATTACCGCCGCGAGGTGTCGCATCCCAATTTGGGCTACACTTATAAAGGACTTGGAAGCGGCGTCAACGTCGAGGCGGTCTGGCCCGAATCCGATCTGGAAATGATGCGGGTAACCATGCCGGAGTATGTCGGGAATTCACCGTTTCACATTTATTATATGACAGTTTCCGGCCATATGGAGTATAATTTCTATGGCAATACGCAGTCGGCCCGCCATAAGGACGAGGTGCAGGGACTGCCGTATTCGGACGCGTGCAAGGCATATGTCGCGTGCAACATCGAGCTTGACCGTGCGATGGCCTATCTACTCGAGCAGCTCGAGCAGGCCGGGATCGCAGACAAAACAGTCATCGCCATGGCACCCGACCATTATCCCTACGGACTGACCAACGAGCAGATTAGCGAATTTCTAGGACATCCGGTCGACCCAGCGTTTGAGCTTTACCAATCGACGCTGATCCTCTATGTGCCCGGCATGGAGCCGCAGACAGTCGATAAGCTGTGCTGGAGCGCCGATATCATGCCGACGCTTTCCAACCTGTTCGGCCTGCCGTACGATTCCCGCCTCATGACCGGACGCGATATTTTTTCGGACGCGCCGCCTTTCATCCTGTTTGAGGACCGCTCCTTTATCACCGACCGTGTGCGCTATAACGCGAACACAGGTGAGGCTTTCTGGGCGGAGGGACAGCAGCCGGATGAGGAGTACCTTACGGCGATGCGGCAGGCTGTCTCCGCTGAATTTACGGCCGCTGCGCGTATCATTGAAACCGATTATTACCGGCATGTTTTGCCCTGAAAGCCGCGCCGCCGGCAGCGGGGACGGCTTTCCCTTGTCAAAACGTGAAAATGGGTGTATAACTGATTTATGCTGCATCAAGATGGCGCGCACCGGGGCACGCATACGGCGGACAGCCGACCCGGGAAAATATGGCCGTGGCGGCACAATCTTTTATGGGACATTCCTATCGGGCTGTTTCTTGCGCTCGGCATCTGGTTTTTATGTCTGAAAACCGCGCCGGTGATCCCCTCAACCTTTTTCACTATGCCGCTTTTAGGGCTTTTGAATTTTGTGCCCGTCGTGCTCGTACTGTTGGGCGCGGCGTGCCTGTTTGGAAACGTATTCGCGGGCGGGACGCTGACGCTCGCGCTGTTCGGCGTGCTTAATTTCGCCAACCGCCTCAAGATCGACGCGCGCGACGATCCGCTCGTGCCGCAGGATCTGACTATGGTGCGCGAGGCGCTTGAAGCCGCCTCCGGCTATGACCTGCAAGTAGACGGAGGCCTGCTCGCGCTGTGCGTTTTGGCAGGGATTGCAATGCTGCTGTGCGCCGCGTTGCTGCGGACGGAAAAGCTGCGTCTCCCGCGCGGGATTTGCTGGGGGATGCGTGCTGCGGGGTGCGTGGTGAGCGTGGTAACACTCGTATTGCTAACGCACACGGTATACGCTTCAGCGGATATTTACGCCTCTTTTCCGATCACCAACCGTTTCAATATGACCACGGTCTATAACGAAGCAGGCTTTAATTACAGCTTCCTGCACAATGCGACGCAGTATTCCGTCCAGAAGCCGACCGGCTTTTCCAAGACGGAAACCGAGCGGCGCATTTCGGAAACACCGGTGGGGGAGAACGATCCCAACCACGTCAATGTGCTGTTTGTGATGAGCGAGGCGTTCTGCGATATCACCAACAACGAGCACTTCACCTGGTCGCCCGGCAACGACCCGCTTCAGAATTTTAACAAGCTTAAAGGGTCGGACCGCGCGGTGTCCGGCCATTTGGTCGTCTATAACTATGGCGGCGGCACGGCCAACACCGAATTCGACGTGCTTACCGGTATGCAGACCGGTATGCTGTCGGACGCGGGTCTGTCCGCGTTCCGTGTGCTGCACAAGAACGTCAGCTCCGTGTTCCGCGAGGCGGCGGACGAGGGCTATCAGACGCAGTTCATCCATCCGGGCAAGGCATGGTTTTACAACCGTCAGAATATATACCGCTTTTTGGGAGCGGACGAGATCATTTTTGAGGATGCGTTTGAAGAGCCCAAGTATCGCGGCGGCTATATTTCGGATGAAACACTGACCGGATATGTGCTGCGAAACTATGAGCAGCACGCGGCGGCGGGGCAGCCGCAGCTGACTTATGTGACAACGATTCAAAACCACATGGCCTATTCGGACAATAAATACGGCGGCGTGGACGGCGTGCTGGCGGAGCTGGAGACCGACCAGCCGCTCGACGAGACAGCCGACCATATGCTTCGCGTGTACACCGAGGGCGTTCGCGACGCGGACAAGATGCTGGGTGAGCTGACCGCGTATTTTGAGACGCGGGACGAGCCCGTGTTGCTCGTCTTTTACGGCGACCACCTGCCCAGCATGGGCGAAGACTATCTATGCTACCGCGCGCTCGGCATGGACATGACGGACGACCCTGAAAGCGAGGCGTGGCTGACCGCGTATGCGCCGCCTTTTCTGATGTGGACGAACGAGGCCGGCGCCAAGGCACTCGATTTTAGCACGCTCGCTTCGCGGCTCGGCATTCCGGAGGACGGCAAGCTGAGCGCGTCCTATCTGGGCTCCGCTGTGCTCGACGCGATCGGCTGCGGACAGGACGATCCGTTTTTCCGCTTTGTGAGCGGAATGCGGAGGCAGCTCCCGGTCCTCCAGCGCGGCACCGCGGTCGACGCGCGGGGGGATTATCACAGCAGCATCCCGCCCGAATACGCGGACGCGGTCAGCGAATACCGCGACCGGGTGTACTACCGCATGAAATATGAGACAGTTCCATAAAAAAGCCGTGGGCGTATGCCCGCGGCTTTTTTATATTTCAGGAAAGCAGTTTGCGGTACACGTCCCCGCTGCCGGGTTGGCCGACCACGGAGAGCGACGCCTTGGAAAAATCGAACACCTGCCGCGCGAGGTGCAGCACATCGTCGGCCGTTACCGCGTCGTAGCGCGCAAGCACCTCTTCGATCGGGCTGACCTCGCCGCGCATCAACTCGCTCCGGCCAATGGTCATCATGCGGGTGCCCGTGTTTTCGAGGCCCATCAGTATCGTCGTCTTGACCTGCTCGCGGCAGCGCGAGAGCTCGTCGGCCTCGGGGCCGTCCTCGCAGAATGCGCGCAGTTCTTGTACGATCAGCTCGAGCGCCTTTTGTTCAGTCTCAGGGCTGAGGCCGGTATAGAACGAGAGGATGCCGGTGTCGAGATGCGGCGCGGTGAAGGAGTAAATGGAATAGCACAGGCCGTTTTGCTCGCGCACGGTCTGGAACAGGCGGGAGGACATGCCGCCGCCCAGAATGGAGGACAGCAGGTTCATTTCATATCGCTGCTCGGAAAGCAGCGATACGCCCGGGAATGTCAGGCACAGATGATTTTGCTCGATCTCCTTTTCACGCAGCAGAAGGCTGGGCTGGTAGAGCGCGGGTGTGACCGTGTTGCGGCCCTCCCCCTCCATTTGTGAAAACAGATCGCAGATATAATCGAGGTCGGCCTCCGTAAAGCTGCCCGACACCGAAATGACCGTGTCCGCCGGGCGGTAATAGTCGTGCAAGTAGGCGTGCATGGCCTCGGAATTGATGGTCTGCAGCGTTTCCGCAGTGCCTAAGATCGGGCGGCCGAGAGAGGAATCCCGATAGCACTGCTCGAACAGCTTGTCAATCGCCACATCCTCGGGCGAATCTTCGTACATGTCGATCTCCTCGAGCACAACGCCGCGTTCGAGCTCGATGTCGCTTTGGGCGAACAGGGAATGCATGAACATGTCGGCCAGGATGGATACGGCGGTTTGCAGCCTCTTGTCGAGCACTTTCATGTAATAGCAGGTGCATTCTTTGTCGGTAAAGGCGTTGGCCTGCCCGCCAAGCGCGTCCATGGCGATGGCAATATGCCGCGCCGAGCGCTTTTCCGTGCCTTTGAAGATCATGTGCTCGATGAAGTGCGAAATGCCGCCGAGTGCGGCCGGCTCATACCGGCTGCCGTTTCCGATCCAAATACCGACCGAGGCCGTCCGCACATGGTCGATCCGCTCCGAAATCAGGCGGACTCCGTTTGGCAGCACGCGTTTTTCATACATATCCTGTTTCCCCTTTTCTTGATATAGCTAAACGGCCGGGCGAGGCGCCCGGCCGTCTGTCTGCAGTTAATCGGAAAGGCCGGCCTTGTAGGTCTCCTGGTCGTAATACAAGCGGTTTCCGTTCTCGTCGAGGCGGTAATAATCGCCCTCGGAGTCGCAATAGTCGCCGGTAGCGGGATCGTAGGAACCGCCCTCTTCAGCGAGGGAGGCCGGGTCGTCCCCGCCTGCCTGGCCGGAGGAGCCGGCGCTTCCCGCGGGGCCGGTCGGCTCGGTGTCGAAATCGAGGCCGCCGAGCGGGCCGGTACCCGTACTGCCGCCGGTCTCATTTTCCCCGTCGTCTCCGGACGGTGACGGGCTTTGTCCGTGCGAGGCCGACGTATTGCCCGGGAATACATCGTTGTAGATGTATTCGTGGATATGGTCGGCCGCGGTTTCGAGGTTAAACAGGATGTATTCGCTCGAAGAGCCGTAATACTGCCACTCGTCGTCGAGCGGCAGGCGGGTATGCTCAAGCGCAGGCATGCCGCCCTTGACAGCGCCGACAATCAACGGCGCGAGCTCGGTCGGGGAGAGCGAGGTCGTCACATTGGGCACGAGCTTCTGCATCAGGCCAAGCAGCTTGTTCGCGTTCATGTCCTGAATGCTCTGGAACAACGCCTGCAGTACGATGGACTGCCGCTCGACGCGGCCCCAGTCATCGCCCGTGCCGCCTTTTCGAATGCGGCCATAGCAGAGCGCCTGCACGCCGTCGAGCTTTTGCTTGCCGGCTTTTTCGACGGATGCAAACTCCTTTTTCTGCTCGATGCCGTAATCGCGGATCACGCGGTTGAGCTCGTCCAGCTCATAGTCCTGCACGTCGATCTCCACGCCGTCGAGCGCGTCGATGATCGTGACGAGCTGCTCGAAATCGACCGCGATATAGTCGGTGATATCGGTGCCAAAATTCTGGTTGATCGTCTTGATGGCAAGCGTGGGCCCGCCGAGGAAATAGGCGGAATTGAGCTTGTCCTCTCCGTGGCTCTCGATGGTCACAAGACTGTCTCGCATGAGCGAGATCAGCTTAATCTTGCCCCGCGTATTGTCCACGGTCACGATCATCATGCAGTCCGAATGGCTCTGCGTGTCGCCCTCGCGCGTGTCCAGTCCGAACAGCGCGATGTTGGTGATGTTTTCATCGGCCTTAACGCCCGCTGCCAGATCTTTGGAGTTGAGGCCGCTGTCGTAGTTATAGCCGAAGAACGTCCGGTAAGCATATAGGCCAAGGCAGAAAACGGTTGCCAGAATGACGACGAGGGACAGCACGCGAACCAGCGTGCGCTGCAAACGTTTGAGCGACATAAAATCAGTCCTGGAATCCGTGCGCGAGGATCTGCTCGGTTAGCTGCAGAACGCGCAGGGTATTGGTATAGTTGACCTTGCCGACCGGCATGCCGGCCGTGACCGTGATAATGTCGCCGGCTTTGGCGCCGGTGGCTTCGGTAGCGGCGCAGGCGGACAGCTCGAACAGCTCGGTGTCCGAGGAGGGACGTGTGGGAACGAGCACCGGCGTCACGCCCCACGACATGGTCAGGCGGTGATAGGTTTTCTCGCTCGGCGTCGCGCCGACGATGGGCGCACCCGGACGGTAGGACGAGACAGCGCGCGCGGTCGAGCCCGACTCGGTGAACGCGACGATGCACTTCGCACCCAGATCGTGCGTGGTCGAACAGGTCGCGTGGGCGATGGCGTTGGTCTTGTCGTCACCCGAAACATCCATGTTCTGGAACTCGAGGCGGGTGGTGCGGCGGCGGTCATAGTGGATGGTGCGCTCGGCGTTTTCGGCGATCGTGCTCATCGCGCACACGGTCTCGACCGGATACTTGCCCACCGAGGTCTCGCCCGAAAGCATGATGGCGGAGGTGCCGTCGTAAACGGCGTTGGCCACGTCGGACACCTCGGCGCGGGTCGGACGCGGGTTTTTGGCCATGGATTCGAGCATCTGCGTCGCGGTGACAACGCGCTTGCCGCGCGAAATGCAGGTCTTAATCAGGTGCTTCTGGATTTCCGGCAGCTCTTGGAAAGGCACCTCAACGCCCAGGTCGCCGCGGGCGACCATGACGCCGCTGGCCTCGTCGAGAATCTCGGCGATGTTGTTGACGCCTTCCATGTTTTCGATCTTGGCGATGATCTCCACATCCTCCTGGCCGTTCGCCTTGAGGATGGCCTTAATGTCGCGCACGTCCTGCGCGGTGCGGCAGAACGAAGCCGCGATAAAGTCGATGCCCTGCGTAAGGCCAAACTCGATATCCGCGCGGTCCTTATCGGAAAGGTAAGGCATATTCAGCTTGATGCCGGGCACGTTGACCGATTTACGGTTGGACAGCGGGCCGCCGTTTAAGGCTTTGCAGACGATGTCGGTGCCGTTTTTCACCTCGACCACGTCGAATGCGACCAGGCCGTCGTCAATCAGGATGCGGGTGCCGGGCTGCACATCGGCCGGCAGGCCCTCATAGGAAATGGAAACGATCGTGCTGTCGCCCTCGATATCGCGCGTGGTCAGCGTGAAAAGCTGGCCGTCCTGAATTTCAATTTTGCCGTCCTTATAGGTCTTGGTACGGATTTCAGGACCCTTGGTGTCCAGCATAATGCCGATCGGCAGGCCGAGCTCCTTGCGGGCATGTTTTACCGCATCCATGCGGGCTTTATGCTCCTCGTGTGAGCCGTGGCTGAAATTCATGCGGGCAACGTTCATGCCGGCTTTCATCAGCTCGGCGAGCACCGGGCCGTCGGTCGCGGGACCAAGCGTACAAATAATCTTCGTTTTGCGCATCGATTCTAATACCTCTCTCTGACATTTCATTCTGCTATACACTCTGACACATTTTTAACACGCCTATTTTACCAGTTTCGCGGGTTGTTTGCAATCTTTGCGGCGGCCTGTTTGTCCATTTTCATGTTTTTCTACAAAAAACGGGGTGCGCGGCCCTTTCATCTTGTGTTTTCTGATACGGTTTAGTATAATAAGGGAGCAAAGGCCGCGTTGGCTTTCACAATTTGTACACATTTTGCGGAGAAACAGGGGAAATTATTTATGCAGCAGCCGGTTTTGGTGATTATGGCAGCGGGGATGGGCTCGCGCTACGGCGGCCTCAAGCAGATCGACCCGGTCGGTCCGAGCGGGCAGGCCATCCTTGATTATTCGATTTACGACGCGCACCGCGCCGGGTTCCGGCGCGTGGTGTTCATTATCCGCCCCGAACTGCGGGGCGCGTTTGAACAGGCGGTAGGCCAAAAGGCGTCGCGCTTGATGCAGGTTGATTATGCGTACCAGACGCTTTCGCGCCTGCCCGAAGGGCTTTGCGCGCCCGCGGGACGGGAAAAGCCGCTCGGCACAGCGCACGCCGTCTGGTGCGCGCACGAGCTGGTGGAGGGCTGCCCGATAGCGGTCATCAACGCGGACGATTTTTACGGCGCGGACGCGTTCCGCAGGATCTATGACTATCTTGCCGCGGCGCGGGATGACGATAAATACCGCTACTGCATGGTAGGCTACCGCGTGGAAAACACGCTTACCGAAAACGGCACGGTGTCGCGCGGGGTATGCACGACGGATGAAAACGGCTTTCTCACCCGCATCGTCGAGCGTACGGCGATCTCCAAACAGGCGGACGGCCGGATTGTCTACGCGGCGGACGGCGGCGAAGATGCGGGCGAGATCGCGGAGGGAACGCCCGTCTCGCTGAACCTTTGGGGATTTACTTCCTCGTTTGTGGGAGAGCTGGATGCAGGGCTGCGCCGGTTTTTCGAGGAAAAGCTGCCCGGAAACCTGCTGAAAGCCGAGTATTACCTGCCGTCTGCGGTGGATGAGCTGCTGAAAACGGGCAAAGCGACCGCACAGGTGCTGAAGACGGATTCGCGCTGGTTCGGCGTAACCTACCGCGAGGACAAGCCGGTCGTTACCGAAGCCGTGCGGCGGATGACGGAACAGGGCGAATACCCCGCCGATTTGTAAAGGAGCCGGGAAAATGGATTTTTCGACCGCGTTTATCGCGCTGCGAGACCGCATGGCCGACGCCATGCAAAAAGACTTTGTAAACCGCGTCAATTACGAGATCGGCGGGCGCATGGCCGCATTGTACGGCTCGTTCGGCGTGACGAGCGAGCGCAAGCTGCTCGGCCTTGTCGGTCTGGGCAATTCGGGGCACGCGCATGAATATCGCGCCCTTTTCGCCGCGCCCTCGCTCGACGCACAGGCAATGGAAGACTGGTGGCAGTATGCGCTCAGCCTGGAAAAGCAGCTTGTCGAGCCTGACCGCGATCACGTGTTCTCCATCGTCTCGATTATTTTGGTGACCGATGGACTGGAGAAGCCCCTGCAGAAGCAATTGCGCAAGCTCAACCAGGAGCGTCAGTTTGACGGTGAAGCGCAGGCGGGCTGGTCATCTATCCGCTTTGCTGTGGCCGACCTGGGATCGCGCAAGGTGTTTTCCAACCGGTTCGGCGAGCCGCTCAAAAAAGTGGTTGCCGCGTGGCTGTGACCGCGAAAAAAAGCAGAAAACTCTTGAAAACGCGGAAAAATTGTGATATAGTACCTTGTACGCAAGCAGAAACGCGCCTTTCCCGGCGCCAGAAATAGTTGGAGGAATGGAAAACATGACTACCGCACAAATCGCTTTATCTGTTGTAATGATCGTCGCCAGCCTGTTCCTGATCATCGTCGTGCTGCTGCAGAGCGGCGCGCAGCAGGGCTTGGGCGCTGTATCCGGCGGCGCGGAAACGTTCTTCGGCGCGGGCAAGGCCACGGCGGCCGATAAAGTGCTCGCCCGCCTGACCTCGGTCGTCGGCGTGATCTTCGTCATCGCCGCGATCGTGCTCAACCTGATCCACTGATGACACGCACGGCGCAGGGCTTGCTGCTCGCAGGCTTTCTCTTGTGCGCCGCGTTCACCGCGCTGCAGCAGGTGCAGTACGGCATGATCTGCGGCCGCAGCGAACAGAGGCAGGACGACCCGAAAGCCAAAGCCTGCCGGAAACGGGCGGCTGTTTCCGCGATTTTGGGCGCGGCGCTGCTGGTGGCCAATATCGTCATTGGAATGCTGACACGGTAAAACAAGAAAAAGCATGGAGTCGAGGCTCCATGCTTTTTTATTTTACAAACAGGCTTTCGAGCAGAGGACGCACGCCGTCCCACTCGCTTTGGTGCAGGCAGCAGAGGCGGTCATGCGCGATCTCCCGCATTTCGCCGCCCAGTAGGCGGATGGGTAGGGGAACGCCCGGCTGATGCGCGCGGTCGAATGCCTCCAGCGCCGCGAACGCCATGCCGCACACCTCGCTGCCCGGCCGGAACGCGGGTACGCCGTCCGCGCGGTGGAGGAACGCGTGCGCCAGCTCGTCGTCAAAGCCGCCTGCGCCGCCGCGATCGTACTGCTGGCGGTATGCGCCCGCGACGGTCAACATGCCCGTGGGAAGCGTGAGCCCGACCTCCTCGCGTGCTTCGCGCGCGGCGGCTTCGGCGGGCGTTTCGCCCGGGTCGATGTGCCCCGTGGCGGTCAGGTCGTAAAAGCCGGGATAAAGCGGCCGGTCTTCCGCGCGCTGCTGCAGCCAAAGGCCATACTCTCCCTGCCAGACGCCGCATACCCATAAATGGCACACCTGATGATACAGCCCCTGCGCATGTACGACCGATCGGGGCCGCTCGCCGCACGGCCTGCCGTCTGCGTCGTAAACGGTGATGAGCTCACCGTCCTGCTGGGTCAACAGGAGGGCTTCCTTTTGCGGGCGCGTCAGTTTTTTAAGCGCGGCTTCGCGGCGCATGGCGGCGCTTTGGCTCTCGTGAAGCTCGCTGTAAGCCAGTTTGACCGGGCCGCGCCCGCGCGTGTATTTCGCGCCGCGGCCGCTGTTGTGCGCGGCGAGCCGCGCGGTTAGGTCATTCGTCCAGCCGCAGTACAGTGTGTCGTCCGCGCAGCGCAGGATATAGGTGTAACCGGGGCTTTCCATCAGAGTCAGACTCCTTTGCCATGGAAAACAGGAGGGCGTCCATGCGGCGCCCTCCTGCTTTGATGTTCGGTTTATACTTCGCCGTTCTGCTGCTCTTTTTCGGCTTTGCGCTTGTTGTACATACGCTTGGTGATGAGATAGCCGATGCCGGCGCAGATAATAGCCATGATGGTGGCGCTTGGCATCTTGTCACCGTAGCCCATTTTATCCAGCGCCATGCCGATCAGGCCGGTCAGGATGTAACCGAGCGCGACGCCCAGCGCAGCGCCGTGAAAGCAGATGCGGGGCAGGCCGAAAATTCTGATTTCAGACGGGTCCAGATCTTCCTCGATCTCCTCTTCGGCTTCCTCCGGGGTCAGGACGATCTGATCCTCGCTTTCGGCCGGAACGGCGGACAGTTCGTTCGTTTCGGCTTCCGTCTGCTCCTCCAGCTTGTCGTTCGGTTCGCTCATGGGGCACATCCTCTCTTTAGATCGATTATTGCACAGCGCTTTGCGTCGGGATGATGATGGCGGCGACGATATACACCCAGAAACCGGCCGATCCCAATGCGCACAGCAACACCCACGCCAGACGAACCAGCGTTGGGTCGATGCTGAAATACTCACCGACGCCGGCGCATACGCCGCACAGCATCCGGTTGGTTTCGCTGCGATACAATTTCTTGTCGTTCATAGCAATTGCTCCTTTTTACTATCATAAGGTTTTTGGAATGGGTAGTCAAGTTAATCTTGCGTGGTGACGTCAATCGTGCCCGCGCCGACATTGAGTTCGAGCTTGCGCGAGCCTCCCGATGAGGAACGGTAAGTTCCGGCGAGTCCGCCCGCAAGCTCGTTTCCGTTTAGGGTCACGCTGCCCATCGAGGCGGCGACTTCGTAGCCGTAGTCGCTTTCCTGTCCGGTAAGCTGGAGCGAGGCGTTTCCCAAACCGCATTCTACTTCGATCTTTGCTGCGTCCAGCGGTTCGTTTAAGAACAACTCGCCCGCGCCGATATTAAACTCAGCCTTTTCGACGGCAAGCGGTATATCAATGGTGAGCGAGGCCGCGCCGATATTGCATTCCAGCTTGTCGAATGCCATTTCAGGCAGCGTAATGGTCGTTTCAGTGCTGTTTTTATGGCGGAGAGAAAGCTCCCAGGTGCCGCCGTGCATCTCGCTTTTGCGTACGATCGCGCCGCTGCAATCAAATTCATCGCCTTCGACGATACGGTAGTCCCCGCCGTCAAACGAGAGCTCGAGCTTGCGGATGTCGGGGGCGGGGACATCGTCAATGTCCGGCACGTAGACTTTGTCCCAGCCAACCACGCTGAAAGAACGGTCGTCGTCATCATCGAAGAACCAGCCGGAATGATAGCCGCCGTCGTCGCGCCATTCGCGGAAACGAAGGCCGTCGCGGACGTGCGAGTCAATGAATTCGCCCGCGTCCCATAGGGACTCGCGCACCGAATGGAGCGCGCCGTCGTAATAGGAACCATAGAGTTCACCGCCGGCAAACGCGCCAGCGATACCCATACCGCAGCCCAAAGCGAATAGGATCAGACAGATGGTGATAAGTTTTTTCATTTCTTGACACCTCGAATCTTGTCAATCGGCCACCGCAGGATGGCGACAAAGCCGCGGAAAACGGGCGGGATAAACAGCGTGCACAGCTTGACGACCAGCATCGCCGCCAGAATGCCGAGCGCAAGGCAGGCAAACCCCGCGCCGAGTGTGACGACCGCCGAAGCAGGGGTCCACCAGATGAAAAACGAGCATATAATGAAGCCTGCGCCCAATGCGAGCAGCACAAGCGGGACGCACGCGGCGAGCACGACCACAGTGACCACTGCCGCAAATATCACGCCGAGTACTGCGAGCAGCACGCCAAACACCGCTGCGGCAACCGGTATGCCGACCGGGATCGCAAAAATCGCGATCACCAGCAGCAGCCATGGATTGATGCCGCGCCATGTGCGCTTGGGGGCGGCCTGCGCCGCGCCGGCTCCCGTCTGCCCGGTTTGGGACGAACCGCCCGCATGGGGCGCGGCGGTCAGTTCACGATAATCGGCCAAAATCTGCGCCGCCACCGTGTCGGGCGCGCCCAGGTCGCGCGCGGCCTGTTCCTCGCCGGCGGGGCCGGCCTCATCGAAGTATTCCTCATAGTAGCGCAGGGCGTTGGCGCGCTCTTCGTCCGGCAGGCCGGACAGCGCTCCCCGCAGCGCTGCAAGATATTCGTTTCTGTTCATGATGCCTGCCCTCCGAAAAAGATTCTGTCGATCCCATTGCGGTAGTTCTGCCAATCGATGCAGTGCTGCCGCAAGCGTGCGCGTCCGTGCTCGGTGATGCGGTAATACCGGCGGTTTCGTCCTGCATAGTTTTCGTCGTAGCTCGTTAGATATCCGTCTTTCAGCAGCCGCCGCAGCACAGGGTACAGCGTGGATTCGGAAATTTCGATCACCTGCCGCACCTCCTGTGTGATGCGGTAACCGTATGTGCTTTCCCGGTCAACTACTGCCAGCACGATGCCGTCCAGCAGAGGAGACGCGATGGGATAGGACATGGGATCACCTCGTTTCTGTGTTTGTAGCAATATTATATGATGTATAATATGCGGTGTCAACAGGTATTTCAAAAAAAGATTTGAACGGCTTGTAAATTTCGTCAAAAGCATACACCGGAATGCGTGAAATTACATTGTATTTCTTGCGAAAATAGCGTATAATGGTATCCGTATAATAATAGCTGCTAAAGAAAGGGCGTTTTAGCGGAATGAAGCTAGCCATATTGTTCGGAGGCGTTTCGAGCGAGCACGAGGTATCGTGCTTGTCGGCCGCCTCAATTTTACGAAATCTGGATCAAAGCAAATATGAAATTTACGCCGTCGGCATCACGAAGACCGGACGGTGGTTCTATTATCCGGCGCACGATCCCGCGCTCGTTGAAAACGGCGCTTGGGAACGTGAAGCGGCGCTTGTGCCCGCGCTTTTGTCACCCGACCGGGAAACGCACGGCCTGCTCCTCCTGCGCGGGGACAGGACAGAGGCGGTCCGCGTCGACTGTGTGTTCCCGGTGCTGCACGGCATCGGCGGGGAGGACGGCACGGTGCAGGGACTTCTGGAGCTTGCGGGCATCCCATACGTCGGCTGCGGTGTGGCCGCTTCGGCAAACTCGATGGATAAATCGATCACTAAGGTGCTGGTGGACGCCGCAGGCGTGCGGCAGGCGCACTATTATCTCGCGCTGCGCCCTGATTTTGAGCGGGACGCGGCTGCGGTCGCAGCGAAAGCTGCGGAAACGATCGGCGCGTTCCCGGTGTTTGTCAAGCCCTGTTCATCGGGCTCGTCGGTTGGCGTGGCCAAGGCGGTGGACGCGGAGAGCCTGCTCGCCGGGCTGCGCGAGGCGTTCCGGCACGATGAAAAGGTGCTGGTTGAGGAATTTATCGACGGGCATGAGGTCGAATGCGCGGTGCTGGGCAACCGCGACCCGCTGGCCTCGACGGTCGGCGAGATCGCGCCCGCACAGGAGTTCTACACGTTCGACGCAAAGTACCACGACGCTTCGTCACAGCTGTACATCCCGGCGCATATCTCGCACGAGCAGATCGAGACCGTGCGGCAAAACGCGGTGCGCGTTTATACCGCGCTCGGCTGCCGTGGGCTTTCTCGCGTCGATTTTTTCTGCACGTATCGGGATGGGGAGATCGTTTTCAACGAACTCAACTCGATCCCGGGCTTCACTTCGATCTCCATGTATCCCAAGCTGTTCGGGCATGGTGGCATCGGCTATGCCGAGCTGCTCGACCGTCTGATCTCCCTTGCGCTGGAGGAGCACCATGGATAACCGCGCGATCGGCGTGTTCGATTCCGGCCTCGGCGGGCTGACCGCCGTGCGCCGGATGCACGAGATCATGCCGGAGGAGAGCATCATTTACTTTGGCGACACCGGCCGTGTGCCCTATGGTACGCGCGGACGGGACACCATCATCAAATACACGCTGCAGGATATCAATTTCCTGATGCAGTACGACCTGAAAGCGATTGTCGTTGCCTGCAACACGGCTTCCGCCGCGGCGCTCGATACGGTGCGGGGCGAATGCCCGGTGCCGGTGTTCGGCACGGTCGAGCCGTCGTGTGACAAGGCGCGGAGCGTGACGAAAAATGGCAGGATCGGCGTGATCGGCACGGCGGCGACCGTGCGGAGCGGCGTATTTGAGCGAAGCCTTTGCGGCGCTGAACCCGCGCTTCATGTGCGGACGCTGGCGTGTCCGCTGTTCGTGCCGCTTGTGGAAAACGGCCGCGTACAGCGGGGCGATATCGTGATTGAAACCGTGGTGCGCGAGTATTTGCAGCCCATGCGGGACGCGGGCGTGGATACGCTCATCCTTGGCTGCACGCACTACCCGTTGCTGCGCGACGTGATCGCGGATTTTATGGGCGGGGGCGTAACGCTTGTCGATTCAGGCGCGGAGGCTGCCAACGCGGTCAGGCGCGCGGTCGCGCCCGCCGCAGACGGGGCAGGAAAAACGCGTTATTTCGTATCGGACGATCCGGCGGGATTTTCCCAGCTTGCCAGCCTGTTTTTGCAGGAGGACGTGTCCGGCCCGGCCGGCCTCGTCGACATCAGCGCCTATTAAACCCTGATTGAAAACGTGTTTTCAATCGAACACGGAGTATTATATGAAAAAAGACGTATGGCTGTCGATCTCGTCGACCCAGCAGTTTGAGGACTGCGACGAAGAGCAGATCGATCTGGTCACCGCAGCGACGCTGTATCATCGCGCGGGGAAGTACTATATTATTTATGAGGAAAGCGAACTGACCGGCCTTATGGGCACCAAGACCACGGTCAAGCTCGATGGGAAATCGGTTTCGCTTATCCGGACGGGCGCGTATCCGTCCCATATGCTGTTCGCCGAGGACCAGCGGCACGTCGGCTTGTACCAGACCCCGGTCGGCACCGGCATGACGATCGCCACACACGCCTCGCGTGTGTACAATACGGTCGGCGAGGACGGCGGTGAGCTCATCATCGACTATACGGTCGAGGTGGACAACAGCGTGATGGGCCAGCACCATTTTGAAATGACCGTCACCACAGAACCCCTGCAATAAATTCAAAAATACACGGAGAGTGAACAGATGAACGCATATGAATTTGCGCGCACAGAAGCGGCGCGGGTCGTAGAGGCGGCCTACCGTAAGGCGGTGCAGGCTGGGGAACTGCCCGAGGGCGAGATCCCGGCCGTCGCGGTCGAAACGCCCAAGGACGCGTCGAACGGCGACTGGGCCTCGACATTCGCCATGCAGTGCGCAAAGCCGCTTCGCATGGCCCCGCGTAAGATCGCGGAAGCGCTCGTGTCCCATCTGGAGCTGGCGGAGAGCTGCTTCGACACGGTCGATATCGCAGGCCCGGGCTTTCTCAATTTTACGCTGAACCAGTCCTGGTATCAGGACGCGGTGCGCGGCGTGTTCGAGATGGGCGCGGACTACGGCCGCACAACGGCCCAAAAGCCGGAAAAGGTCATGGTCGAGTTCGTGTCGGCCAATCCGACCGGGCCGATGCACATGGGCAACGCGCGCGGCGGCGTGCTGGGCGACTGCCTTTCCGAGGTGCTCGACTGGTCGGGAAATAACGTGACCCGCGAGTTCTATATCAACGACGCGGGCAACCAGGTGGATAAATTCGCTCACTCGGTCGAGGGGCGGTATATCCAGGAGGTGCGCGGAGAGGACGCGGTCGCGTTCGATCCCTCGTGGTACCAGGGCGACGATATCAAGGCGCTCGCGCACGATCTCGTAGAGCAATACGGCGGAAGCCTTTTGGATAAGGCTCCGGACGAGCGGTTCCGCATCATTGAGGAATACGGCCTGCCGACCAATATCGCGCGCATGGAGCGCGACCTCAAGCGCTACAAGATCGATTACGACGTCTGGTTCCGCGAAAGCGAGCTTCACGAGAGCGGATACGTCGAGGAAACCATGAAGATGCTGACCGAAAAGGGCGCGACCTACGAGACGGAGGACGGCGCGCTATGGCTCCGCTCGACTGATTTCGGCTGCGACAAGGACGATGTGCTGCGCCGCGCAAACGGGTTCTACACCTATTTTGCCGCCGATATCGCCTACCACCGCAACAAATTTGAAAAGCGCGGGTTTGACCGCGTCATCAACATCTGGGGCGCCGACCATCACGGCCACGTCAAACGCCTGCAAAGCGCGCTGGACGCGCTCGGGCTGGACGGGACGAACCGGCTCGAAATCGTTTTGATGCAGCTCGTGCGCATGATGCAGGGCGGCGAGGTCGTCCGCATGTCCAAGCGCACGGGAAAAAGCCTGACGCTTACCGACCTGCTGGATGAGATCCCGGTGGACGCGGCGCGTTTCTTCTTTAATTCGCGCGCGGCTGAAACGCAGATGGAATTTGACCTTGACCTGGCGGTCAAGCAGGATTCGGACAACCCGCTGTATTACGTGCAGTACGCGCATGCGCGCATCTGCTCGGTCATCAAAAACTGCACGGAGGAGGGGATCGCGCTTCCTAACCCGCTGAACGCCGACCTTTCCGTTCTGACCGGGGCGGACGAGCGCGCGCTCATCAAGGAGATTGCGCTGCTTCCCGAGGAGATCGCGCAGGCCGCACAGAGCCGCGACCCATCGCGCCTGAACAAATACGCGGTGTCGCTCGCGCAGCTGTTCCACCGCTTCTACAACGCGTGTCGCATCAAATGCGACAACGAGGCGCTGTGCACCGCGCGGCTGACGCTGTGTATGGCGGCGCGGCAGACGATCGCGAACGCGCTGCGGATCATCGGCGTGGACGCGCCCGAAAAAATGTAAGGAAAGAAACAGAAACACCGCGGATGCAAAGGGGATAACCGTGAAAGCTCTGAAAAAACTGACCGCAATCGTACTTTCCGCAGCGCTTTTGCTCACGCCGGCCGGCGCGGTGACAAAGGACGGCGAAAGCGAGACTTGGTTCGACGGCATCTGGGCGCTGATCGACGCGTTCGGCCTTAAGGCCGAGGACAACCCGTATGTGCTGCAAAACTATATCAACAGCTATCTGGAAAAGCACCCCGAGGAGATGTACGAGGTCTTGAACGCGATTCTCGCCCAACTTGACACCCACTCGATGTACCTGTCGAGCGAGCAGTATTCACAGGGCTTTTCAACGCTTGAGGGCTATGTCGGCATCGGCGTGGGCATGGAGCAGACCGCGAACGGCGTGCTGATCGGTGAGGTTCTGCGCTATTCTGCGGCGGAAGAGGCCGGATTGCAGGTGGGTGACCTGATCCGCAAGGTCGACGGTGAGGACGCCTCCGCGTGGACAACCACCGAAATGGCCGAAAAGCTGCGCGGCGCGGAGGGTACCAGCGTCAAGCTGACAGTCCTGCGGCAGGGCCGCGAACTGACGGTGACCGTGACGCGCACGACCATCAACCGCGTCTATGTTTCGAATAAAACGCTGGCGGACGGCGTGGAATACATCAAGGTCAGCGCGATGGGCTCGACAAACGACTGGAAAGCCTTCGAGGAGATCTGGGACGGCCTGCCCGCCAAGGGCACGCGCGCGGTTGTTTTGGACCTGCGCGGCAACGGCGGCGGCGTGATCGACGTAGCGCTTAAAATGGCCGATAAGATGGTTGAGGACAAGGACGTCTATCTCGCCGGGGTGCGCTGGCGCAAGGATATGGGCGGCCTGGAGACCACCTACTCCAAGGGCGGCGGTCTGCCGCTTAATAAAATCACCGTTTTGGTGGACGAAGGCACCGCCTCGGCCGCCGAGCTGCTCGCGGGCAGCCTCAAGGAAACGGGGACGGCTACCCTGATCGGGGAAAAGACCTATGGAAAGGGTCAGGGGCAGTTCCATCTGGATCTCGTCAACGGCGACAAGCTGGTCATCACCACGCTTGAACTCGAACTGCCCAAATCGGGCGTTTATGAGGGCGTCGGCATCACGCCCGACCTGCTGATCGACAACAACCTAGTGACGGTCAAGGCATCGTCGCTCACGCCGCTCGACACGGAAAACGCATTGTATTTCGGGCAGACGTCGGACGCGGTGTACGCGATGACCGAACGCCTTGCACTGCTCGGACTGATCGACGAGGCGCGCGCCTCCTTTGACGGCGATACGCTCGACGCGGTTTCGGCGTTCCTTTCTAGCTATGAAATGGAAAGCGCGCTGTATGCATCCCCGGAGATGCTGAGGGCGCTGGACGGCGCAATGCAGACGCTGGACGGACAGAGCTATGTGCTCGACAACCAGCTGCAGACCGCGCTGGAGATCTGCAAGCTGGCCGCCGCCAAGCCGCAGCGGTATGCGGTCAAAGCGGACGGCGGCTGGCGTAAGACCCAGTAAGTAACGATTTATCGCTGCGCCCGGAAAAGGCGCGGGAGGGGCTTAATGGATACCATTCCTTTGTGTCATGATTCTCAGTTGATTCTGGTAAACGCGGACGCGCTGCCGCTCGCATTGCGCGAGCCGCGGCGGTTCGCCGGCGCGCTCGCGCCCGACGGCGAGACCTGCCGCGCGTGGGCGCAAAAGTTCGACTCGCTTCCGGTCGGCCTTGCGCTCGACTGCCCGGCGGTGCCGGAGGACGAGGAACCGCGGCCGCATACGCTGCGTTATATCGAGCGGTGCAAGGCCGTATTCCGCGACCGGCTGCACGACGACGCGGCGTTCTACTATGTGCGCGGCGCGTCGGGCTTTCCAGCGCTTCGCGCGGCTGTGCTCGCGCTGACCGACCTTTCGGGGCGCACCGTGATCGCAGAGCTTCCCGTCGAGGACGACGAGGGCCATATGCCGGACGGCACTGAGACGCGCGCCGCCATCGGCGTGTTACAGCGCATCGGCGTGTCCACGGTCATCCTGGCCGCGCACACCCCGGAAGCGCTGACCGAAACGCTCGAAGAGGTCGCGCCCTACGCGCGGCTGTCGGTCGGTGTGTCCATCCATTCGGCGTGGCTTCGCGCGGGCACGCCGCTTTACAACACAGAGCTGTTCCTGCCCGTCGAACACGATGGTGAGGCGCGCCTTCTGGAAGCGCTCGAGGCGCATGGGGAGCTGCGCACCGTGCCGCGCGACCATGATGATTTCATCCTGGCGCCCGACGGCAACCACGCGCATTTTATTGATCCGACGATCGATATTTCGGACGAAATCGAGGTCGGCCACCGGCTGGAGGAGGCGCTCGTCGATTTTGAGGACGAGTCGGGCGCGTTAAAGCTCGTGCTGGAGACTGAGGACGATGTGATCGCGCTCGAGGAGCAACGGCACATGATTTCGCGCCCGGTCTGCCTGTGCGCTGAGTCCGCCGAGCTGCTTGAGCAGGGACTCCGGGTGTATCCCGGCCTTGCGCTGTATGACGGCACATGGGAGCAGCCCGAGGAAGTGCTGCATTATCTGGAACAAAAATACGGGCTGATCCGTCTATAATTTTTGTGCGCCCATCTTAGGAGGTACCTGCTTGGACTGGAAAGAAGTGACCATTTATACGACGACGGCCGGCGTGGAGCCGGTCGCCGCTTTGCTGCTCGACCATGGCGTCGAGGGCTATGTGCTTGAGGACGCGGCCGACTTCGAGGCTTTTCTGAAAGATACCGAGATATACTGGGATTATGTGGATGAGGAGCTCGTGCGCGAAAAGCGCGCGCAGGAAACCTGCCTGAAGATCTATCTGTCGGACGATGAGGCCGGGGCGGGGCAGCTTGCCGCGCTGGCCGCCGCGCTGGAAAACCTCAAAGCGCGGGACGCGGAAAACGCATGGGGCCGCCTGTGTTTCGATACCGGCGTTACCCGGCAGGAGGACTGGGAATGGGGCTGGAAGCAGTATTTCAAGCCGTTTCCGGTAGGCAAAACATTTTTAATTAAGCCGTCCTGGGAGACGGTGGACGACGCGGGCAACCGCCGCATTCTGGAGATCGATCCTGCATCCTCTTTCGGCACAGGCAGCCACGATACGACGCAGCTTTGTATGGCCGCGCTGGAAAAGACAGTGCGGGGCGGCGAAGCCCTGCTCGACATGGGGACGGGTTCGGGCATTCTGGCGATCGCGGCCGCCATGCTGGGCGCGGAAGTGCGCGCGGTCGTAGACATTGACGAAAACTGCCTCAAGACCGCGGCGGAAAACGCCGAAAAAAACGGCGTTTCCATCGGCATGGGCTTCTGCGGCGACGTGCTGCGCGAGCCTGCGCTCGCGGAAAAGCTGGGCGGGGCGTACGATATCATCGTCGCCAATATCGTGGCGGATGTGATCATCGGCATGGCGCCGCTGTTTCGGGATAAACTGAAGCCGGGCGGCACACTGATCTGCTCCGGCATCCTCAACGAGCGCGCTGAAGAGGTGCGCTCGGCGCTGGAGGCGCAGGGCTTTGCCATCACAGAAGCCGCGCACAGCGACGATTGGAGCGCATTTACCGCGAAAAAAGCCCCTTTTTGAAGCGGCACTTGCAAAGTCCCCGGATTTTTGTTAGAATAGGAAAGGATTTTTCGCGGAAGCGGGAGACCCGAAGCCAGACCGAGGTGCAGGTATGCCGAGATTTTTTGTGAGCGAAAGGCCGGAAAACGGCCTACTGACGCTGCGCGGCGAGGACGCGCACCACGTCGGCCGCGTGTTGCGGCTGCAGGAGGGCGACGCGCTGACGCTGTGCGACGGCGCAGGAACCGATCACGATTGCGAGATCGTTGCCATTCGCACGGGCGAGGTCGTTTGCGGCGTGCAGAACACGCATCCGTCGCGGGGTGAACCGAAACAGCGTGTATCGCTGTATATGGCACTGCCGAAGGGCGATAAAATGGAGCTGGTCGTGCAGAAAGCGGTTGAACTTGGCGCTTTTGAGATCTGCCCGTTTTTGTCGGCGCACTGCGTATCGCGGCCGGAGAAGACCGATAAGAAAGTTGCCCGCTGGCAAAAGATTGCGGACGAAGCCGCGAAACAGTGCGGCAGGGGGCTGCTGCCCCATGTGCACCCGGTGATACCGGTCGCTGAGGCGGTCGTTAGGGCGGCAAAAGCGGATACCGCGCTGTTCTTTTATGAAAATGAAACGAAAACCGGCCTGCGGGACGCGCTGCAAGAAGGCGTTGGCGGTACGGTATCGATGCTGATCGGCCCAGAGGGCGGCTTTGCCCCGGCAGAGGCCGACGCCGCCGTGCAGGCGGGGCTCAGGAGTGTGTCGCTCGGTACGCGCATCCTGCGATGCGAGACCGCACCCATCGCGGCGCTCGCGGCCGTGCTGTACGCGGGCGGCAATATGTGATAGAAAAGGGAGTTGAGTGCATTGGCCAATACCAAAAAGCCAATCAGCCAGGAAGAATATACGACCAACAAGGTGCTGACTGTATTCAGCGTGTGCCTGCTCGGCGTGCTCGTGCTGATGATTCTGCAGCGCCTGCTGGACTACGCCAACACTTGGCGCGTAGGTATGATCATGCAGAAATGCCTGCTGGTGCTGGGCGCGGCGGGCGTAATTTGGGGAGTTGTGCTGTTCTGGCGCGAAAAAACCGGCAAGCGGGCGGCGGCGCGCCGCATCCTGTGCAGCCGCAATGTGCTGATCGCCAGCGTCATTCTGGTGATCGCGATGAGCGTCATTGGCCTCTACGGATCTGCGCCGATCAAGGTGTTGTATGTCATCCTGCCCGTGCTCGCGGTCTATTATTTGATTTATCATTCTTATGCGCCCGAGTTTTTTGTCATTGCGGTAAACTGCGGATTCGCGCTCGGTCTGGTCTGGGTCGTGCGGCAGGCGCAGGTTTCGGCGAATTATTCTCATTTGGCCTATATCGCGGCGGCTGTGATGGCGGCGGTTGCGTTGATTCAGGTAATCTGCGTGCTGGCGCTGCGCGGAAGAAAAGGCAGATTCCGCTTCAACGGACGCGAGATTGACTGGAAACTCAGCCGGAACGCCTACACGATGCTGGTGCTCACGCCGGTTGTCATGGCGGCGGTTGTTCTTGCGGCGGCGCTGCTGCCGGCGGCCGGGCTGATCTGCATGGGCGTCACGGCGGGCTATGTGTTCGTCACCGCGGTGTACTATACCGTCAAATTAATGTAAGATTCGACCCCTTTTGCGGGCGGCCTGTGGCCGTCCGCTTTGTTGTCGCATGGGGAGGGCGCGATGAAGCGTTTTTTTAAATTTCTGACTGTGGCCGCCGTGCTCGCATGCGCGGGGCTGGTTGTTATGTATCCCTATCTGCGCGCGTCCCGGGTGCAGAGCCCGTTTGAAGCCGCAGCGCTTCTACAACAAGAACTGCGCGCGGGCGGGGACGAAGTGACGTTTCGCACACAGGATGTGGAGCTGGATAGTGTGTATACCGCGCTTGAGGCGATCTACCCTTACGCGTTTTCCCTGCATTCAACCACGCGCCCGAACGGTACGACGACGCTCCGGGTCGAAGTGTCGCGCCAGAGCCGCCAGAAGCAGGCGCGCGAGTACGCGGGACAGCTGGCTGCCGATGCGGTGAAGCCCGGAATGGACGCCTGGGAAAAGCTGCGCGCGCTGCACGATACGCTGGTGCGCCTGTGCGAGTACGACAGCGAGACGGCCGAAAGCGAGCGGCGGTCGGGCGCGGATGCGCCCTTTGCAGCGGACGGCGCGCTGCTTGACCATAAAGCGGTGTGTGCGGGCTATGGGCGCGCTTTTGCCATGCTTTGCGAGGCGGCGGGCTTGCGTGCGGTCTATGTGACCTCGGAAGAAATGGATCACGGATGGAATGCCGTCCGCCTCGACGGCACGACCTATTTTATCGATTGCACCTTTGACGATCCCGTGCCGGACCGCGGCGAATATGCCGGCTCCGATTACTTCATGAAGACCGCCGAGGAACTCGCGAAAACGCATCAGTGGGACATTCCGTTTTATGAGCATGTGCTGGATGGCCTATTGTGAAAGATTTTGAAGATTTTCCTTGACAAACAAAGAGGCTTATCATATAATAAGATACGTCGCCGACGAATGGACGACTGTGGAAACGGATATGGCGGTATAGCTTAGTTGGCTAGAGCGTCCGGTTCATACCCGGAAGGTCATTGGTTCAAGTCCAATTACCGCTACCATTTTCCCTGGCCCGTTGGTCAAGCGGTTAAGACACCGCCCTTTCACGGCGGTAACGCGGGTTCGATTCCCGCACGGGTCACCATTCGGAAGTTTAGCTCAGCTGGGAGAGCATCTGCCTTACAAGCAGAGGGTCAGCGGTTCGAGCCCGTTAACTTCCACCAACAAATCCCGCGTAATCGTGAGATTACGCGGGATTTGTTTTATTTTTTTGGACTTTTTTAATAAATTAGAATGGCTTCGGCACGGTCCGGTACACTAGGATGCCCCCATTTATTCGACAAAATACACAAAGCGAACCGGAAGACCGTAGGTAGAAATTTGATTATATGGTATAAATACCCTATATAGAAAGGGGGTTTATCCCGTGTTTACAAAATTTCAGCTGCGAAAGGCGTTTTCAATGCAAGTCGTGAACGCGCGGCTTCGGCTTAATTTGTCACAATTTCAGGTCGCGGAGAAGATGTCGGTTTCTGTGCGATGGGTACAGCGGATTGAATCGGGTGCAAAACTGCCTGGTTTTTATCTGGCAATGCGGTTGATCGCTTTTTTACAGATCGATATGCAAGAACTGCTGGCAGCGATATCAAATAACCCGGAACAACAAAGCGAAGCAGGATCGGCAGGGTGAGAATATGCGATACTGGTATATTGTTTATATGGAGCAGCTTGCGTACGATCGGCTGAAATACCGTGCCTACGGTATCCGGTGTTTGTGTGAGGACGCGGACGGCGTGCAAGAGAAGGCGCGCGTCGGGGATGTCTCCTGTGACTGGTGGGCGGTGTGGGAGCTGGCGTATTTATGCACAAGGCATCAACTCCGCCCTGCGCAGCTGATGGACGTGGCGGCGGATTGGGTAGCCGATGTGACGACGGTCGTGTGATGCGGCGGCAGTCTGCCGAAGCCCAACGCGGTTACATTTTTCCAATGTTTTGGATGTTGCAGATTTTGGTGTAACCAACTATAATGTGTATATATGGCTTTTATGATGAATTGCAGTTGACCGTCATCCTGCTGTAAGCGCGTGGAGGGATTTCTTATGAAAATGGCAAAACCGGCAGTGGTACTCGGAGTTTTGACCTTGTTGTGGGGAATTCCCATCGCAGGGGCGGCGGACTGGGATATCGCGTCGGGGCCGCTGGTGATAGACGCGCCCGGCACCTACCACATCACGCAGTCAGCGGAGCGGACGGACAATGCCATTTCTATTACGACCACAGAGGATGTGACGCTGGTTTTGCAAGGCGTGCACATGGAAACGTCTGGAAGTGTTCCGATCTCCGCTGCGGGCGGAGGGCTGACGATCGAGCTGATTGGAGAAAACAAGATTGCGGCGGCCAGCGCAGACGACGGCGTGATTTCCGGTATTCAAAACCCAGCTGGGCGGCTGGCCATGAAGCCGTCGGGCGACGGCGGCAGCCTGACGGTCGCGGTCGATGCGAACTGTTTTCCTACCACTGCGGGTACCTGCTCGGGCATTGTTTGCGGAAGCTTTGTAAACGATGCGGATCTCCAGATCTCCGTTGCCGGAAGCGATAACAGCAATTGTCCGCTGGCCGCGATTTACTGCAACGACAAATCAGATGCCGCGGTCTTTCAAAACAACGCTGTTTTGAATCTGCGGGTGCGCACGGACAGTGTGCAGAGCGGCGCTTTTCCCTATGCAGCGGGCGTAATGGGCTATTTAAAGGATTTTACCAATACCGGATCGATCCGTGTGGACGTGCGCAATACCAATAAGGATGCGTACGGGATTTCTTATTACATGCGGGATGGCGGCGCGCTGTCGAATATCGGTGAAATAGAACTGGGGGTTGCCGCGCTGGGCGGCACGGGAGAAGGCTTTACTGGCAGCGGCGGTTTCTCAAACAACGCGACTGGAATTGATTTGCGCTGCGGTGGCGCGGCGGCGTTTGAAAACGATGGAAACATTGCGATTTCCGCTGTTAATTATGGCAATAGTGTAAACAATGCGTTTGAATATGCTGATGCAGTTTCCATCATGGGGGGCGGTGAGCCTGCTTACCTGACGAACCGCGGCTCAATGGTTTTGAAAGCCGCTTGCGGATACAGCTATGGCATTTATGCGGAAAACTGGGGCAGTTTCGTGACCATACGCAACTATGGGGAAATGGATATTTACGCGACTACCCGTGGACAGGAAACTGGCGATATCGACCATGTGGACAACTGGGATCTGGCAAGAGGGATCTATGTCGCACAGGTTTGCGAAAACCGGGAAAATCCCATATTGGTGTTGGAGGACGGCTCGGAGACGAAGATTGTAACGGATGCGGAAGCGGGCTATTCGGTCAGCGAGGATCAATTGCAGGCGGCGGTGGTGGACCAATACTATGAGGAGGGCCCACGTCTGGAGTCCGCTCCACCGCAGATCGAATTGAAAGATGGTCTGGCGGTAGAACAGGGCGGCGGCGTGATTCAGCGGTTTCCACAGGAGCAGGACGAAGGAATGTATTATTATACGACGGCTTTCGGCCCGGACGCGGATCACTATGCAAAATCCCTTTATGTAGTATCGCCCCGCATCAGCATCGCACTGACGCTCGACGGCCAGCCGTATCGCGGCCAGCAGGTGGCGCTCGACGCCGCGTCCACGGCCGATTTCCCGAGTATTGCAGCGGCGGAGAAAAACGGTGTATACACAGCGACGGCTGTTTCCGGCGCGTATTACATTTATGTCAACGGCGTCTGCGTCAATCCGGGCGAACCGCTTTTGGTGGGGCAAGTGGGCGCGCAGACCAGCGTGGCGTATTACACGCTTTCTTTTGACTTGAACGGTGCCGGGGGCGCGGAGCCGTCCGGCCAGATCGTGCTGAGTGGGCAGAAGCCTAGCGAGCCCGCCGCGCCCAGCCGCAGCGGTTATCGTTTCCTCGGATGGCGCACGAAAGCTGCGGGGGGAGAGCCATTTTCCTTTGAACAGGCAGTCACCGCCGTCACGCGAGTCTATGCCGCATGGGAGAAAACGGGCAGTTCTGGTTCGGGCGGCGTTTCTTCCAGCACCACTTCAACCACAACCAACCCGGATGGCTCCAAAACGACGACCGTAACGGATCAGCGCACCGGTACGGTCACTGAAACCACCATAAAAGCGGACGGCGGCTCGGTCAAGGTGGAAACGGCTAAGGACGGCACCGTCACCACGACGGAAAAGCAAAAGGACGGCACACAGGTAAAGACCGTGTCCACGCATGAGCATACCACTGCGGAGGTGGAAATCCCGAACAGCGGCGCGGAGACTGAAGTCACGATTCCCGTACCGGACGTAGGCCCAGGCACCGTCGCCGTGATCGTCAGGGAGGACGGCACGAGGGAGATTGTAAAGACCAGCCTGCCGACCGGAGAGGGCATCGCGGTGACGCTTTCAGAAAATGCCACGCTGGAGATCATCGACAACAGCAAGGTGTTCGATGATGTGACAGAGGATACATGGTACGCGTCCGCGGTGGAGTTTGCCACAGCACGCGAACTGCTGCAGGGCACCGGCGGGCAAGCGTTCAGCCCCGCAGAGTCCACCACTCGCGCCATGGTCGTGACCATGTTGTACCGGCTGGAAAACGAGCCGGACGCGGCGGCCGGCGACTTTACCGATATCCCGCAGGGCAAGTGGTACAGCGACGCCATTGCCTGGGCGGCTGTCAATAAGGTTGTCGAGGGTGTTGGTGCGGGCCAGTTTGCGCCGGAGCGGTCAATCTCCCGCCAGGAACTGGCGGTGATCCTATATCGTTACGCGGGCAGCCCCGCTCCGCCGAATCTGGCGCTGACCTTTGCGGATGCGGAGCAGGTGAGCGGCTATGCCGAAAACGCGCTGCGTTGGGCGGTCGCGGAGGGCATCGTCGCCGGTAAGCCCGGCAACCTGCTGGACCCTGAGGGGAGCGCGACCCGCGCGGAAGCCACGGTCATGCTTCAGCGGTACTTGATGACAGAATGGGGATAGACCTTAATCCCCCTAACTAATAAAAAGTCCTGAAAACTGTCTGATCAAACAGCTTTCAGGACTTTTTGCTTGCGTATGACGGCTGATTGCGCATAAAAGGCGACAGAAACAACAAGTTACATATCAAAGATTTGTACATTTTGAGTGAGATTTTGTGTAACCAGCGTGATATAATGGAGATACATGGAAATAAATATTTTGAGGAAAAGAAGTGTTTGAAATGAGGGTGAAACGGATCTTAGCGTTGGTGTGCGCATTTGCAATGCTGCAAAGTGTGCCTGCGCTGGCGGCGTCCACGGAGGACGGCATGTATACATATGTCGCTAATGAAACCGGGGTGACGCTGACACAGGTGAAAAATGTCATGGATAAAGAGTGCGTCCTGCCGGATGAGTTGGACGGCAAGCCGGTGACCGCGCTTGGCGCGTCGATCTTCAGCGGCGTGGGCGGCTATTATATGGAAAGCGTGACTATCCCCGCGACTGTCGAGCGAATCGATCCGTATTTTATCGGGTTCTACCGAAAAGATGGCGGCGCGGGGCTGCGTGAGATCCGCGTGGCCGAGGGGAACGAACATTTCCAATCCATAGATGGCGTGCTGTATTCGGCGGACGGGAGCGAGCTGCTGTACTACCCCTGCTACCGGCCGGGGGACGGCTTTGCCGTACCCGAAGATGTGCAGGCGATCGGCGGTTATGCTTTTTACAACTGTGCGCCGCTCGGTAATATTACGCTCCCGGCGGGCTTAAAAACCATTGGGGAAAGCGCGTTTTACGGCGCGGGATTGTCTGCTATCGAGCTGCCGGATGGTCTGGAGCGCATCGGCGACAGCGCGCTTGCCTCCACCGGGCTGACCGAACTGTCGATCCCTGCCACGGTGGAGGAGATCGGCAGCAAAGTGCTGGGAAACTGCGATAACATCACCGCGATCACCTTTGCGGGCGGCACGGTGCCGGATGGCTTCCTTTATAACTGCGACAACCTGCAATCGCTGACGCTCGAAGAGGGCGTGACCGCGATCGGCAAGGAGGCGTTTTACGGCTGCACAGATCTGACGCAGGTCTCGATCCCGGCGAGCGTGCGTACGGTTGGCGCAAAAGCGTTTTATGACTGCTGGAACCTGCGGGATGTGACCGTCGCGGACGGCGTCGAGGCTATCGAAGAAAAAGCGTTTTATGGCTGTAGGAAAATGGAGTCGCTTTCGCTGCCGGACAGCGTGCGTACCTTGGGCGACGGTGCGCTTGCGGGCAGCGGGCTGACGGAATTTACCGTCCCCGCCGGGGTAACGGTGCTGCCCAATGAGCTGTTTTTAAGCTGCAAAAAACTTGAACGCGCCGAGTTTCCCGATACGGTGCAGGCCATGGGGATCAGTGTTTTTTCCGGTTGCGAAGCGCTGCGCGACGTGCGCCTGCCCGAAGGACTTGCCGAACTGCCGGCATATACGTTTTCCGACTGCAAAGCGCTCACTGATATTTCGCTGCCTGATTCTATCACACGCATCGGCAACAGTGCGTTTCATTCGTGCAGCACGCTGGCCGGGATCGAGCTTCCCTCAAACCTAAAAGACTTGGGCACATTCGCTTTTTATGGCTGCATGATGCTGCGCTCCATCCGCATCCCGGAGGGCGTGACCGTGCTGAAAAACAGCGTGTTTAACTTTTGCTGGTCGCTGCAGTCGGTCGAGCTGCCGGACGGGCTGGTTACCATTGAACCATACGCGCTTGAGCAGTGCAAAGCGTTGCAGTCGATCGAATTCCCCGCATCGCTCACAACGCTCGACTCCCGCGCCATGATCTATATGCCTGCGCTGCGGCAGGTGACGTTCCGCGGGGACGCGCCGGTTTCGACCGACGCGCTGACGCATACGGAGCGGCTTTACAATCCGCTTAAGTCATGCGAGGCCAGACAGACGATCACCGTTTATTACCCTGCAAACGCGGATGGATTTGGCTCCGGCAGTATTTGGGACGTGGATTATATTGATTTGCAGCCCCTTCCCGAAGAGGGCAAGCCCGTAGGACCGGAGCCGATCCCGACCGCGGTCAAACTGTCCGCCGTGCTCGAGCACAGCCGGCAGGACGAGCTGATCCTATGGCTGACAGTCGACGTGACGCCTAAAACCTATGTAAACGGAGATATCTCTGACCCGACGCTCGCGCCCTCCGGCGCGCTGACAGCCACGCTGAACGGCGATACTCTGCCGCAGCCTATCCACTTCGTGGGTGGGGGAACCCCCACGCATGCGACATTCGGTTATACGGTGAGCCAATACCCGGTCGGCACGACTTTGAGCGTGCAGGTCACGCTCGCGGACAGCATCGGCTTCACCGGGTCCTCCAGCAATACGCTGACGGGCAAAACCGCCTGGCCCGCGTGGGACCAGCAGCTCCCGTTTGTCGAGGGCGACGCGTCCGCGATTAAGCCGGAGGAGCAATACAGCTTTGTGACGGACAGCCGTGGGGACGGCGTGATTATCACGGCAGTAAACGGGGAATTGGCCGACCGCACGGAGATCATTCTTCCGCAGACGCTGGACGGCAAGACGGTGACCGGGCTGGGAGACCGCCTGTTTGCGGCTTGCAGCAATCTGGCGTATGTGACGATTCCGCAAAGCGTTACCTTGCTGGGCAAAGAGATGTTCCAGAACTGTGTTTATTTGAGCTCGGTTTCCCTGCCGGACAGCGTTGAAACGCTGCCTGAGGGTTTGTTTGCCGGATGTGCGAAGCTCGCGCTGGTCTATCTGCCCAAAGAGCTGCAGCGGATCGAACCGCGCGCGTTTGCGGACTGCAAACGGCTGGGCAGCATCACGCTTCCTGCAAAGCTCGCCCTGCTCGACAAGGATGCATTCGCGGGATGTGACGTGCGCGAACTGACTTTCGCGGGGGATGCGCCGGAATTCACGGGAGGCACGGCGGGCTCGTTCGGAGCCAACACTATCCTGAAGTATAAGGCCGGGGCAAAAGGCTTTGACAAAGCACCCTGGAATGCCATGCGCACACAGGATCAGACGAATACCGGCACCTCCTCAGGCGGCGGTGGCGGCGGCAGCGCCCCGTCCGGCACGGGAGCCAAGCCGACGGTCACGATCACAGGCCAGATGGTATCCGACGCCGTACAAAAGGCGGAAAAGCCGGGCGAAGCCGTTGTTTTGCAGGCGCCGGCCAAGCAGGACAGCGCAGCGGTCGCCGTCAGCCTGCCGGATTCGCTGTTTGAAACAGTGGCGCAGCGGCAAACGCCGATGGTGACGCTGCAGACGCCTGTCGCGGATATTTCGCTCGACGCGGACAGCTTGCGCGCAGTCGAGGCAGCGGGCGCGAAAGACGTTGTGGTTTCGGTGGAAAAGAGTACGGCGGCGGCTAGCGCTGTGCCGGTATATGATATCCAGATCACTGCCGGCGGAAAAGAAATCTCCCAGTTTGGGAATGGCCGGGTGACGGTCGCGCTGCCCTATGCCCCGGCGGCGCAGGAAAACCCGTCGTCTCTGGTGGCCTGCTGGCTGCGGGACGACGGCACGGAGGAGATCGTCCGGAATTGCGCGTGGGCGGATGGCAAGCTGACGTTTGCGACCGGGCACCTGTCCCGTTATACAGTGGTTTCCCGTCCGTCGGCGTTCAGCGATGTATCAGACGCTGCGGTATCCTTTGCAGCTGCACGTGGAATTCTAAACGGCGTGGGCGGCGGAAAATTTGAGCCAGAAGCTACGGCTGACGGTGCAATGGCACTGGCGGTGCTGGCGCGGCTGTCCGGCGCTCCGGTCGACCATTCGAAGGGCTGGCGTGCGGGCTACTGCGCTTGGGCGGCGGAACAGGAGCTTCTGCCGGAAGGCTTTTCCCCGGACGCGCCGCTTACCGGTCAAACTCTGTCTGCGCTGCTGAAAGCGGAGAATATGGCCGCGCCGGCCGCGCTTGCGGACACACAAGGGAAGCTGACACGTTTGCAGCTGGCTCGAGCAATCGAACAAACGGTGAAAGAAAACCTGATACAGCCGGCTTGATCCGGCCCCGATGATAAAAAGCCTATATCCCATATGGGATATAGGCTTTTTTGCGGCGTTTGCCGAAAATCAATACAAAGGCATTGACTGCGTCTGGGCAGAAAGTGATATACTGGTAAAAACCCCAGTGCCGCCGGACGGGGGCGAAAGGAGCGTATCCATGAAACGCAGTATTCTCAAAAACAAATATTTTCTGTATCTGACCGAGTTTTTCGCGGGCATGTCGGTCATGGCGGTCGAGCTGGGTGCCAGCCGTCTACTTGCGCCCTATTTTTCCTCGTCGCAAATCGTGTGGACCATCATCATCGGCACCATCATGATCGCAATGGCGCTCGGCAACGTCTGGGGCGGCCGCAGCGCGGACAAAAACCCCGACCCCGACCGGCTTTACCGCCGGCTGCTGTTCGCGGCGGTATGGATCGCTTTCATCCCGCTCGTCGGCACCTATGTGATCGCGGGGATATCGGTCGTTCTGGCGGTGTTTATTCAGAAGCAGTTTCTGGTTTGGGCGGCGTTCGCGGCCTGCATGGCGCTGTTCGTGTTCCCGCTGCTGCTTTTGGGCACGGTCACGCCGTCGCTCGCCAAATACACGATGGATAACCTCGAGGACAACGGCCGCACAGTCGGCACGTTGAACGCTTTGAACACCATCGGCAGCATCATCGGCACGTTCACGCCGACCTTCCTCACCATCCCGGCGTTCGGCACCTCGGTCACGTTCCTGATTTTCGCGGGCATCCTGCTCGCGCTCGGGCTTGTCTATTTTTTGTCGGGGACGAATAAAAAGAAAGTGCTGTGCGGCGTGAGCGCGGGCGTCTTTGCCGTGAGCTGCCTTGCCGCGCCGCAGGTGCGGCTGGCATTCTGGCAGAACGGCGTGCTCTTTGAGGGCGAATCTATCTATAACTATTTGCAGGTGCGCGAGACCGACCGCTCGGTCATCCTGTCGACCAACGTCATGGCGGGCGTGCAGTCGATCAAGATGAAAGCGGGCGGGCTGACCGGACTTTACTACGATTACGCGCTCGCCGCCCCGTTGATGACGGGAGCGGACCCGGCGCAGCCGCTCGACCTGCTCATTCTCGGCATGGGCACGGGCACCTATGCCAGCCAGTGCCGGACGTATTTCCCGCAGATCACGGCCGAGGGCGTCGAGATCGACGAGAAGATCACAGGTCTTGCCTACGATTATTTTGATCTGCCGGACGATATACCGGTCTCCACCTATGACGGACGCGCGTTCCTCGCCGCTTCGGACAAGCAGTACGACGTCATTATGGTCGACGCGTATCAGGATATCACAATTCCGTTCCAAATGTCGTCAGTCGAGTTTTTCGAGCTGGTGCGCGGCCATCTCAAGGAGGATGGCGTGCTCGTGGTCAACATGAATATGTATTCCGAGGAGAACAACTCGATCAACGACTATCTGGCCGACACGATCGCCTCAGTGTTCCCGCACGTATGGACGGCGGACGTGCCGAATACGACCAACTGCGAGCTGTTTGCAGGACTGAACCCAGCGTGCGCGGACAACCTCGCGCGCGCGGCCGGCGGCTTGCAGGACAGGAGTCTCGCGGAGATGATGGGCAAGGTGTCCGCCGCGCTGACACCCTATCAGCCGGGCGGACGGCTGCTCACTGACGACAAGGCCCCGGTAGAAATGCTGGGCATGAAAGCGATCGATGAGATCATCGGCGGCGAGCTTGCTTATTACCGGGATATCTTCGAGCGGGAAGGGCTCGGCGGCCTGATCCAAAGCATGGCGGCATAAAAAGGAGCGGCAACAGCCGCTCTTTTTTTGTTACAGCAGGTCGAGCCGGTCAAGCACGACCGCAAGCTGCTCGCGCGTGGAAAACAGCCGCGGGCCGGTGCCGTCCAGCACGCCCTTTTCCGTGGCCTTGGCCCACGCCTCCTTGGCGTAGTTGCTGGGCGTCTGCGCCTCGAGCTGCTTTAAGTAGGTGTTCATCATCTGGTTGAACTGCTCCTGCGTCACCTCGTCGTCCTCCTCATAATCCGTATAAGCATAGTCCATGTCTACTGCACCCGCAATGCCGGGCACGTGGCCCCGGTCGGTGTACTGCCAGACGTCGTAACGCCCCGCGTATGTCGGGCGCTCACTCCACTGGGCAAGCCAGATGCCGCAGTCGCTGCCGAGCGCCGCTACATCAATGTAGTTTTCCAGCCAATATTCGCTCGCATAGACGCCCAGCTTTCGCCCCGACGGGCGCATTCCCTCAAGCCAGCTTTGGCAGATGGCGGTCACGTGGGCGCGTGTGAAAGAAAAACCGTGCTCTTCTTTATAATGGTCGGCATCCTCCATGTCGAGCCAGACCGGGAACTCAAACGATTTGCCCTCGATCAGCCGCTGTGTATGCTGGGCCTCGCGGGCGGCCGCAGCCGTGTTCAGCGCATAGCTGTAAAAATACGTTCCCAGAGGAAGCCCCGCCTGCCTTGCATTGGCGTAATAATCCGAAAACCGGAAGTCCTGACCGCTCTGGCCGTATCCACAGCGCAGGATGGCAAACTGGATGCCGGCATTCTTCACTTGGGTCCAGTTAATTTCGCCGTCAAATTCGCTGACGTCGATTCCATGCGTCATTGATTCCCCACCGTCCTTTCGCCTCCATGGTATGCGCCGCACCGCTTTTCCATGCCTATTTTCGTGAGAACCCTATTTCCGGGCCTATTTTCCGGCAAAGTCCGCGCATTTGCTGGGTTATACTGGAAAAACAAGGGAGGCATTCGAAAGATGGACAAGCAGAAAACCAAACGGACCGCGCCGCAGGCGGTCGGCTGGGCGGCGGCCCGGCTTGCACAGGCAATGAATGAAGAACGCCTGCATTTTGTGCTGCGCGGCGTTGAGCGTTTTGCGCTTTGCGCAGTGCTCGCACGCGGGACGGTGCTCGGCGGCTATGCCCCCTTCGGACTTGCAATGGCGGCGGCGCTCATGGTGCGCGGCGCGGGATTGTCGGCGATCGGCGGCGTGTTTTTCGGCGCGATGCTGCTACAAGGCGGTACGCGCAGCGCGGTATATGCGGCGGCGGCGCTGCTCGTGCTGTGCGTAGTCAACGTATGCGGCGGACTTAAAATCGTCAAAAGGGCATGGTTTGCGCCCGTGATCGCGGCGCTTTCGGGCGCGGCTTGTACATTTGTATTCCTGCCGGTGGGGCAAGCGCTCACCATACCCGTGCTGATGACCTTTGCCGCGGCGCAGGCGCTGACCTTTGCCGCTTGTATGGTATACGGTATAGCGCTGTCGCCCCCGCGCGAGCAAAATGATTGGAGGCGGCCTGCAACGCTCTTGGCGCTTGCGGCGACCGTGCTGCTGTCACTCTCCGATCTGGAAATTTTCAGCCTGATCGCGCCCGCACGGATCGCGGGGCTTTTGATCGTGCTTGCGGCGGCCTATTTGGGCGGTTCGACCACGGGCGCAGCGGCAGGCGTGGCGTTTGGCGCAGCGATGGATCTGGCGGCGGGGCAGGGCGCGCTGTTCACCTGCGGCTTTGGCTTGTGCGCACTGGTTTCCGGATTGTTTCGCGAGCATGGGCGCGCGTGGTTCGCGCTGACAGCTCTTGGCGCGGGGCTGTGCGCCGCGCTTTTGGGCGCGGATAATGTACTGTTTGTCCCGCTCATTTTAGAGACGGTGTGCGCGGTCGCACTGTTTGCGGCGATGCCGCCGTTTGTCTGGAGCGCGCTGCGGCAGACGCTGCTGCCAGACACGCTGATGGGCGAAGCCGCGGGTCTGCGCGTGCGGCAGTCGGCGGGCAAGTGCGCAAGTGAGGTCGCGCAGGCGTTTTATGAGTTGTACCTCGCCATGCTGACCGGCGCGAGCGCGGGCCGCGCTGCGGGCGACCAGAACGTGCGCGTCGTATTCGATAAGGCGAGCGACCGCGTGTGCAAAAACTGTGTGCTGTGTTCGCAGTGCTGGCAGCGCGATTATGTGACCACGCTATCCGCACTGAACGACGTGACGCAGCCCATGCTGAAGCGAGGCAGGGCCGAGCTTTCTGATTTCCCCTATCATTTTGCTTCGCGCTGCGTGCATCTGCCCGAACTGATGCGCGCCATCAACAGCGCGCTGTTCGCGCTGCGCGAGCGGCAGAGCGCACGGCGGCAGGAGGAGGAGCATCAGAACCTGCTCGCGCGGCAATATGCGGGCATCACCGACATCCTGCGCCAGATCGGCGCGGAAGCCACACAGGACTATACCGCCCAGCCCCTGCGCGAGCAGCAGGTGCGGCGGTATGCGGCGGCGTTCGGCTGGATCGAGCGGGTAGCGGTATTCCGGGACGGCGGCGGACGCATGGTGGTCGAGCTGTTTGGCGAGGGCATCGACGATGTGCTGAAACAGGGCGCGGGCTTTACCGCCGGGCTGTCGGCGCTCATCGGCGTCGGGCTGGCCGCGCCTCAAAAGGTGGAGGACGAGCTGGGCGCGCGGCTGGTGCTGCGCGAGCGCGCACCGTACCGCGTGATCGTCGGCGCGGGGCGGCAGCAAAAAGAGGGGTCGTCGGTCTCGGGCGACAGCGGCTGCTATTTCCTGACCGACGCGGGCGTGGCCTGCCTGCTGCTTGCGGACGGCATGGGCACGGGCGCGGCCGCGGCGCAGGACAGCCGGACGCTTTTGTCGTCCATGGAACGCTTTTTGCGGGCGGGCATCACGCCTACGGACGCGCTCAAAGCGGTGTCGCCCGCGTTCCGGCTCCGGTCGGACGGCACGCGCTTTGTCACGCTCGACGTGCTGACGCTCGACCTGTTCACCGGGCGCGCGGAGAGCCTCAAATGCGGCGCGGCGCCCACCTATTTCCGCGCGGGCGGCACATGGTCGCGCCTGGACTGTAAAACGCTGCCCATCGGCCTTGCCGAACAGGACGAGCAGGCAGATGCAGTGCCGCTCCGCTTGGGTCATGGCGATCTGTATGTCATGCTGTCGGATGGGGTGTGCGACGGCACGGACGACGGCTGGGTGATCGAAACGCTGCAAAACCACGCGGGCGAAAGCCCCAAGGAGCTGGCAGCCCGGCTGGTGCAGGAAGCGCGCGGCCGCGGCGCGGATGACGACCGCACTGCGCTCGTGCTGCGCGTGGAAAAAAGCTGAGATGGTTAAACCTCCCTTTTGCCGGGCATACTGCCGGTAAAAGGGAGGTTTCGAGTGTTATGGTCAAGGGCGTCAGCCGCCGCGTGGTCGTTGTGGAGCCGGACAACCACGCGCTTTTTGAACAGGCGATTTTTTTGGTGCGCGATTATACCGTGCCGCAGCGCGAGGTGCTGCGGGAGGCCTGCCGCATTGCCGACCGATATCTGACAGCCACGCCGACGCGCCGCTATGCGCGCAGGCGATTCACAGTGGCGCAGCTCGCTTTGGCGTTCGCGTCCGGCGCGTTTTTGTGCTGCCTGATCTGGTTGCTCGCGGTCTTTATTTTGTAAATAAATTGTCAATTGCGGCCCCTGCCACTTGTTTCGGCAGGGGCCGCTTGTTATACTACTATATAAAGTGAGGAATGAGAAACATAGGAAAGAAGGAACGGGCATGACAGCCGACCAGTTCTTTGGACTGTTCCATCAATACGGACTGATTTTGATCTGCGCGGTGATTTTTTGCGAATATATGAATCTGCCTTTTTTCCCGGCGGGCGTTATCATGCCGTGCATGGGCGTGCTGATTGCGCAAAGCGAGCTTTCGCTTGTGCTGACGATCGCGCTCTCGGTCATTTTCGGGCTGATGGGCAGCTTGGTGCTTTACGGGCTGTGCTATTGGGGCGGTGAACCCATCATGCACAAGCTGTTCGGCAAAAGTGAGAAGTTCCAGTCGTTTGTCGATAAATGCCATGCGTATATTAACGTGCAGCATGGGCGCGGGCTTGCGTTCTGCCGCATCATCCCGGTGCTGCGGACGATCGTTTCCATCCCGGCGGGGCTTTTGCGCGTGCCGGTCAAGTGGTTTATCGGCTGGTCGGCGCTGGGTATTGCAGTCTGGAACACCGCACTCATTTCCTTCGGCTACCTCTTCAGCGAGAAAATACTAACCATGTTTTGACAGACCGCCGCGTATTGCGGCGGTTTTCTTTTGTTATCGCTTTGAAATTTGCAAAAAGTGGGGAACTATGCTAAAATGTAATGCGTGAAAATTCGCCGTAGGGGGAGAGCAATGCACATCGGAAACATTTCCCTTTCAGGACGGCTCGCACTGGCGCCCATGGCCGGCGTGACCGACCGCGCGTTTCGGCAGATTTGCCGCGAGCACGGCGCGGCGCTGACCTATACCGAAATGGTTTCGACCCGCGCGCTCTGCTACCAGGATAAAAAAACGCCCGGCCTGCTCGCGCTGGGCGAAAACGAGCATCCGGCGGCAGCGCAGGTGTTCGGGCACGACCCTGAAAGCATGGCCGAGGGCGCGCGCATCGCGCGGCAGGTCTCGGGCTGTGATATGATCGACATTAATATGGGTTGTCCCGCGCCAAAGATAGTGAATAATGGGGACGGTTCGGCGCTGATGAAAACGCCCGTGCTCGCCGCGCAGATCATCGAAGCGGTTAAGCGCGCGGTCGACGTGCCGGTGACGGTCAAATTCCGCAAGGGCTGGGACGAAAACAGCATAAACTGCGTGGAGTTTGCCAAAATGGCCGAAGCGGCGGGGGCGGACGCACTCGCGGTACACGGCCGCACACGCGCGCAGCAATACAGCGGACAGGCCGACTGGGACGCGATCCGCGCGGTCAAGGCCGCAGTGTCCATCCCGGTGATCGCCAACGGCGATGTATCCGAGCCGGAGGACGTGCCGCGCATCCTCGCACACACGGGAGCCGACCTTGTGATGATCGGGCGGGGCGCGCTCGGCGACCCGTGGATCTTTGAACGGGCGAACGCGCTGCTTGAGACCGGTGCGTGCCCGCCGCTGCCCCCGTTCGCGGAGCGACTCGATATTGCCGTGCGGCAGATCGAACTCGCGGCGGCATACAAGGGCGAGCGTGTCGCCATGTTGGAGGCGCGCCGGCATGTGAACTGGTATTTAAAGCGGCAGAGCGGGCTGAAAGCGTTTAAAACGCGCATTTGCGCGCTCGAGCGGCTGGACGACCTATATCCGATCGTGGAGGAGCTCAAACAGACAACACAGGACTGACGCAGACGGGAAAGGAGGCGGCCATGAACGAGGAAAAAACGATCCTCGCCCGGGCCAGGCGCGGCGAGCTCGCCGCGTTTGAGCAGCTGGTCGCAATGTATGAAAAGCGCGTGTTTGCGGTCGCGCTGCGCTCGTGCGGCTCGCCTGAGGACGCGGCCGATATCGTGCAGGAGGCGTTCCTGCGCGCATGGCGCGCGATGGACAGCTTTCGGGGCGACAGCGGTTTTTCCACATGGCTGTTCCGTATTACCATGAATTTGTGCGTCGATTTTGCGCGCCGCAAAAACGCCGCGCCGCAGACGCAGCCGCTTGTCGGAGAGGATGAAAGCGAACGCGAGATCCCGGATTCCGCGCCGACGCCCGAGGAGCGGCTGGAAAACAGCGAGCTGGGCCGTGAGCTGGCGGCTGCGCTCGCCGAGGTGTCGGAGGATCACCGCCGCATCGTGCTGCTGCGCGATGTATCGGGCCTGAGCTATACGGAGATCGCGGAAGTGCTGGAGATTTCGGAGGGCACGGTCAAATCGCGCCTGTCACGGGCGCGGCTGGCTCTGCGCAGCGTTCTTCTCTCGCGGGGGAACATTCTGGCGGGCGCCTCGTCTAAGGAATCGAGAGGAGGCGAGGAAGCATGAGAGATTGTGAATATTTCGAGCTGCTCTGCTCAAACAGCGTCGACGGCACGCTGACCGAGGAAGAACAGTGCGCGCTCGGCGAGCATTTGGAGAAATGTCCCTCGTGCGCCGCGCTGAAACGGGATCTGGAGCAGATGCAGGAACTGTTTTCGGCGGACGTTGAGGTTCCGGAAAGCCTGCATGAGCATATTATGGAGCGCGTCGAACAGGAGGCACGGCTGACTGTGGTGCAGCCCGAACGCCCGGTGCGCCGGATGCCGGTATTTACAATGGTGGCCGCGGCTGCCGTTGTCGTGATGGTTGTGTTGGGTGGTGGCGTGGGCCGCTTTTTCGGTACCGCGGGCGGAGATATGGGCGGCAATGGTGCCGCCGCGTCGGCCGATGCGGCGGCGGATACAATGGCAGGCGCGGGTGCAGATGATTTTACCGCGGAGGAACAGATGAAAATTGCCGAGCAGGCTCAAAAAGATGTGGAGCCTGCGGAAACCGATGGGGAGCAGGCACAGCAGAATGTGACGCAAGCGCCGGAACCGGCTTCCGATAACAGCGCGCCGGCAGCCGCTGGCGGCGGTGTGGGCAGCCCGACCGCGCCGGTCATCTCGCAGCAGACGGAGGGCAGCCAGCCTGAAATGCAGGCGCTCGCGCCCGAAGGACGCGCGGTGCCGGCTTCCGACGAGTCGCAGCAAAAGCCTGCCGTTTATAACATGGAAAGTGCGCCGACGTTGCCGCAGGGCGTGCAGGGCATGCGGGTGGCGAGCTGCTATCTGGCTTCCGGTTCGGGCGAACTGCCCGGTGTGGAGGGCACGCTGCTGGTTTCCGAAAACGGCTACTCCTATTTTTCAGTGGCAAACAACATGACGGTCATTGAAAAGACTCTGGACAGCCTCGAGAAAGCCGGATATGCGGTGTCGGCCTACGACGACGTCAATTTAGTGACCGACAGCAAGGCCGAGGTCTGGCTGCTGATCACCTATCAAGCAAGCTGAAAAAAGCCGCCTGCGGGCGGCTTTTTTGGGCAAAATGGGAGTTCGGCTGAAAAAATGGAGAAAATTCTAGAAACCGCTTGACTTTGGGAAAGAATCGTAGTAACCTATAAAGGCACCTGCGAAAGCGGGGAAAACGCGATGATGCCGGAGATTGCTGCCGTTTGGCAGGTAACTTCGGCGGAGTAGGTCCGACAATCGGGCGGTTGAGATAACTGCTATCAGCCGGAGGGCATTTGTGCCCCGAGGCAAAAACGCAATGTTCCTGCGTAAATTCGGGACTCGCAGCACCCTGCTGCAAAGCCGATGGCACGAACCACTTCGTTTCTTTGTTGACCGGATCCTGACACGATAAGTGTGCCCGGTTATTTTCATGCCCGGACGTGATACACACGGCGGGGTTGCAGTTTCTCTCCGTAACGAGTGGACGCATTATTATAATGTATGTCACACATACGAGGAGGAAAAACACCATGGCAAACGCACAGAAAATCCGTATTCGCCTCAAGGCGTACGACCACGAGCTGATCGACCAGTCGGCCGAGAAGATCATTGAGACCGCAAAGCGCAACGGCGCGAAAGTTTCCGGCCCGATCCCGCTGCCGACCGAGAAGCAGATCGTCACCATCCTGCGTGCTGTTCACAAGTACAAGGATGCGCGTGAGCAGTTCGAGCGCCGCACCCACAAGCGCCTGATCGACATTATCAACCCGAACCAGGCCACCATCGAGGCGCTGACCACGCTGGACCTGCCGGCGGGCGTTGAATTCGAGGTCAAGCTTTAATTTTGTTTACAAGCCGCTGGATTAACCCACCGGTGGTTTGAAGCCCTGCCGCGTTCCAGCGGCGAGGTCATGTTGGCGGCACAAGCCGTCAACCAATAACCTTTAAGGAGGAAATACACTATGCTGAACAAAGCAATTATCGGCAAGAAGGTCGGCATGACCCAGATCTTCGACGAGACCGGCAAGGTCATTCCCTGCACGGTCATCGAGGCCGGCCCCTGCGTCGTGACCCAGATCAAAACCGAGGAAAAGGAAGGCTACAACGCCGTCCAGTTTGGTTTTGCGGATGTGAAGGAGCGCAAGCTGAACAAGCCCCAGCTCGGCCACCTGAAAAAGGCGGGCGACGCGCTTAAGAAGTACCTCAAGGAGTTCCGCTTTGAGGACTGCACCAAGTTCCAGATCGGCGACGTGATCAAGGCCGACATGTTCGTGAGCGGCGACTGCGTCGACGTCACCGGCACTTCCAAGGGCAAGGGCTACGCAGGCGTTATCAAGCGCTTCAACGCCGGTCGCTCCCCGATGAGCCACGGCGCCGGCCCGATGCACCGCCATCAGGGTTCGATGGGCGCGTGCTCCGACCCGTCCAAGATCATGAAGGGCAAAATGATGCCCGGTCACATGGGCGCCGAGCAGGTCACCGTGCAGAACCTGGACGTTGTAAAGGTCGATCCCGAGCTCAACCTGATCGCCGTTTGCGGCGCGATTCCCGGCCCCAAGGGCGGTATCGTGTTCCTGAAGAACACCGTCAAGAACAACAAGGTTGCCAAGGGCGAGGCTGGCGTCAGCAAGAACCCGCAGAAGGCTTCGGCCAGAAAGTAAGGGGAGGAGGAATACCACATGCCTACAGTAGCAGTTTACGATATGACCGGCAAGAAGACCGGCGAAATGGAGCTCAATGAAGCCGTTTTCGGCATCGAGCCCAACATGACTGTGGTTCACGCCGCGGTCAAGAACTACCTGGCTAACCGCCGTCAGGGCACGCAGTCGACCCTGACCCGCGCCGAGGTGCGCGGCGGCGGCATTAAGCCGTGGCGCCAGAAGGGCACCGGCCGCGCCCGTCAGGGCTCGATCCGCTCCCCGCAGTGGACGCACGGCGGTATCGCCCTGGGCCCCAAGCCCCGTTCCTACAACTATTCGCTGACCAAGAAGACCAAGCGTCTGGCCATGCTCTCCGCGCTGTCCGCCAAGGCGGCTGCGGGCGAGATCGTCGTGATCGACGGCCTCGATCTGGGCGAGATCAAGACCAAGACGTTCGCTGGCTTCCTCGGCGCGATCGAAGCGACCGGCAAGAGCCTGGTCGTCACCCCCGAGGTGCGCGTGAACGTTGTCAAGTCCGCGGCCAATATCCCCGGCGTGCGCACGACCATCGCGTCGACGCTCAACGTTTATGACATCCTCAACGCCGACAAGTTCATCATCGACAAGGCGGCGGTCGAAAAGCTCCAGGAGGTGTACGCATAATGAAGTTCACGTATGATGTGATCCGTAAGCCGATCATCACCGAGCGTTCGATGTCCGGTATCCAGGATAACAAGTACACGTTCGAGGTCGCGGCTGACGCGGGCAAGATCGAGATCAAGAAAGCGGTCGAGGAGATCTTCGGCGTTAAGGTGCTCAAGGTCAACACGATCAAGCTGCCCGGCAAGTGGAAGCGCATGGGCGTCCACGTGGGCAAGCGCCCGGACATCAAGAAGGCGGTCGTCACGCTGACCCCGGATTCGAAGAAGATCGAGATCTTCGATAACATGGTCTAAGCCCGAGGGCGGACCGAACAGCTCCTCCTGTGGGGAGAGAGCATTTATGGGGAAGACACCCCGATAACGAACAGATTTTAAGGAGTTGAAAATCCAAATGGCTATCAAGACTTTCAACCCGACGACGCCCTCGCGCAGAAATATGACTGTGCTTTCCTACAAGGGCCTGTCCAAGGTGAAGCCCGAGAAGAGCCTTCTCGAAAAGGTCAAGAAGACCGCCGGCCGCAACAGCTATGGCCGTATCACCGTCCGCCACATCGGCGGCGGCAACAAGAAAAAGTACCGTATCATCGATTTCAAGCGCCAGAAGATGGATATGCCCGCGACTGTCCTGACGCTCGAATACGATCCGAACCGTTCGGCGAATATCGCGCTCGTACAGTATGAGGACGGCGAAAAGGCCTACATCCTGGCTCCTGAGGGCTTGGCGGTAGGACAGCAGGTCCTCTCCTCTGCCGCGGCCGACATTAAGCCCGGCAACTGCCTGCCGATCGCGAACATCCCGGTCGGTACTGTGATCCACAACATCGAGCTGTACCCCGGCAAGGGCGCGCAGCTGGTCCGTTCCGCCGGCGTCGGCGCGCAGCTGATGGCGAAGGAAAACGGCAAGGCGATGGTCCGTCTGCCCTCCGGCGAACTGCGTTATGTCCGCCTGGACTGCAAGGCGACGATCGGCGTTGTCGGCAATTCCGACCACTCGAACGTCCAGCTCGGCAAGGCCGGCCGTACCCGCCACATGGGTATCCGCCCGACCGTCCGCGGTTCTGTCATGAACCCGTGCGACCACCCGCACGGCGGCGGCGAGGGCAAATCGCCGATCGGCCGTCCGTCTCCGGTCACCCCGTGGGGCAAGCCGGCGATGGGTTACAAGACCCGTAAGAAGAATCACCGCACCGACAAGCAGATCGCTCGTCGTCGCAACGGTAAGTGAGAAAGGAGTTAACGTAATATGGGCAGAAGTATCAAGAAGGGCCCTTTTGTGGCTCCTGAGCTTATCAAAAGAGTCGTTGAAATGAACGAGAAGGGCGAGAAGAAGGTCCTCAAGACCTGGTCCCGCGCCTCCACGATCTTCCCTGAGTTCGTCGGCCACACCTTCGCGGTGCACGATGGACGCAAGCATGTTCCGGTTTATGTTACCGAGGACATGGTTGGTCACAAACTGGGCGAGTTTGCTCCCACCCGTACCTATCGTGGTCACGCGGGCAGCAGAACCTCCAATAACGGCAAGTAAGGGAGGATGAACGAAAACATGGAAGCAAAAGCGATTGTAAGAAACGTTCGCATGACGCCGCGCAAGGTCAAGCTGATCTGCGACCTGATCCGCGGCAAGGATGCGGGTACCGCGATGGCGATCATCATGAATACCCCCAAGGCTGCATCTGAAGTTATGGCGAAGCTGCTCAAAAGCGCGGTGGCCAATGCCGAGAACAACCACGGCATGGATACCGATAAGCTGTACGTCAAGATGGTGCACGTCGCGCCCGGCCCCGTTATGAAGCGCGTGATGCCGCGCGCACAGGGCCGTGCGTTCCGAATCCTCAAGAGAACCTCGCATATCACGCTGGTTCTTGGCGAGAAAGAATAAGGGAGGTTAATCGATGGGCCAGAAAGTAAATCCGAACGGTCTCCGTGTCGGCGTTATCAAGAATTGGGATTCCCGTTGGTTCGCGAAGGACAATGTGTTCGGCGACCTCCTCGTGGAAGACTATAACATCCGCAAGATGCTCAAGAAGCGTCTGTACGATGCAGGCGTTCCGGCGATCGAGATCGAGCGCAAGAACGACGAAATCAAAATCATGATCCAGTGCGCGCGTCCCGGCATGGTTGTCGGCCGCGGCGGCGAGGATATCCAGAAGCTCGAAGCCGAGCTGACCCGCAAGTACGGCAAGAAGGTCAAGTGCTCCATCATCGAGATCAAGAACCCCGATACCAACGCAACGCTCGTAGCTGAGAATATCGCGGCGCAGCTCGAGAAGCGCATCGGCTTCCGCCGTGCGATGAAGCAGTCCATGGGCCGTGCGATGCGCATGGGCGCCAAGGGCATTAAGGTTTCCTGCGGCGGCCGTCTGGGCGGCGCGGAAATCGCCCGCACCGAGCACTATCATGAAGGCACGATCCCGCTGCAGACCCTGCGTGCGGATATCGACTATGGCTTCGCCGAGGCCAATACCACCTATGGTAAGATCGGCGTCAAGGTATGGATCTACAAGGGTGAAGTCCTGACCGGCGGCCCGCGCCTGGGCCGTTCGATCGAGGCGCCCAAGCCCGCGTTCGAGCGCCGCGACCGCCGTCGTGACGACCGCCGCGGCGGCGACCGCCGTAACGGCGGGTTTAACAACCGCAACGGCGGCGGTTTCAACCGCAATGGCGGCGGCCAGGGCCGTCCCGCAAGACAGGAAGGAGGCAACCGCTAATGCTGCTCCCCAAGAGAGTAAAATACCGTCGCGTGCATCGTGGCCGCCTCAAGGGCAAGGCTACCCGCGGCAACACCGTGACCTACGGCGAATTCGGCCTGCAGGCCACTGAGCCGAGCTGGATCACTTCGAACCAGATCGAGGCTGCCCGTATCGCCATGACCCGTTATACCAAGCGCGGCGGTCAGGTTTGGATCAAGATCTTCCCTGACAAGCCGGTAACCGAGAAGCCGGCCGAGACCCGAATGGGTTCCGGTAAAGGCTCGCCCGAGTACTGGGTTGCAGTTGTGAAGCCCGGCCGTGTACTGTTTGAGATCGCAGGCGTTTCTGAGGAGACTGCCCGCGAGGCCATGCGTCTGGCCAGCCATAAGCTGCCGTGCAAGACCAAATTCGTAACCCGTGAGACCAAGAATGGCGGTGAAGCATGATGAAGGCAAGTGAGATCCGTGAACTGTCGGCCGAAGAGCTGACTGCGAAGCTCGGCGACCTGAAGAAGGACCTGTTCAATCTTCGCCTGCAGCACGCCACCAATCAGCTTGACAACACCAACAAGATCGTTGAAGTCAAGCACGACATTGCACGTGTCAACACCGTTCTCCGCGAGAAGCAGCTCGCGGACAAGGCGTAAGGGAGGTAAGCGAAGTTGAGCGAAAGAGCATTGCGCAAGACTCGCGTAGGCAAGGTTGTTTCCGACAAAATGGATAAGACCATTGTCGTCGCGATTGAGGATCGCGTTCAGCATCCTCTGTATAAGAAGGTTATTCCGCACACCTTTAAGCTGAAAGCACACGATGAAAACAACGAGTGCAAGATCGGCGATAAGGTCAAGGTCATGGAGACCCGCCCGCTGTCCAAGGATAAGCGCTGGCGCTTGGTCGAAGTGATCGAGAAGGCAAAGTAAGGAGGAGAGCACATGGTTCAGCAGGAAACATTTCTGCGTGCGGCTGATAACAGCGGCGCGAAAGAACTGAAAGTCATTCGTGTTCTCGGCGGCTCCGCGCGCAAGTACGGCAATATCGGCGACGTGGTCGTCTGCTCGGTGCGTAAGTGCACCCCGGGCGGCGGCGTCAAGAAGGGCGACGTGGTCAAGGCCGTCATCGTCCGTACCGTCAAGGGCCTGCGCCGCGCGGATGGCAGCTACATCCGCTTTGACGAGAACGCCGGCGTTATCATCAAGGAAGACAAAAACCCCAAGGGTACCCGTATCTTCGGGCCCGTGGCGCGCGAGCTGCGCGACAAGGATTACATGAAGATCCTGTCGCTGGCTCCCGAAGTACTGTAAGGAGGTCGCCGAATTATGAATACTCTGCATGTAAAAACGGGCGACACCGCAGTCGTTCTTTCCGGCAAGGAAAAGGGCAAGCGCGGCAAGGTGCTGTCTGTCAATCCGAAAAAGGGCATGGTTGTGCTTGAGGGCGTCAACATGATCAAGTGCCACACCAAACCCCGCCGCCAGGGCGAGACCGGCGGCATCATCACCCGCGAGGGCGCTCTGCGCGCTTGCAAGGTGATGCGCGTATGCCCCAAGTGCGATAAGCCCACCCGCCCGGCGCACAAGCTGCTCGAGAACGGTACGAAGACCGTTGTCTGCAAGCATTGCGGCGAGACACTGTAAGAAGAGGAGGATGCAATCAATGGCCCCGAATATGAAAGCGAAATACACTGCGGAAGTTGCTCCTGCTCTGATGAAGAAATTCCAGTACAAGAGCACGATGCAGATCCCTACGATCGATAAGATCGTGGTAAACGTCGGCTGCGGCAAGGAAGCGAACGGCAACTCGAAAGTTATCGAGTCGGTTGTGCGCGACATTACCGCGATCACCGGCCAGAAGCCGGTCGTCACGACCGCTAAGAAGTCGGTTGCGAACTTCAAGCTTCGCGAAGGCATGCCGGTCGGCGTTAAGGTCACCCTGCGCGCTGAGCGCATGTGGGAGTTCCTCGACCGTCTGTTCAACGTGGCGCTGCCCCGTGTCCGCGATTTCCGCGGCATCAACGGCGACGCGTTCGACGGCCGCGGCAACTACGCCCTCGGCCTCAAGGAGCAGCTGATTTTCCCTGAGATCTCCTATGACCAGATCGATAAGGTCCGCGGCATGGATATCGTCATCTGCACCACGGCGCAAAACGATGAAGAAGCGAAAGAGCTGCTCACACTGATGGGCGCTCCGTTCGCCAAGTAAGGAGGAGAATGTAAATGGCTAAGAAATCTATGATCCTCAAGCAGCAGGCAAGCCCGAAGTTCTCCAGCCGTGCGTATAACCGCTGCAAGATCTGCGGCCGCCCGCACGCTTACCTGCGCGACTTCGGCATCTGCCGTATCTGCTTCCGCGAGCTGGCCTACAAGGGACAGATCCCGGGCGTGCGCAAGGCTTCCTGGTAAACCAGCACCCGACAAACCGGCCCTACCGGTTGTCCACAAAGCGTTTTGACGGGAACAAACCCTCTTTTTCGACGAAAAATGTTCAGTTTGTTGCTTGTCAAGTGTGCTGAAAAGATGATATAATAAGCCGATAGCCCGCCTTTGCGGGCTTAACGGCTGTTATAGAATAACAGTTTTTCACAGGCCGCTGTCCGTGGAAGGGCCACGGTACAGTGTAAAGAAAAGTGGGAGGCAAACAGGCCAATCAGAGGATTTAACCCGCCTCGATTGCTGCACTACCCCCAAACTTCTTAAAAGGAGAGCATAAAATATGCAGATCACCGATCCTATCGCGGATATGCTGACCCGTATCCGTAACGCCGGCAATGCACGTCATGCCAGCGTGGACGTTCCCGCGTCCAAAATGAAGAAGGCAATTGCCCAGATCCTGCTCGACGAAGGCTATATCAAGTCTTACGAAGTCGTAGACGGCAACGTGCAGGGTATCATCCGCATTGTGCTGAAGTATGTCGACGGCCGCCAGAAGGCGATCACCGGCCTCAAGCGCGTATCCAAGCCCGGCCTGCGTGTCTACGCGGGCTCGCAGGAGCTCCCCAAGGTTCTCCGCGGTCTTGGTGTTGCCATCGTTTCCACTTCCAGAGGCGTCATGACCGACAAAAAGGCCCGCGAGCTGAATGTCGGCGGCGAAGTCCTCGCATTTGTCTGGTAAGGGGAGGTATAAAATATGTCTAGAATTGGTAGAATGCCGATTGCCGTACCGGCTGGCGTCGACGTAAAGATCGACGGCAACGTGATCACGGTCAAGGGCGCCAAGGAAACCCTTACCCGCGAGATCCATCCGAACATGTCCGTCAAGGTGGAAAACGGCGAAATCCTGGTTACCCGTCCGAACGACGAGAAGGAAAACCGTGCGCTGCACGGCCTGACCCGCAGCCTGGTGAACAACATGGTTGTCGGCGTCACCGAGGGCTACAAGAAAGAGCTGGACGTTATCGGCGTCGGCTACCGTGTAGCCAAGCAGGGCAAGGATCTGGTTATGAACCTCGGTTACTCGCATCAGGTAACAATGAGCGAGATCGACGGTATTTCGATTGAAGTTCCCAACCCGAACAAGATCATCATCTCCGGTCCTGACAAGCAGAAGGTCGGCCAATTTGCCGCGGAAGTCCGCGAGAAGCGTCCGCCGGAGCCCTACAAGGGCAAGGGCATTCGCTACGTGGATGAGTATGTCCGCCGCAAGGAAGGCAAGACCGGCGCTAAGAAGAAGTAAGGAAGGAGAGTGTGCTAAATGGTTTCTAAGAAAGATTCGAATAAGGCGCGTCTGCAGCGCCATAAGCGCGTTCGCGCGAAAATCAGCGGCACCGCCGAGCGTCCGCGCCTCGACGTATACCGCTCCGCCAAGAACATCTACGCACAGGTCATCGACGATGTCGCCGGTGTTACCTTAGTCTCCGCCTCGTCGACTGAGAAGGACTTTTCCGAGTACGGCGGCAACAAGGATGCGGCGAAAAAAGTCGGCATGCTGGTTGCGGAACGCTGCAAGGCCAAGGGCATCGAAAACGTTGTTTTCGACCGCGGCGGCTATCTGTACCACGGACGAGTCAAGGAACTCGCTGAGGGCGCCCGCGAGGGCGGCCTGCAGTTTTAAGTCGGGAGGAGGTAAAACATGGCTTTTAATAGAAACGATAAGCGCGAGGACGAGTTCTCCGAGAACGTCGTAGCGCTCAACCGCGTCGCCAAGACCGTTAAGGGCGGCCGTATCTTTAAGTTTGCGGCGCTGGTCGTCGTGGGCGACGGCAAGGGTACTGTCGGCTTCGGCCTGGGCAAGGCTTCGGAAGTTCCGGACGCCATCCGCAAGGGTATCGAGGACGCGAAAAAGAACCTGGTCAAGATCTCGCTCAAGGGCACCACGATCCCGCACGAGGTCATCGGCGCGTTCGGCGCCGGCCGTGTGCTCCTGAAGCCTGCCGCTCCCGGTACCGGCGTTATCGCCGGCGGCGCGGTTCGTGCAGTCGTCGAGGCTGCCGGCATCAAGGACATCCGCACCAAGTGCCTGCGTTCCAACAACCCGCAGAACGTCGTCACGGCCACGATGGAGGGCCTCAAGAGCCTGCGCGACGCCGCTCAGGTTGCGGCGGTTCGCGGCAAGACTGTAGAAGAGCTGTAAGGAAAGGGGTAATAACCAATGGCAAACATGAAGATTACCCTGAAAAAGAGCCTGGTCGGCCGCTTGGATAAGCATATCGCGACCGCTCATTCTTTGGGGCTTAAGAAGATCAATGATGTAACCGTTCAGCCGGACAACGCGCAGACGCGCGGCAAGATCCATCAGATCGGTTATCTGCTCGAAGTTGTAGAGGAGGCGTAACCGATGAAGCTTCACGAATTATCGCCGGCTCCCGGCGCGACCAAGCCCGCTTACCGCAAGGGCCGCGGCGCCGGCTCGGGCAACGGCAAGACCGCTGGCCGCGGCCATAAGGGCCAGTGGGCCCGTTCGGGCGGCGGCGTCCGTCCCGGCTTTGAGGGCGGCCAGATGCCGCTGGCGCGCCGCCTGCCTAAGCGCGGTTTCCACAATATTTTCGGTACCACCTACGCACCGGTCAATGTTTCCGCTCTTGAGAAGTTTGAAGACGGCACCGAGGTCACTGCAGAGGCTCTGCAGGCGGCCGGTATCGTCAAGAATGCTCGTGACGGCGTCAAGATCCTGGGCAATGGAACGCTCTCGAAGAAGCTGACGGTCAAGGCCGCCGCTTTCTCGGCTTCCGCCAAGGAGAAGATCGAGGCCGCAGGCGGAAAGACCGAGGTGATTTAAGGTGTTCCAGACCCTTAAAAACGCCTGGAGCCTGCCCGACCTGCGCAAGAAGATCCTATATACGCTGTTTATTCTGCTGATCTTCCGTTTCGGCTCGTCGGTGCCGGTTCCGTTCATCGACACCAATCTGCTCGCCCAGTTCTTCCAGGACTCGACGGTATCTGGTTCGATGCTCGGCTATGTTGATATGTTCACGGGCGGCGGACTGTCGCGCGCGACCATCTTCGCCATGTCGATCACGCCCTACATCAATGCGTCCATTATCCTCCAGCTGCTCACCGTGGCCATCCCCGCTCTCGAGCGTATGGTTCGTGACGGCGGCGAGGAAGGCCGCAAGAAGATCGCCAGCTGGACCCGTTATGTGGCGGTTCTGCTCGGTCTGCTGCAGGGCTTCTCCTACTATGTGCTCTTAAAGCGCGGCTTCAACGGCCAGAGCATGCTGGCCACCAACAGCCCGCTGGCTGCGGTCGCCATCATCCTGACCTTTACCGCCGGCACCGCGCTGATCATGTGGCTGGGTGAGCACATCACCCAGAACGGCATCGGCAACGGCATCTCGATCATCCTGTTCGCAGGCATCGTATCGCGCGGCCCGTCGCTGATCCGCACGCTGTGGAATCTGGCCAAGAAGGGCGGCACGGATATTATCGTGGCGCTGCTGATGATCGTCATCGGCCTTGCGCTGATCGTATTCATCGTCTTTATGTCGAACGCCGAGCGCCGTATCCCGGTGCAGTACGCCAAGCGCGTCGTCGGCCGCAAGATGTACGGCGGACAGTCCACACACCTGCCGATCAAGGTTTCGGCTTCCGGCGTTATGCCGATCATCTTCGCGTCCTCGATCCTGTCGCTGCCCCAGACCATTTCGATGTTCTGGACGCCCGCGGCCGGCACGGTGGGCTGGCATATCATGAACCTGTTCAGCCAGTCCAACCCGTTCTATATCATCGTGTACGCGCTGCTGATCATTGCGTTTGCGTATTTCTACGCATCCATCCAGTTTAACCCGATCGAGATCTCGAACAACCTCAAGAAGAACGGCGGCTTTATCCCGGGCTTCCGCCCCGGCAAGCCGACGAGCGACTTTATCACCAAGGCGCTCGGCAAGGTCACCTTTGTTGGCGCGATCTTCCTGGGCGTTGTAGCGGTTCTGCCGCTGATCGTCGGCGCAGTTTCGCCCAACCTCAGCAATGTGGCGCTGGGCGGCACGTCGGTCATCATCGTGGTCGGTGTTGCGCTTGACACGGTCAAGCAGCTGGAGGCGCAGATGATGATGCGCCACCACAAGGGCTTCTTAGAGTAATACGGGAGGCATAATCTGTGAATTTGATTTTACTCGGCGCGCCGGGTGCGGGCAAGGGGACGCTGGCGGCATACCTTATCGAAAAGATGGGCGTGCCGTCGGTATCCACCGGCAACATCCTGCGCGAAGCGATTAAAAACAACACACCGCTCGGCCGCGAGGCCAAGCAGTTTATGGACGCGGGCCAGCTCGTGCCCGATCAGGTTGTGATCGGCATGCTGAAAGACCGGATTGCCCAGGACGACTGCAAAAACGGTTTCATCCTGGACGGTTTCCCGCGCACCATCCCGCAGGCCGAGGCGCTCGACAAGATCGCGTCCATCGACTGCGCGCTGTCTCTCGAAGTGCCCGACGAGGTCATCGAAGGCCGTATGACCGGCCGCCGCGTCTGCCTCAAATGCGGCGCGACGTACCACGTCAAGGCCAACCCGCCCAAGACCCCGGATGTTTGCGACCATTGCGGCGACAGGCTGCACGTCCGCAAGGACGACCATATGGGCGTGGTCCGGCACCGTCTCGCGACGTTTCATGAGCAGACCGAGCCCCTCAAGGACTACTATGGGGCGCAGGGCAAGCTTAAAAGCATCGACGGGACGCAGGGCATCCAGCAGACCGAACAGTTTGCCACTGCGGCATTGGGTCTGTAAGCTATGATTCATATTAAATCAGAACAAGAGCTCGAACGGATGCGTTTAGCCTGCCGCATCACCGCCATGGCGCGGAAAGCGGCGGCTGACGCAGTTCGTCCCGGAGTTACCACGGGCGAGATCGACCGAGTGGTCCGCAAGACCATCGAGGAGAACGGCGCAACGCCGTCCTTCCTCGGTTACGGCGGCTTCCCGGCGAGCGCCTGCGTGTCGGTTAACGACGAGGTCATCCATGGCATCCCGTCCGAATCCCGGATCGTCCGGGAGGGCGATATCGTCAAGGTGGACGTCGGCGCCTATATCGGCGGCTTCCACGGCGATTGCGCCTGCACGGTAGCGTGCGGCGAGGTGTCGGACGAGGCCAAGCGTTTGATCGAGGTAACCCGGCAGAGCTTCTATGAGGGTATCAAATTTGCCCGGGAGGGTGCCCGCGTTTCCGATATCTCGGCAGCGGTTCAGGAATATGTCGAGAAAAACGGATTTTCCGTGGTGCGCGCCTATGTCGGGCACGGCGTCGGCAGTGCGCTTCACGAAGCGCCCGAGGTGCCGAATTTCGGCCGCCCCGGCCACGGCGTCCGCCTGCAGCGCGGCATGACCCTCGCTATTGAGCCCATGGTCAACGTGGGTGTGTATGACATTAAGGTTCTGCCTGACGGCTGGACCGTCAAAACCAAGGACGGCAAGCTGAGCGCCCATTATGAAAACACTGTCGTCATCACGGACGGCGAGCCCGAGATTTTAACGGGCATCGACGGCGAGGTGCTTTGACGCAATGGAAGCGCATACAGCCGATATCGTTTTGTCCCTGTCCGGCAGGGACAAGGGAATGCTGTTTTTGGTCATGGCAGAGGAGGGGGAGTTCCTCTTTCTGGCGAACGGACGCGCACGCCGCGCCGAAAGCCCCAAACGCAAGCGGCGAAAGCACGTGAGCTATCAGGGGCCGTGCGACGAGCGCACGAAAGCAAAGCTTTCGGATACCGGCCGCCTGACCAACAGTGAAATACGCAAGGCCCTGGCCCTTTGGACCGGGGACGAAGATTCCAATTGACCGAGGAGGGGTACAATGGCAAAAGATGATGTCATCGAACTGGAGGGTACCGTCATAGAGGCGCTGCCAAACGCCATGTTCCAGGTGGAACTGCCCAACGGCCACAAGATCCTGGCGCATATTTCGGGCAAACTCCGCATGAATTTTATCCGCATTCTCCCCGGCGACAAGGTCACCGTTCAGATGTCGCCCTACGACCTGACCCGCGGTCGTATTACTTGGCGTTCCAAGTAAGAAAAGCGGGCGGAGGCGCGTATGTGACCCGCGCGCCAGCGGTCGCCGGTTTTTGGCCGGTGTCCCATCCCACCATATCAAATGATGGAGGTAAAAAGCCATGAAAGTGAGACCGTCTGTAAAGCCGATCTGCGAGAAGTGCAAGATCATCCGCCGCAAGGGCAAGGTCATGATCATCTGCCAGAACCCGAAGCACAAGCAGAAGCAGGGCTAAGCGCAAATCCTAATGTTTCAGTGAACACGACAAGCAGGCGCACAAAGCGCCGCGCTGCAGGGGCGGAGGCGGCTCCTATACTGTGTTTGCCAACACGCCTCAGTGAAAAACAATCGGAGGTTTTTAAAGTATGGCACGTATTGCCGGTGTTGACCTTCCCCGCGAAAAGCGCGTGGAGATCGGCCTGACCTATATCTTCGGCATTGGCCGCAAGACATCGAACGACATTCTGGGCAAAACCGGGATCAATCCCGATACCCGCGTCAAGGACCTGACCGAGGAAGAGGCTGCCAAGCTTCGTGAGGTCATCGAGCGCGACTACAACGTCGAGGGCGACCTGCGCAACGAGATCGGCCTGAACATCAAGCGCCTGGTCGAAATCGGCTGCTACCGCGGCCTGCGCCACCGCCGCGGCCTGCCCGTCCGCGGACAGCGCACCAAGACCAACGCACGCACCCGCAAGGGCCCCAAGAAGACCATTGCGAACAAGAAGAAGTAAGGAGGGGAACGTATAAATGGCTAAGGTACAAAAGAAAGGCGCGACCCGTACGCGCCGCCGCGAGCGCAAGAACATTGAGAAAGGCGCGGCTCACATCCGTTCCTCTTTCAACAACACGATCGTTACCATCACGGATACGAACGGCAACGCGATCTCCTGGGCTTCGGCCGGCGAGATGGGCTTCCGCGGTTCTCGTAAGTCTACGCCGTTCGCCGCGCAGACGGCTGCCGAGACGGCTGCCGCCGCTGCGATGGAGCATGGCCTGAAGACCGTTGAGGTCTATGTCAAGGGCCCGGGCTCCGGCCGCGAGGCTGCGATCCGCGCGCTGCAGGCCGCCGGCCTCGAGGTGACCATGATCAAGGATGTCACCCCGATCCCGCACAATGGCTGCCGCCCGCCCAAGAGAAGAAGAGTCTAATAGAGGAGGAACCAAAATATGGCTAAGAATACACAGCCCGTACTCAAGCGCTGCAAGACGCTGGGCCTCTCGCCCGCGGTACTTGGTTACTCCAAGTCGACCAAGCGCCAGCCCAAGCAGTCCCGCCGCAAGCAGTCCGAATACGGCATGCAGCTGGCTGAGAAGCAGAAGGTTAAATTTGTATACGGCGTGCTCGAGAAGCAGTTCCGCGGCTACTATGAAAAGGCCGAGCGCAAGCAGGGCATCACGGGCGAAATCCTGCTGCAGGAGTTGGAGCGCCGCCTGGACAACGTCGTGTTCCGCATGGGCTTTGCCAACACCCGCCGCGAGGCGCGCCAGCTGGTAAACCATGCGCACTTCACCGTAAACGGCACTCGCGTCAACATCCCGTCGTACCAGGTCAAGCCGGGCGACGTGGTAGCGGTTTCCGAAAAGAGCCGCTCGAACACCAAGTTCAAGACCCTGCTCGAGGAGAACGGCAAAAAGTCTTGCCCCAAGTGGATCGACAAGGCTAAGGACTCCTTCGAGGGCAAGATCGTTTCCATGCCCGCGCGCGACGACATCGACTTCGACGTTGCCGAGCACCTCATCGTCGAGTTGTACTCGAAATAATAAACCCTCGTTTTGGGATTGGGTTCGGCGCTTTGCGCCGCGCCCCGTCCATCCCGAGTTTTTAACCAACGTGAAGGAGGGTACCACATGATCGAAATCGAAAAGCCGCGTATTGACTGCGAACAGCTCGCTGAGGACGGTTCGTATGGCAAGTTCGTCGTTGAGCCGCTGGAGCGCGGATATGGCACCACGCTGGGCAACTCGCTCCGCCGCATCCTGCTTTCGTCGCTGCCGGGCACGGCCGCGTCGTCCATCAAGATCGCGGGTGTGCAGCATGAGTTCTCCACCATCCCGGGCGTCAAGGAAGACGTGACCGAGATCGTGCTGAACGTCAAAGGTATTATCGCCAAGCTGCACTGCGACGGCCCTAAGACGGTCTATATCGAGGCCGCGGGCGAGGGCGAAGTGAAAGCGGGCGATATCCACGCCGACGGCGAAGTTGAGATTCTAAATCCCGACCTGCATATCGCAACGCTCATGAGCGACGCACGCCTGTCTATGGAGATCACGCTGACTTCCGGCCGCGGCTATGTCCCGGCGGAGAAGAACAAGCAGCATCAGACCTCGATTGGCGTCATTCCGGTGGATTCGATCTACACGCCGGTCTTTAAAGTCAACTATACGGTGGAAAACACCCGTGTACGCGACCTGACCGATTATGATAAGCTCACGCTCGAGGTCTGGACCGACTCGACCATCACCGCCCGCGACGCTGTGTCGCTCGGCGCAAAGGTCCTGCGCGACCACCTCGACCTGTTCGTCGACCTGTCCGAGGAGATCGGCTCCAAGTCGACCGTTGTTGAAAAAGCCGAAGCGCAGCACGATAAGGTGCTTGAGATGACCATTGAGGAGCTTGATTTCTCGGTGCGTTCGTTCAACTGCCTCAAGCGCGCAGGCATCAACACGGTGGAAGACCTGATCAATACTTCGGAAGAGGACATGATGAAGGTCCGCAACCTCGGCCGCAAATCTCTCGAGGAAGTCATCGGCAAGCTGGAGGCCATGGGGCTTTCGCTCGCCAAGAACGACGAATAACAAGGTTTTGACGCGGCGGCAGCCTTGCCGCGCCGCCGCATTACTTTTTAATGGAGGAATAACGCAATGGCTAACAATCGCAAGCTAGGCCGTCCTACCGACCACCGCATGGCGATGCTGCGCGCGATGGTGACCTACCTGCTGGAAAACGGCAAGGTTGAGACCACTGTTGCCCGTGCAAAGGAAGTCGGCCCGCTGACCGAAAAGATGATCACGCTGGGCAAGAAGAACACGCTTGCTACCCGCCGTCAGGCGATGGCGTTCATCACCAAGGAATCGGTCGTTGCCAAGCTGTTCTCGGAGATCGCTCCTGAGTACGCTGACCGCAACGGCGGCTATACCCGCATCATCAAGACCGGTCCCCGCCGCGGCGACGCTGCTGAAATGGCGATCATCGAACTGGTCAAGTAAGATGGTTTTAAAGAAGGTTATCCAGTAGCGTGCTTACTGGATAACCTTTTTTCCGTTTCGCCTGACAATACGCCGCACAAATGGTCATGAAACCTGCGCCGAAAACCGCTAAACTGGGTAACAGGAAAGGGGGAAAACATCATGGATTGGATCACAAGCCTGCAAAGCGCGATCGATTATATTGAGGAGCACCTGACCGAGCCGCTCGACTATGCCGAGATCGCCAAGCGCGCGTATTCCTCGAGCTTTCATTTTCAGCGCGTGTTCGGCATTCTTTGCGGCTGCACGCTCGGGGAATATATCCGGTTTAGGCGGCTGACGCTCGCGGCAAATGAGCTGGCGTCCCCGGGCAGCCGGGTAATCGACGTGGCGCTCAAATACGGATACGACAGCCCGGAGAGCTTTGCACGCGCGTTTCAGAGGTTTCACGGCGTCAAGCCGTCGCAGGTGCGCGCCGGCTATGTGCCGCTCAAATCGTTTTCCCGCCTCTCTGTCAAACTGATTTTAGAAGGAGGCGCAACAATGGAATACCGGATCGAAAAGAAAGACGCATTTCAGGTGATTGCAGTGAAAGAGCGGGTGCTGGGAGGCGGAGAGATCGGTAAGCAGGAGATCAAAAACCTGTGGATGCGAAGCCGCGAAAATGGCCTGATCGAAAAGCTGTGCCAATTCGCAGACCCGAACGGCGTGTTTGGCGACGCGCTTGCCGGCATCGCGCTGGACAATCCGCACGTTGGGGACTTTGATTATGCGCTCGGCGCGTGCTACACGGGCGGGGAGGTACCCGAAGGTCTGACGGTCGAAACCATTCCGGCATACACTTGGCTGATTTTCCCGTGCAGGGGGCAGATGCCGGACGCGTTTGTTACGCTGTGCAAGCGGATCTACACCGAGTTCCTTCCGACGAGCGAATACCAGCCCGCGGGCGGTCTATGCCTGGAAATTTATCCCGGAGATAACGTGGAGGACAAGGATTACTATTGTGAGCTTTGGCTCTCTGCGGAGAAAAAGTAAAGAACAAACGCTTTTTCTATTAAAAGCCTTGCAATCCCCGCAAAAGGGTGCTATACTATCTTAGTAATGTTAGATAAGAAACCGTAAGGAGTGGCGAAAGCCACTCCTTAACTGTTGCTTGGGACAAAAGAGGAGGGTATGCCTTGCAGGCAAAGCAGATCGTTGCGCGTGTGGAAGAGCTGGCGCGGCCGCTGTGCGCGGAAGCCGGCGTCTCGCTGTGGGACGTGGAATTTGAAAAAGAGGGCGGGCAGTATATGCTTACCGTCACCGTCGACCATCCCGAGGGCGTTCATATCGACCAGTGCGAGCAGGTATCCCGAGCGCTCGACCCCATGCTGGACGCGGGGGAGTTCGACAGCCTGCCGTCTTATACGCTGTGCGTGTCGTCCGCAGGGCTGTCGCGCCGCCTCAAGCGTCCCGAGCACTTTGCGGCGTTTATCGGGCATACGGTCGAGATCGGCTTTTATAAGCCGGTGGACGGCGCAAAGCAGGCAGAGGGCACGCTTGCCGCGTATGACGGCGGCCGCGTGACGCTCGACGTGGGCGGCAAGCAGACCGTCTATGAACCCAAAGACATTGCCGCGGTTCGTCTCGCGGTCGAGATAGGATAAGGAGCTGAATTGGAAAAAATGGTGAACGCAGAATTTTTCGACGCGCTCGAGCAGCTGGAACGCGAAAAGGGGATTCCGGTGGATTATATGCTCGACCGTGTCGGGCAGGCGCTGATCACCGCCTATAAGCGCGACAACGACGGCATGACCGACAACGTATACGTCGAGCCCGACCGGGAAAAGAAAACCATCCGCATGTATGTGCGCAAAACGGTTGTCAAGGCGGAGGACATTTACGAGCCTTATGAGGAGATCTCGCTCGAAGAGGCGCGCGATATGAAGCCGACCGCCATGCTGGGCGATATCATCGACATCGACATCCCGACCAAGTCGTTCGGCCGCATTGCGGCGCAGACGGCCAAACAGGTCATTATCCAGGGTATCCGTGAAGCGGAGCGCGGCATGGTCATCTCCGAGTTTGAGAGCAAGGAACATGAGATTTTGACCGCGGTCATCTCACGTATCGACCCGCGTTCGGGCAACGCCTATCTGGACGTGACCTCGGCAGGTGAAAAGACCGAGGCCGTGCTCGCAGCGAGCGAACAGGTTCGCGGCGAGGAGCTCATGGAGGGACAGCGCATCAAGGTCTACCTCATCGAGGTGCGCCGCGGTACGCGCGGCCCGCAGGTCGTCGTTTCCCGCACGCATCCGGGGCTGGTCAAGCGTCTGTTTGAACTGGAAGTGCCTGAGATCCATTCGGGTGTGGTCGAGGTCAAATCGATCGCGCGTGAGGCGGGCAACCGCACCAAGATCGCGGTCATGTCGAATGATGAGAACGTCGACCCGATCGGCGCGTGCGTCGGTACGCGCGGCGCCCGCGTGACCAATATCACAAATGAGCTGAACGGTGAGAAGATCGACATCATCAAGTGGTCGGACGATACGGCGGCGTTCGTTTCCGCTGCGCTTGCCCCGGCGGACGTGGTCTCGGCCACCGTCCAGGCGGACGGCAAAAGCTGCCGCGTGCTTGTGCCGGACGACCAGCTTTCGCTGGCAATCGGCAAGGAGGGGCAGAACGCCCGCCTCGCCGCTAAGCTGACCGGCTGTAAAATCGATATCGCACCTGCTTCACAGGGCGAATAACAGGGAAAGGGAGCGGCAATCATGGTACAAAAGAAAGTTCCCATGCGGCAATGCCTTGGCTGCCGCGAAATGTTCCCCAAGCGTGAGTTGATCCGGGTCGTGCGGTCGCCCGAGGGCGAGCTGTCGCTCGATTTTAAGGGCAAGGCTCCGGGCCGCGGCGCATACCTGTGCGGCAAGCCCGAATGCCTGAAAAAAGCGCGCAAGAGCCGCGCAGTCGAACGGGCGCTTGGTGTGCCCGTACCCGACGGGGTATACGACGCGCTCGAAGCGCAGATGGAGGCGCAGGCGAATGGCAAATGACCCGATCCTGGGAATGCTCGGCCTCGCGCGGCGCGCGGGCAAGCTCGCCGCGGGCGACGATATGGTGAAAGAACTGTGCACCGCCGGCAAGGCGCGCGCCGTGTTCGTCGCGAACGACGCGGGAGCGAGCGCCGCGAAAAAGGCGGCAGGCTATGCGGAGCGCGCGCGCGTGCCGTTCATTACGCTGCCGCAGGACAAAGACACGCTCGGCGCGGCGATCGGCCGGGCGCAGAGCGCGGTCTGCGCGGTGTCGGATATCGGCATGGCTGCGGCGACGGTGGCAAAGCTCGCCGCGGCGGACAGCCGCTATGCGGAAGCGGCTGAGCAGCTTTTGAGCAAGAACACGCGTATCCAGTTCCGCAAAGGAAAGAAGAAAAAATCCGCGTTGAGCGGCGCTGATAAACCCAACAAACAGAAAATCACTACGGAGGTGAGCGCCAATGGCAATTGATAACAAATACCGGGTGCACGAGGTCGCAAAGGACCTGGGCGCATCGACCAAGCAGATCACCGAGCTCCTGACCGAATACTGTACCGCCCCCAAAAACCACATGCAGGTGCTGGACGACCAGGAACTGAGCGTTATTTTTGAGTATATGACGCAGCATAACCAGGTGGAGGACATTGAATCCACGCTGAACGCGCAGATGGCGGCGGGAAAGCCCGCCCAGCCCGAAGCCAAGGCGGCCCCGGCGCAGGCTGCGGCCAAGCCAGCGGGCGAAAGCCAGTCTTCCGTGGCAAAACCCACGGAAGGCGGCAAGCCGGCCGACGCTAAGCCCGCCCAGCCGCAGCAGAGCAAGGTCAAGCAGGTGCACCGCATTGACACGCGCGGCGGCGGCGACGTCAACCTCGCCAAATACGACGAGCGCATCGACAAACTGGTGCCCAACAAGGCCGCGCAGATGGGCACCTCGACCAAGCAGAAGCTGACCAAAAAATCCGACCAGCGCGCGCGGCCGTTCGGTAACAAGCGCCGCCAGGAGGAGCAGGAAAAGATGCGCCGCCTGCAGCGTCAGCAACAGATGGCAGCATTGAAGAAGATCCCGGTCAAGGTCATGATCCCGGAGGAGATCTCTGTGGGCGAGCTGGCCAGCCGTATGAAGCGCACCGCGTCCGATGTCATCAAGGGTCTCATCAAGCTTGGCGTTATGGCGTCGATCTCCGAGGTGATCGATTATGACACCGCTGCGATCATTGCGGAGGAAATGGGCTGCAAGGTCGAAAAGGAAGTCCATGTCACCATCGAGGAGCGTTTGTTTGATGAGCATGAGGACAGCGCCGAGGAGCTCCAGCCGCGCGATCCGGTCGTGGTCGTGATGGGCCATGTCGACCACGGCAAGACCAGCCTGCTCGACGCCATCCGCAAGACCAAGGTGACCGAGGGCGAGGCCGGCGGCATCACCCAGCACATCGGCGCGTACCGTGTACAGATCGATGGCAAGCCGATCACTTTCCTCGACACACCGGGTCACGCCGCTTTCACCTCGATGCGCGCCCGCGGCGCGCAGGTGACCGATATCGCGATCCTAGTCGTGGCTGCGGACGACGGCATCATGCCGCAGACCATTGAAGCCATCAACCACGCCAAGGCGGCGAACGTGCCGATCATTGTCGCGGTCAACAAAATCGATAAAGAGGGCGCGAACCCGGATCGCATCCTGCAGCAGCTCACCGAATACGAGCTGGTGCCCGAAGAGTGGGGCGGCCAGACCATTGTGTGCCAGATCTCTGCAAAATACGGGCAGGGCATCGAAAACCTGCTTGAAATGGTGCTGCTGACCGCTGAGGTCGCTGACCTCAAGGCCAACCCGAACCGTCAGGCCAAGGGCACGGTCATTGAAGCCAAGCTCGACAAGGGCCGCGGCCCAGTCGCGACTATCCTCATCCAGAACGGCACGCTGCACGCGGGCGACGTGGTTATCGCGGGCACCGCGGTCGGCCGTGTCCGCGCGATGACCAACGACGACGGCAAAAAGATCGAGACTGCCGGCCCGTCTGTGCCGGTCGAGATCATCGGTCTGGCCGAAGTGCCGGGCGCGGGCGACGAGTTCTACGCGGTTGACGATGAGAAGATGGCGCGCGAGCTGGTCGAACAGCGTAAGGACAAGGAAAAGGAAGAGCGCAACAAGGCGTTCCACAAGGTCACGCTCGATAACCTGTTTGATTCCATCCAGCAGGGCGAGATGAAGGAGCTCGGTATCATCGTCAAGGCAGACGTGCAGGGCTCGGTCGAGGCCGTGCGTTCGAGCCTTGAAAAGCTGTCGAATGAAGAAGTCCGCGTGCGCGTGATCCACGGCGCGGTCGGCGCGATCAACGAGTCGGACGTCATGCTGGCTTCCGCTTCAGGTGCGATCATTGTCGGCTTCAACGTCCGTCCGGACCGCACGGCCACCGATTCGGCCGCGCAGCAGGGCGTCGATATGCGCATGTACCGCATCATTTACGACTGCATCGAGGAAATGGAGCAGGCCATGAAGGGCATGCTCGAACCCAAGTTCAAGGAAGTTGTGTTGGGCCATGCCGAGGTGCGCCAGGTCTTCAAGATCACGGGCGCGGGCGCTGTCGCCGGCACCTATGTGCAGGACGGCGTGATCCGCCGCGCGGCGCAGGTGCGCGTCGTGCGCGACGGCATCGTGTTCCACGAGGGCGTGCTCAACACGCTCAAGCGCTTTAAGGACGATGTAAAGGAAGTTGCTTCCGGGTATGAATGCGGCATGAGTATCGAAAACTATAACGATATCAAGGAAAACGATATCATCGAATGCTTCATCATGGAAGAGATCAAGCAATAACACCCCCGAAAAGGAGGGAATCCGCTTATGGCATCCAATCGAATCGACCGGATCTCGGAGGAGGTGCTCAAAGCCCTCGCCGAATCCATCCGCTCGGTCAAGGACCCGCGCGTGCAGAATGGGCTGGTGTCGGTCACGCATTGCGAGGTGACGAACGACCTGCGCTACGCCAAGGTCTTTATTTCGGTGCTGGGCTCGGAGGAACAGGCTAAAGAGGTCATGAAGGGCCTCAAGTCCGCCTCCGGTTTCCTGCGCCGCGAGGTCGGGCATAAGGTGCAGCTTCGCTATGCGCCCGAACTGGTGTTCACGCTGGACACCTCGATCGTGCATGGCGCGCACATCTCCGAGGTGCTGCACGAGCTTGACCGCGAGGGCAAGCTGGGAGGGCATGAGGAATGACGGTAGACGTAGCCGGAGCGGCGGCGGCGCTCGCCGCCGCGAATAACTTCCTCATCCTGACCCACCGCCGTCCGGACGGCGATACGACCGGCTGCGCAGGCGCGCTGTGCCGCGGCTTGCGCCAGCTCGGCAAGACCGCCTACGTGCTGGAAAATCCCGAAATTACCAAGCGTTATGCGCCGATGATTACACCATGTTATCCTCCTGCTGATTTCGTCCCGCAGTATATTGTGACGACCGACATCGCGGAGTATAAGCTGTTTTCGGACAATGCAAAGCAGTATGAGGGCAAGATCGACCTGGTGATCGACCACCACCGTTCCAACCCGCTGTTCGGCGTGAAAAATCTGGTGCGCACGGACGCGGGCGGCTGTGCCGAGGTGATCTACGACCTGCTCATGGCGCTCGGCGTGCGCCTGACGGGCGACATCGCGGAGTGCCTATATATCGGCGTTTCGACCGACACCGGGTGCTTCAAGTTTTCCAATACGACTGCGCACACGCACGCGGTCGCGGCGGCCTGCCTGTCGGCGGGCATCGACGGCGGCGAGATCAACCGCGCGCTGTTCGAGACCAAATCGCGCCCGCGCTTTGATATGGAACGCATCGTGTTTGATACGATGGAATTCACGGAAGACGGCGCGATCGCACTCGCCATGCTGTGGCGGCGCGATATCGACAATACGGGCGCGGATATGGACGATCTGGATTCGATCGCGTCGCTGACGCGGCAGGTCGAGGGCGTTCAAATCGGCCTGACGCTGACCGAAAACGCCGACGGCACGGTCAAGGCTTCGGTGCGCACAACCAAGGAGATGGATGCCTCCGCGATCTGCAAAAAGGTCGGCGGCGGCGGGCATATCCGTGCGGCGGGCGCGAGCTTCGACTGCGGTATGGACGAAGCTCGCGAGCGGCTGCTCGCGGCGGCGCGGGAGCAGTATCATGCCAAACAGTGAGTTTTCCGGCATCCTGCTGATGGATAAGCCGCAGGGCTTCACCTCGCACGACGTGGTCGCTAAGCTGCGCGGCATTTTGCGCATGCGCAGGATCGGGCATGGCGGCACGCTCGACCCGCTGGCGACCGGCGTTCTGCCTGTTTTTATCGGCGGAGCGACCAAGGCCGCCGATTTTGCCGCCGCGCAGGACAAGGAATATATTGCGGGCTTCACGCTCGGCTTTGCAACCGACACGCAGGACACGACCGGGCAAACAACCGAACAAAGCGCTCTGCGTGTCCGGCACGGCGAGGCCGAAGCCGCGCTTGCCCGCTTTTTGGGCGAGCAGGAGCAGGTGCCGCCGATGTATTCGGCGGTCAAGGTGAACGGGCAGAAGCTGTACGACCTCGCCCGCAAGGGCCGCGAGGTCGAACGGCCGGCGCGCCCGGTCACGGTACATGAACTCGAACTGCTTTCGTTCGACGAAGACGGTCAGACGGGCACGCTTCGCTGTGTGGTCAGCAAGGGGACGTACGTCCGCACGCTGATCCATGATTTTGGCGTTTCGCTCGGTACGTTTGCGTGTATGCATAGCCTCAGGCGCACCCGTTCGGGAACGTTTCCCATCGAAAGCTGTGTGGATTTTGCGGCGGTCGAGCGGGCGGCGGCGGAAAACGCAGTGGCGGGGCTGCTATTGCCGACAGACCGGCTGTTTGAGTCGTATCCCGTAACCGAGCTGACGGACGAGGGAGCGCAGCGCGCGTCCCGCGGGGCGGTCGTTTTCCCGCGCATGGCGGCGGGGATGCCCGAAACGGAAAACGCACTTTGTCGCGTGTACCACAGCGGGCGGTTCCTGATGCTCGGGCAGGTACGGACACTGGATATGGGCGGGCTTGGCCTGTTCGTGTATAAGAGGTTTTAAAGGATTTGAGCCACATGCAAGAACGACAAACGCCGCGCGCGATCGCGCTCGGCTATTTCGACGGCGTGCATCTCGGCCACCGGGCGCTAATGGATCGCGCGGTGCAGCGAGCCCGCGAGATCGGCGGCACGAGCGCGGTGTGCACGTTTGACGTGCATCCGGATTCGGTAGTTTTGGGGCGGCAGGTGCCGCTCATCACCGCAAACGCCTACCGCCGCGAGGAGATCAAGAAGCTTGGCGGTGTGGACGAGGTGATTTTTCTGCATTTCGACGCGCGCATGCAGCAGATGGACTGGCGGGGTTTCATCCATAAGCTTCTCATTGGCGAGTTCCACGCGGGCTGGATCGTGTCCGGTCGCAATAACCGCTTTGGACACAAAGGGCAGGGCACTGCCGAGGGCATGGCTGAGGAATGCCGCAAGGCCGGCATCGGTTACGACTGCATCGACGACGTGAAAGTGGACGGCGTGGTCGTTTCCTCGACCTATATCCGTCAGCTTATTTCGCAGGGTGACATGGAGGGCGCGGCGCGTTTTCTCGGCCATCCCTATACGGTGACGGGCGTGGTCGAGCACGGGCGCAAGGTGGGCACGAGCGTTTTGAAAGTGCCGACGGTCAACCTGCGCCTGCCGTCCGAAATGGCGCTGCCGCCTTACGGCGTGTACGCCGCACGCGTACTGGTGGACGGGGAGAGCTATCTTGCGGCGACCAACATCGGGGTGAAGCCGACGTTCGTGGACGGCGGCGCGCCGACCATCGAGCCGCATCTGCTCGACTTTTCAGGCGACCTATACGGGAAAATGATCCACGTCGAGCTGCACAAATTTTTGCGGCCCGAGCGGCAGTTTGCCTCGGTCGAGGCACTTAAGGCGGCGATCGCGGAAAACGTCCGGCAGACAAGAGAATTTTTTGAGGCGTAAAACGGCTGAACTTTTGTTCAGCCGTTTTTTATGTTATCATGAGAGAACAATTTGCATCCCCCAAACGTGTTGCTTGTGAAAGGAGGAGATCACCATGCAAAGTACATTGCGTTCGGACGCGTTCCTGTGCGCGGCGATGGAAAGCTGTGGCGACGCGGTCTACCGCCTCGCGCTGTGCCGCCTGCGCTCGCGTGCGGACGCGGAGGACGTGTACCAAGAGGTGTTTCTTCGGCTCATCCGCGACACGACGGATTTTCAGGACGGCGAACATCTAAAAGCCTGGCTGCTGCGGGTGACGCTCAGCCGCTGCAATGATCTTCGGCGCAGCGCGTGGTTCAAGCGCACCGCCCCGATCGACGAGCTGCCCGAAACCGCGGCACCCGTGCCGGACGAACACGCGGATTTATGGAACGCGGTCGCGCAGCTGCCTTACGACCTGCGCATCCCCATCCATCTGCACTACGTCGAAGGCTATTCGACCGAGGAGATCGCCGATATGGTCGGCTGCCGGCCGGCCACTGTCCGCACCCGGCTGCACCGGGCGCGCAAGCAACTGAAACTCGATTTGGAGGGAACTGACGATGAATATGAACGATTTGCAGAAGTTGCAGGACATTAAAACGCCGGACGAGCTCAAAGCCAAGACCCTGTCCGCCGCGCGTGAAATGCGCCGCAGCGAGCAGGCGGATCAGCCGCAGCACCTTGCCGCCGCGCCGCGCCGCCGCTTCGGCATGGCAAAACGTATCCTGGCGGCGGCCTGCGCATTCGGCGTGATCGTCGGCGGCACGGCCATTTGGAAAACGCGCGGCACCGGAGAGCCTGCGGGCGACGCGGTGGCAAACGCGGTAGCGAACACGTTTGGCCTAGTGGCCTATGCGGCCGATTCCCGTGAGGTTATGGAGCCCAAGGATTCAAAGATCGTATTCGACAGCGGTTCGGGCGCGGACGATCTGGAAAACGGCTTTTTCTCGGGCTGCCTGTTCCGCGTGACGGGCGAAAACATCAAAACCGTGTCCGCGTCCATCGACAAGGGCAGCCTATACCGCGCCAAGACGATCGAGATCGGCAAGGACGACGTGCAGGGCATGCATATGCGGACCGACCCGCGGATCGACGGCGCGTCGCAGGTCATGGTTTACGGTATAGGCGACGAGGAGATCGACCATTGGTACGCCGACCTGTGCTGGAAGCTGGAAAACGGCTTTACCGAGGACTACGACCCGGACGCGAGCTATGGCTTCTGGGCGCCGACCGAGTCGGAAATCGCCGGTGAGGAAGATTTACAGCAGGCGTGGCACAACCGCATCGACACGTTTGACGGCGCGAAACTGTCGGTAACGGTTACCTTTACCGACGGCGCGACCCAGACCCGCACGATGGATCTCAAGACCGGCAAGCTGGCTTGCGAGTACATTGACGACGTGAGCGGCCCCCAGCTGACCGGCGAGGTGCTGACCGACGAACAGGCGGAAACGCAGGGTTATCTTTACGGCGTTTACGCGGAACTTGCATAACGGGCTCTTCCCCCGATCCTTTCGGATCGGGGGATTCTTTTTGCGGAAAAACATGCAAAAAGCTTGAAAAAACGGTGCAAATCCCATAGAATAAGAAGCGTAGTTTTGAAACGAGGATAAACATATGCTGCATATCGTATTGGTCGAGCCCGAGATCCCGCAGAACACCGGCAACATTGCGCGCACCTGCGCGGCCACGGGGTGCGTGCTGCACCTGGTCGAACCGCTCGGCTTCAAGCTCGATGACAAAAAAATGAAGCGCGCCGGGCTGGACTATTGGCATCTGCTCGACGTGCGCATCCATAAAAACCTTGCGGATTTTTTCCGCGAGAACCCGTCCGGCCGCTATTTTTACGCGACCACCAAAGCCCCGCACGCATATCACGAGGTGCAGTACCGAGACGGTGATTTCTTGCTGTTCGGCAAGGAAACCAAGGGCCTGCCCGAAAGCCTGCTCATTGAACATCCTGAGCGGTGCGTGCGCATCCCGATGCGCGAAGGCGCGAGAAGCCTCAATCTGTCCAATTCGGCTGCCGTCGTAGTTTACGAGGCGCTGCGGCAGACCGGTTTTGAAAACTTGAAGCTCGCGGGGCCGTTCCCCGCGGCGCAGGAATAAGGAGAGCAAATGGAAAAGATCCATATTTTCACCGATTCGGCCGCCGATATCCCGGAAGCACAGGTCGAAGCGCACGGGATTGAGATCCTGCCGATCACGGTCACGCATGAGGGGCGCACATTTCGCGAATACTATGACATCACGCCAGAGGAATATTGGAAGCTGCTCGAAACAAGCCGTGAAATTCCCACAACCGCGCAGGTGACGCCCTCGCAGTTCCTCGATACCTACCGCCGTGCGTTTGAGCGCGGCTGCACCCATGTGCTGGGTGTGCTCATCAACGGCAACGGTTCGGGTACCTACCAGTCCGCACGGATGGCGCGCGACCTGTTTTTTGAGGAATACGGCGAAAAAATGCGCATCGAGCTGCTCGATTCCGAAACGTATACGTATATTTACGGGCACATCGTCGTGCTGGCCTCAGAGCTGCGCGACGCAGGCGACAGCTTCGACGCGATTTTGGGCGTGGTCAAAAGCAGGCTGAGCCGTGTCGAGGCGTTCCTCGGGGTGTACAGCTTAAAGCACCTGAAAAAATCCGGCCGCATTTCGGGCGGCGCGGCGTTTGTCGGCGAGGCGCTAGGGCTCAAGCCCATCAGCCATGTGTACGCGGGCGCGGTTAATGTGTGCGACAAGGTGCGCGGCGAAAAGGCTCTGGTTTCCGGGCTGATCAAAAAAGTGTCCGCGCGCGTCATCCAGCCCGAAAAGCAGACCGCCATCCTGCTCTATGGCGACGTTCCCGCCGAGCGGATCGACGAATTGGAAAAACGCCTGTTTACCGAGCTTGGCTTTATGGGTGTACGGCGCAGCCCGATCGGCGTTTCGGTCATTACCAACACCGGGCCGCAAGCCTTGGCCGTCGCGTTTTACGGCCCGGGACGCGCGGAAACGTGATTGGGCATATTGTTTAATATTTCACATAATCTGAGGTGAAAACGCAAAAATCCTCTAAAAGAAGACTTTTTGACGAGGTTTTTTGCGAATTTGCTTGCGGAGCATGGGAAAAACGAGTATAATTTTGTCTTGGAAGCGGAATTCTTTGGATAGGAGACCGCGTTTTGAATCCCTTAGGTTATCTTTTATATCTTGAAGGAGATGTATTTATGCAGTATAACAAGAAGAGCGTCGAGGACATCGACGTAAATGGCAAAAAAGTCATTGTTCGCTGCGATTTCAACGTCCCCCAGGACGAAAATGGCCGCATCACCGATGACAAGCGCATCGTCGCTTCGCTCGAGACCATCAAGTACCTGCTCTCCCACAACGCCGCGGTCATCCTCTGCTCGCACCTCGGCCGTCCGAAGGGCGAGTTTAACATGAAGTATTCGCTCGCGCCTGTTGCGGAGCGCCTGTCGGAACTGCTGAAGACCGATGTCAAGCTCGCGAAGGACGTGGTCGGCCCGGACGCCAAGGCCCTTGCGGCCGCGGTAAAGCCCGGAGAAGCCATCCTGCTCGAAAACGTCCGCTTTGAAAAGGGTGAGGAGAAGAACGACGCCGCGCTCGCCAAGGAAATGGCGTCCATGGCCGAAATCTATGTCAACGACGCGTTCGGCACCGCGCACCGCGCGCACGCCTCGACCGCCGGCATCGCGGATTACCTCCCGGCCGTATGCGGCTTCCTCATCAACAAGGAAATCTCGATCATGGGCAAGGCGCTTTCCGACCCGGCGCGCCCGTTCGTCGCCATTCTGGGCGGCGCGAAGGTTTCTGACAAGATTAACGTCATCAACAACCTGATCGACAAGTGCGACACCGTCATCATCGGCGGCGGCATGGCTTACACGTTCTCCAAGGCGCAGGGCGGCTCGATCGGCACGTCGCTGTGCGAGGAGGATAAGCTGGAGCTCGCGCTGGGGCTGATTAAGAAAGCGGAAGAAAAGGGCGTCAAGCTCCTGCTGCCGCTTGATACGGTCTGCGGCGACCACTTCGGCGCGGATGCGGAGCCCGTCGTATTTGACGCTGGTAAGCTGCCCGAAGACATGATGGGTCTCGATATCGGCCCCAAGACGGTCGAATTGTTCTCGAACGCGGTAGCGGATGCGGGAACGGTCGTTTGGAACGGCCCGATGGGCGTGTTTGAATTTGATAAGTTCGCGGTTGGCACCAAGGCGGTCGCCAAGGCGATCGCGGGATCGAAGGCGGTTTCCATCATTGGCGGCGGCGACTCGGCGGCGGCTGTTGAAAAACTCGGCTTCGCGGATAAGATGACGCACATCTCGACCGGCGGCGGCGCTTCGCTCGAGTTCCTCGAGGGCTTGGAGCTGCCCGGCATCGCCTGCCTGCAGGATAAATAAGAAAGCCTTATACCGGGGCGGAAATTTTGCCCCGTATAATACATATAGGGCGGAAGTGCCGCCCGGAAGCATTGAAAGGGGTAAAACCAAATGAATCGCAGATACCGTAAGACCATCATCGCAGGCAACTGGAAAATGAATAAGACTCCTGCCGAGGCCAAGTCGCTCATCGAGGAGATGAAGCCACTGCTTTCCAAGACCAAGTGGTGCGAGATGGTGCTTTGCGTTCCGTTCACCGATATCCAGGTCGCCGTCAAGGCCGCCAAGGGCTCCAAGATCGCCATCGGTGCGCAGAACATGCACTTTGAGAAATCCGGCGCGTTCACCGGCGAGATCTCTGCCGATATGCTCAAGGAGCTCGGCGTCAAGTATGTCATCATCGGCCACTCCGAGCGCCGCCAGTATTTTGCTGAAACCGACGAGACCTGCAACAAAAAGGTGCTCGTCGCGCTGGAAAACGGCCTGCGTCCGATCCTGTGCGTCGGCGAGTCGCTCGAGGAGCGCGAGCAGGACGTGACCATGGAGGTCATCCGCAAGCAGCTGAAAGTGGCCCTGCAGGGCGTTGCCATTGAGGATATCAAGAAGGTTGTCATCGCATACGAGCCCATCTGGGCGATCGGCACGGGCAAGACCGCTACCGCCGAGCAGGCGGGCGAGGTCTGCGGCGCCATCCGCGACTGCCTGCGCGAGAAATACGGCGCGCGCGCGGCCCGCGGCATCACGGTGCAGTACGGCGGCTCGATGAACGCCAAGAACGCGGCCGAGCTGCTTTCCCAGCCCGACGTGGACGGCGGCCTGATCGGCGGCGCTTCGCTCAAGAGCGAGGATTTCTCCAAGATTGTTGAAGCTGCGAACCAGGATAAGTAAGATAAAAACGGAACGGGTTTTTCCCGCGACGTGCTGCGGGAGGGGACATCGGGGAAACGCGTTGTCCCCTTTCGCCCGCTCTGCAAAGGAGTATTGAGTGAATGAAAGTTGAAATAGTACCGAACAAGGCCGAAAAGGCCGGTAGTACGGCCGAAGCGGCCCCCAAGGCGGAGACGGTCAAGGCCGCGCCCAAAACCGCTGCCAAAAAGCCGGCTGCAAAGCCCGCGGCGAAAAAGGCTGCTCCGAAAACCGAAGCGGCTGCAAAATCCGCTGCGGTCAAAACGGAAACGGTGAAAAAACCGGCGGTGAAGAAAGCTGCGGCCAAGCCTGCGGCGAAAAAGCCGGCTGCCGCCAAGAAGCCTGCCGTGAAAAAAGCGTCCGGCCCCAAGAAGCCGACCGCGCTTATCATCATGGACGGCTTCGGCCACCGCGCTTCCAAGGACGGCAATGCGATTGAAGCGGCCAAGACCCCGAACCTTGATAAAATTTTCAAGGAAAATCCGCTCACGTATATTGGCGCGTCCGGCTTGGACGTCGGCCTGCCGGACGGACAAATGGGCAACTCCGAGGTCGGCCACACCAACATCGGCGCGGGGCGGATCGTCTACCAGGAGCTGACCCGCATCACCAAGTCCATCCAGGACGGGGATTTCTTTGAAAACCCGGCGCTTGTCAAGGCGGTCGACCAGTGCCTGTGGTTCGGCTCGACACTGCATATTTTCGGCCTGCTGTCGGACGGCGGCGTGCACAGCCATATCGACCATATGATCGCGCTTCTGGAACTTGCTAAGCGCAAGGGGCTGCGGAAGGTTTGCTTCCACTGCTTCATGGACGGCCGCGATACGCCTCCGGAGTCGGGCATCGGCTATATCGACCGGCTGCAGAATAAGATCGACCTGATGGGCGTGGGCTGCATCGCGACGATCGAGGGACGCTACTACGCGATGGACCGCGACAACCGCTGGGACCGCGTAGAAAAAGCGTATCTGGCGATCGCAGAGGGCGAGGGCAAGCGCGCCGAAAGCGCGCATGCCGCGATGGAAGCTTCCTATAAAGCGGGCGTGACCGACGAGTTCGTCGAGCCGGTCATTATCACCGAGGGCGCGACCGTGCAGGACAACGACGCGATCATTTTCGCGAACTTCCGCCCGGACCGTGCGCGCGAGATCACCCGCGCGTTCGTCGACCATGAGTTCCAGGGCTTCAAGCGCCAGCAGCATAATATCCACTACACCTGCATGACGCAGTACGATGTGACCATCCCGGGGGTCGATGTGGCGTTCAAGCCGCAGAGCCTCCAAAACACGTTCGGCGAATATATTTCCGCAAACGGGCTGACCCAGCTTCGCATCGCGGAGACCGAGAAGTACGCGCACGTCACATTTTTCTTCAACGGCGGCGTGGAGAAAGAATATAAGAACGAGGACCGCGCGCTGATCCCAAGCCCCAAGGTCGCGACCTACGATCTTCAGCCTGAAATGAGCGAGCCCGCCGTGACTGAGGAGTGCGTTAAACGCATCAAGTCTGGCAAGTACGACATGATCGTTCTGAACTTTGCAAACTGCGACATGGTCGGCCATACCGGCGTGTTCGACGCGGCGGTCAAGGCCGTCGAGGCGACGGACGACGGCGTGGGCAAGGTCGTCGCGTCGCTGCTCGAAATGGGCGGCCAGGCGCTTTTGACCGCCGACCACGGTAACGTCGACCAGATGTACGACGCGGACGGCAAAACGCCGTTCACCGCGCATACGACAAATCCCGTGCCGCTCGTGATGATCGGCCATCCGGGAGGACTCGCGGACGGCGGCGTGCTCGCCGACCTTGCGCCGACGCTGCTCGATATGATGGGTCTTGACAAGCCCACGGAGATGACCGGGCACAGCCTGCTCGTCAAGTAATCATTGCGCATTCCAAAATTTTTATGATACAAAGGAGAAGAAAGCTATGAAGGGTTACATTGAAATCGTTGATGTACTCGGCCGTGAGGTCATGGACTCCCGCGGCAATCCGACCGTAGAGGTCGAGGTCTACGTGGAGGCCGATACCGGCGCATACATGGGCCGCGCGGCGGTTCCGTCCGGCGCTTCGACCGGTATTTTTGAGGCCTGCGAGTTGCGTGACGGCGATAAGAGCCGTTATATGGGCAAGGGCGTTCTGAAAGCTGTCGACGCGGTCAACGGCGAGATCGCCGAGACCGTTATCGGCATGAACGCGCTCGACCAGCAGGCCATCGACAAGGCCATGATCGAGGCCGACGGCACCCCGAACAAGACCAAGTTCGGCGCAAACGCCATCCTCGGCGTATCGCTGGCGGTTGCCAAGGCTGCCGCTGAGGCGCTTTCCATGCCGCTGTACCAGTATATCGGCGGCTGCAACGCCAAGACGCTGCCCATGCCCATGATGAACATTCTGAACGGTGGCGCGCACGCGACCAACAACGTTGAGATTCAGGAGTTCATGATCATGCCGGTTTCCGCGCCGTCGTTCCGCGAGGCGCTGCGCCGCTGCGCCGAGGTGTTCCACACGCTGAAGGGCACCCTCAAGGAGAACGGCACCCCCGCCGCCGGCGTGGGCGACGAGGGCGGCTACGCCCCCAACCTCAAGAAGGATGAGGACGCGCTTAAGGTCATCGTCAAGGCCATCGAGGACGCGGGCTACAAGCCCGGCGAGGACTTCATGATCGCGATCGACGCCGCTTCCTCCGAGTGGTGGAACGACGAAGAGAAGTGCTATATCCAGCCCAAGTCCGGCAAGAAGATGACCCAGCAGCAGCTGGTCAAGATGTGGAAGGGCTTTGCTGAAAAGTACCCGATCATTTCGCTTGAGGACGGCATGGCCGAAGAGGACTGGGAAGGCTGGGAGATGCTCACCAAGGCGCTGGGCGACAAGATCCAGCTCGTCGGCGACGACCTGTTCGTTACCAATGTGACCCGTCTGTCCAAGGGCATCGACATGGGCGTTGCCAACTCCATCCTGATCAAGGTCAACCAGATCGGTTCGCTGACCGAGACGCTGGACGCGATCCAGATGGCCAACCGCGCAGGCTACACCGCGGTCGTTTCGCACCGTTCGGGCGAGACCGAGGACGCGACCATCGCGGACATCGCGGTCGCGCTGAACGCCGGCCAGATCAAGACCGGCGCGCCGAGCCGCACCGACCGTGTCGCCAAGTACAACCAGCTGCTCCGCATTGAGGAAGAGCTGGACGACGTGGCGCAGTACCTGGGCAAGGACGCGTTCTTTAACCTGAAGTAAGTTTTTTGAAAAACGAAAGGCCGCCGGGAAACTTCCCGGCGGCCTTTTCTCGTGTTTTACACTTTGTTAATGCAATTTTTTTCAAAAAGCGGTATAATAAAAACATCTTACCGGAAGGCAGGGAAAACCATGGCCAAAAAGATTCTGCTCGTCGAGGACGAAGCCAATATCCGCGAGCTGCTGCGCCTCTATCTGGAGCGCGAGGGATATACCATACTGGAAGCGGAAAACGGCGTAGAGGGCGTCAAGCTCTGGAAAAGCGAAAAGCCCGATATGTTGCTGCTTGACGTGATGATGCCCGTTATGGACGGCTGGGCGGTGTGCAAGGAGATCCGCGAAACCAGCGACGTGCCCATCATCATGCTGACCGCAAAGGGCGAAACGATGGACCGCGTGTCCGGCCTGGAAATGGGCGCGGACGATTATATCGTAAAGCCCCTCGATATGCGCGAGGTCATCGCGCGCGTGCGCGCGGTGTTTCGCCGCATGGCGCCGGATGAAACGCCGGAAAAGATCTCGTTTGATAAGCTCACCATCGATAAGCAGGCCTACGACCTGATTATCGACGGCAAGCGGGTGGACGCGCCGCCCAAGGAGATCGAACTGCTTTATTTCCTCGCCTCAAGTCCCAACCGCGTGTTCACGCGCGCACAGCTTCTGGACGACGTGTGGGGCTTTGATTATTTTGGCGACACGCGCACGGTCGACGTGCATGTCAAGCGCCTGCGCGAAAAACTGGAGGACGTTTCGGATAAGTGGGAGCTCAAAACGGTCTGGGGCGTGGGCTACAAGTTCGAAACCAAGGAGTGAGCCATGAGCAGGCATACCTTTTTCTTTAAGAATTACGTCGCGCATGTTCTTTTGATCATCGCGGCGTTTTCGCTGGCCGGCGGCACATTTTATTATCAGATGAGCCAATACGCGCTGACCGCCAAGCAGGCCGAGCTCCGCACGACGGTGGACAGCCTCGCCGAGCAGACCAAGCTGCTCGTGGACAACAACTCGGAGTTTGGCCAGCAGCTTTTCAACATCTCGGTAGCCCGCGTCGCGCAGGAGGACGAGATCATTGTCATCATCACTGACCAGGACGGGCTGGTGCGCCTGATCGCGCTGCCGGACGGCACGGCTACCAACCCCTCGGAGGAGCGGCGCTATGTCGTGGAATCGGGCGCGGTGCAGCAGGTGCAGCGCACCGGCGGGTATGCGGCGGTCGGCTCAGTGGGCATCCTTTCGGAAACGTCCAGCTATTCGGTCGGAACGAGCGTTATGGACGACGACGGCAGTCTCATCGGTATGGTGTTTGTGTCCACGCAGGACCGCGCCGTTGCGGGCGTGATCCGCCATTCGACGCAGACGCTGCTGCTGATCATCTTAGTTACATTGGCGGGCGCGCTCATCATTTCGTTTATCATTTCCAGCCGCATGACCCGGCCGCTCAAAGCGATTGCGGACGCGGCCAAGCAGTTTGCGGCGGGCAATTTTGATGTGCGCGTGCCTGAGGACAACCACTGCCTGGAGATCGACGAACTTGCGGTGTCTTTCAACAATATGGCGCGCGACCTCGACCAGCTCGAGGAGCTGACGCGCGGCTTTATCGGAAATGTGTCCCATGAGTTCAAGACTCCGATGACGACCATCGGCGGCTTTGTGGACGGCATGGTGGACGGCACGATCCCGCCCGAACAGCACGACAAATACCTGCGCATCATCGCGGAGGAGTCGCGCCGCCTGTCCCGCATGGTAAACCGGATGCTGGATGCGGCAAAGATCCAGTCAGGCGAGCTGCTTTTGAGCCCCGCGCCGTTTGATTTTTCTGAAATGACCAGCCAGATTATCCTATCATTTGAACAAAAGATCGAGTCACACCGCATTGAGGTCGATTGTGACCTGACCGACCGCCTGATCGTTATGGGTGACCGCGACCATGTGTTCCGCGCGGTCTATAACCTGGTGGACAATGCGGTAAAGTTCACGCAGGAGGGTGGCAAACTGACGTTGCGCGCCGCCCCGGAGGGCGCAAACTGCGCGTTTTCTATCACCAACACGGGCGCGGGCATCTCGGAAGAAGACCTGCCGCATGTGTTTGACCGCTTCTACAAGGCCGACCGTTCCCGCTCGCTCGATAAGACAGGCGCGGGGCTGGGGCTCTATATCGTCAAGAACATCATCAACCTGCACGGCGGCGAGATCTCCGTGCGGTCGGACGGCGGCGAGACCGAGTTTGCATTTACGCTTCCGCTGGCAAATGTTCAAAAATAGTTCATATTGTTTTCAAGAAAACACCACATTGCCACCGTACAATAGCATCAGAACCGAAAGGGAGGCATCCAAAATGAACGAATTTGATAACAATGGTTACACGCCCGAACCCCGCGGCGATGAACATACCGAGCAGACTGCGCCGCAGGCCGGGGCAAATCAGCAGCAGGCCTATGAGCCGCAGCAGGCGGCCGAACCCGCACAGGCGCCGCAGAACACCGCGCCTCCGGTAGACGAACAGCCGCCGCGCACACCGTATCAAACGCCGGTGCGCGAGCAGCCGCCTTACCAGCAGCAAACTCCTTACCAAGCATATCAGAGCCAACAGGCGGGCGCGCAGCCCGAACCCCCGCAGCCGCCGAAAAAGAAAAAGCGCGGAAACGGCCCGGTGATTGCGCTGTGCTCGGTCGCGGCGGCGTGCCTGCTGTTCGCGGGCGGCGCGCTCATTGGCGGCCTTGCCGGCGGCGGCAGTGACGGCGGCGCCGCTGCGCCGGCGTTCGGCAACAGCAATATGCCGACTGTTTCGATCTCCAAAACGCCCGACCTCGACCCGGATAACTATGACGTGGTCAACGGTCTCGCGGGCGAGGAGATCTACAAAAAGGTCAACCCGTCGATTGTCAGCGTGATCTCGACTTCGCTGGAGAGCGGCGGCACCGGCTCGGGCGTCATCATGACCGAGGACGGCTACATCATTACGAACAACCACGTCATCGAGGGTGCAGACGCGGTCGCGGTCCAGCTGTCCGACGGCACGCGGCTTGAAGCCAAGGTGATCGGCGCGGACGAAAAGACCGATCTGGCAGTGCTCAAGGTCGAACCGGAAAGCGCACTGACGCCCGCCGAGTTCGGGAATTCCGATGAGTTGCAGCCCGGCGAGTATGCGTATGCGATCGGCTCGCCCGGCGGGCTGGAGTTGGCTAACACCATCACGGGCGGCCGTATTTCGGCCATCAACCGCGATATTACCATTGACGACCGCGTGATGACGCTCATCCAGACAGACGCGTCCATCAACCCCGGTAACTCGGGCGGCGCGCTCATCAACAAATACGGCCAGGTGGTCGGCATCACGTCGGCCAAGCTCGGCATCAGCTACTATGAGGGCCTTGGCTTCGCCATCCCGATGAACACGGCCAAGGAGATTGTCGACGAGCTAATCTCGAACGGCTATATCGCGGGCCGTCCCTCCATCGGCATCACGGGCTATAACGTGTCCGAGCAGACCGCGCAGTATAACAATGTCCCGCAGGGCGTTTACGTCAAGTCGGTCGATGAGCGCGCGGCGGCCTATAACGAGGGCCTGCAGCCGGGCGATATCATCACCAAGGTGAACGGCAAGACCATTACCACGATGGACGAGATCAACGCGGTCAAGGAAGAGAAAAAGGCGGGCGAGAAGCTGTCGGTGCAGGTATACCGCATGTCGACCGGCAAACTGATCGACCTGACCATTACGCTGACTGACGAGCATGACCTCGCGGGCGATTCCCCGAGCGAACAGCAGGCACAGCAGCCGCCTGAGCAGGGCGGCCGGGGCGACAACGGCTATTCGCAGTATGACGACGACCCGTTCTCCTATTTCTTTAACTGGTAAAAATCCTGCAATAGCAAAAGGAGGTTCCGTAAGGAACCTCCTTTTTTGATGATTTGGTCAATGATAACGTTCTGCGAGCTGGTGGCTGATAAACTGGCGCGCCGTGCGCGGGGAACGGCCGTTCCGGCGCAGGGCGAAACGCTCAGCCAGCAGGTGGAGCTGCTCGGCGGGCAGGGCAAGCCCGCTTTCGGCAGCGAGCTGGTCGACGATGAACAGGTATTCGTCCTTATCGGGCACGGAAAACGTGATCTCCAGCCCGAACCGGTCGGACAACGAGGTGACCGTTTCAAGCGCGTCACGCGTGCTGACCTCGTCGCCCTGCCGGTCGGCAAAGCTCTCGCGGATCAGGTGGCGGCGGTTGGAGGTCGCGTACAGCACGAGATTATCCGGCTTGCCCGCAAGTCCGCCCTCGATAAACGCCTTGAGGGCGGCGAAATTGTCGTCCTCGCGGTTAAAGGAAAGGTCGTCCAGAAATACGATGAAGCGGAACGGCGAACGCAGGGTCTCTTCAAAAATCTGCGGGAACACCGTAATGTGCCGCGGCGACATTTCAATGATTTTAAGCCCGCGGCCCGCATATTCGTTGACCACGGCCTTGACGGTCGAGGATTTGCCCGTGCCCTTGTCACCGTACAGCAGGATGTTGTTGGCTTCGCGGCCGTCTAAGAATGCGAGCGTGTTCGAAATGATCTGCTGCTTCTGGCGTTCGTAGCCCGGCAGGTCGGAAAGGCGGATGGGATCGGGGTGTACGATAGGCGTGAACGTGCCGTCATCCTGCACCGCGAACGCGGACGACTGGGCGAAAAATCCGTAGCCCTGCGCACGGTAGTAGCTTGCGAGCGCCGCGCCATCGCGGAATGGCAGCGGGGCGGAGGGGGGAAAACCGGGAAGATCACGCAGCGCGGGCTCGTTGAAGCGGCGCGCGGCGTCCTCCTTGAGTACCGCGCCGTCTAGTGCAAGCAGTGCGTTCAGCACGTCGATATCATGGGTCGCCGCGTCCAGTAGCACGGGATCGGGGTCGGCGAGCGCATCGGTCAGCGCATTCGCGTCGAACCGGACCGCGTCAAGCGCTGCCTGATACACGTCCTGCGCGTGGAACCGCGCCGCGCACAGCGCGCCATAGCACGCGGAAAAGGTATGCGCGTCCGATTGCAGCGCGTCGAGCGTGTCGCTGTAGGCACGCAGCAGCGGGCCGCCAAGAAGCTCGCGCAGCACGCTGAGCGCCTGCAAACGCAGGCGGAGAGCGGAAAGCTCCATTTTTCTGTCACTCCTCACTTGGATTGTCTATGTTTCAAAGCCAGCATAGCACACTTCATACGCTTTTTCAACATAGCATGGATAGAGATCCAAACGTAAGGAGAGACAGACATGCGCTATACGCTTTTGATATGCCGCAGCCAGACGGAAGCGATCGGCCTGCGGCGGCATCTGGCCCAGATGGGCATACCGGGAGAGGTGGCACGGCCGCCACGCCACGCGCGCACCGAATCGTGCGGCTATGCAGTGCGCGTCGCGTCCGGACAGACGGAAAACGCGCTTTACCGGATGCGCCAGCTCGGCATTTCGCCCTGCCGCGTCATGGAGGAGGATGGATGATTTATCTGGATAATGCCGCGACCACACTGTATAAGCCGCGCGCGGTGACCGAGGCGGTCTTGCGCGCGATGCGCCGCACGGCGGGCTATGCACGCGGCAACCACGCAGCGGCTGCGCGGGCGGGCGAGACGGTTTACGCCTGCCGGGAGGCCGCCGCCGCACTGTTCGGGGTCGATGATCCTGCGCGGGTCGTGTTTACGATGAATGCGACCCATGCGCTCAACCTCGCCATTCATGCGCTGGCGGACAAGGATACCCGCGTGGTGGTCGGCGGATATGAGCACAATGCCGTCATGCGGCCGCTTGCGCTGCGGGGCATCGAGCCGCGCGTGGCGGCGAGCCCGCTGTGGGACGGGGGCAAAATGGTGCGCGAATTGTCGCGCGCGGTGGCGACGGGCGCCGATCTGGTGGTGCTGAACCATGTGTCCAACGTGTTCGGCTTTGCCGCGCCGCTGGACGAGATCGCCGCGCTTTTGACACAAAAGGGCGTGCCGCTTATACTGGACGCATCGCAGTCGGCGGGCGTCATCCCGATCGATGTGAAGAAATACCCTTGCCTTGCCGCGGTTTGTATGCCCGGGCACAAAGCGTTATATGGCCCGCAGGGCACGGGCATCCTGCTCGCGCTGGACGACCGTATCGCTCAAAAGCCGCTTCTCGCGGGCGGCACGGGCAGCGTGTCGGAGGAGCTTCGCCAGCCCGATTTCCTGCCTGACGCGCTCGAAAGCGGCACGCCGAATGTTCCCGCCATCGCCGGGCTTGCGGCCGGGCTCGCATTTGTGCGCGCGGTCGGCCCGGCGGAGTTTGCCGCACACGAGCGCGAGCTGATGCACGAAATGGCGCGTGCTCTGGGGGGCGAGCCGCGCATCGAGTGCTTTACTGGCGGGGATCAAACGGGCGTGCTGTCAGTGCGGGTTGAGGGGGCTTCGTGCGAAACGCTGGCGGAGGCGCTCGCGGCGCACGACATCGCTGTTCGAGCCGGCCTGCACTGCGCGCCGCTCGCCCACCGGACGGCGGATACCGAGCAAACGGGCACCATCCGGTTCTCGGCCTCGTTCTATACGACCGCGCAGCAGGTGGAACGCGCCGCGATGGCGCTCAAACAATCTGTGAAAAATCTGTGAATCCGCTATACAGACATGGCGTTTTGTGGTACTATTATGCTAGAAATGTACACATTGGGTGGGCGCGTTCGCGTGCCCGCCCGATTCGCCGTTTGTATTTTTAGGATAGGACAGGTCGATTCATGGAAAACTTGCAAAACATCTTCATGCCTGATTTTCGCATCAACTGGAAAATGTTCATCCCCGATCTGGATTATTTGCGCACGGCTTCGCTGACCGATGTGATCGATATTCTGATTGTGGCCTATATCCTATACCGGGTGATCAAACTGTTGCGCGGCACGGGCGCGGAGCGCGTCATCAAGGGTGTGCTGGTGCTTGCAATCGCCGTTTTTCTTGCCACTTCGATGCACTTGACGACGCTCGCCTATATCCTGCAGCTCGTGTTCACTTACGGCGGCATCGTGCTGGTCGTCATCTTCCAGCCCGAGCTTCGCCGCATCCTGGAGCAGCTTGGCAAGGGCAATGTCAGCCGGCTGCTGATCGGCGTCAGCAATCCGGACGCCATTGAGGCCTCGATCAAGGCCGCTGTTTCAGCCTGCGCTGATATGTCCAAGGATCGTACGGGCGCGCTGATCGTGTTTGAGCGCGCGGAAAAGCTGGGCGAGATCGTCAGCACGGGCACGATGGTCAACGCCGAGCCTTCAGCCGAGCTGATTAAAAACATCTTTTTCAAAAACAGCCCGCTTCACGACGGCGCAATGATCGTGCGGGACGGGCGGGTGTATGCCGCGGGCTGTGTGCTGCCGCTTTCGGGCAGCCAGAACCTTTCGCGTGATCTCGGCACACGGCACCGCGCCGCGGTCGGCATGAGCGAATCGGCGGACAGCGTGCTCGTCGTCGTCTCCGAGGAGACCGGCGCGATTTCGGTCGCGCTTGGCGGCATGCTCAAGCGCCATTTGTCGCCGGAAACGCTGCAAAAGGTATTGGAGACCGAACTTTTGAAGGATCCTGTGGTCGATAAGAGCCGGGTGGCCGCCCTGCGCAACCTGTGGAAGGGAGGGCAGGACAAATGAGACAATTCATGAAAAAGCACGATATTTTCCTGCGCCTGCTGTCGCTGGTGCTCGCAGTTGTTTTATGGGCGATCGTCATGAGCGTCGTCGATCCTGAAAAGCCCTTTTCCTATGATGACGTACAAGTCGATATTCTGGGCAAGAGCGAATTGCTGCAAAAGACCGGCCTGTCGGTCATTGAGGTGTCCAATGAAACCGTCTCGGTGCGGCTGACGGGTAAAAGCAGCGAGGTCACCGCGCTGTCGGCTGACCGTATCACCACAACGGTGGATGTATCCGGGCTGCCCGCCGAACCCGGCGAGTACGACCTGCCGGTCGCGGCGCAGTCGCCCCGGTATGGCGTCGATATCAGCCGCGTTACACCCGCCACCGTGCACGTGCGCGTCGATAAGGTGACCACGGCGACCAAGGAGATTCGCGTCCATGTGACGGGCACGCCCGCGGAAGGCTACCGCGCGGGCAAGGCCAAGGCGACCACGGAAAAGCTGACCATTGAGGGCCCCTCGGCCGATCTGGACGAGGTGAAATACGCGCTCGTTACGGCTAACGTCGACGGCGCGACCAGCACGGTCCAGCAGGACTGCGCGGTGACCCTGTGCAACGAGGCGGGCGAGCCGATAACCTCGGCGCACGTCAAGAGCAAGACCGACACCATCCGCGTCACCGTCCCAATCTATCAGAACAAGGTGATCCCGCTGACCGTGTCCTTTAAGGACGGCGCGGCGGTCAAGGCGGATCAGGCGCGGTATACCATCAACCCCGAAACTGTAGAAGTGTCGGGTGACCAAAACACCATTGCTTCCATGACCGAGATCAACCTGGGCGAGATCGATCTGGGCAGCGTCAAGACCGGCACGCCGGTCTCTCTGCCGATCAAACTGCCGGACGGCGTCGAGCTGGCGGCGGGGCAGCCGCGTGAGGCCGAAGTGACCATCACGATCGACGGCGTGGACACGCGCACCATCGAGGTGACTAAGTTCGTCGTCAACGATACCTCGGAGGACAAGGACGCCTTTGTCACCGAGGTCGAAACCGAAAAGGTCGAGATCGAGCTGCGCGGCACGCAGCAGGCGCTTGAGGAAATCGATCCTGAGATATTCTCCATCGGCCTGACGATCGACACGGCCTCGCTCGGCGAGGGCACCCACGAAGTCAAGGGTGTGGTCGCCGCTACCAGCCTACCTGTCGGCGTGACGCTGGTGGATGAGGACGTGCAGGTGGTCGTGGCCATCCGGCCTGCCGGAGGGATCTCGCCGTGAGCATCCTGATTCAAAATATCCGTCTGCCGTTCGACGAGCCCGAGGCCGCAGCCATCCAGCAGGCGCTGCGGAAATGCGGGCTTGCCGCGGGAGACGGCGCGGCAGGCGTGCACCGCGTCAGCATCGACGCGCGGCGGGGCAAGCCCTGCCGCGTGTATTCGGTCCGCGTGGACGGATTGCCGGACGAAGAGGCATTTGCAGAACGCCTGCAAATGCCGTTCGTGCGTTTTGTGCCGGATACCCGCCCGGTCCCGCCGCGCGGGATCCGGGAGCTTGCACACCGGCCGGTCGTGGTCGGGCTGGGGCCGGCCGGGCTTTTCGCGGCTTATACGCTCGCGCAAAACGGCTACGCGCCCATCGTTTTGGAGCGCGGCGGCGATCTGGACGCGCGCGATCAGGCAGTGGAGGCCTTTTGGGCAGGCGGCGCGCTCGACCCGGAATGCAACATCCAGTTTGGCGAGGGCGGTGCGGGCGCCTATTCGGACGGCAAGCTGACAACGCGCATTGGCGACCCGCTGTGCGAGAGCGTGCTCGAAACGCTTCGCCGGCACGGCGCGCCCGCCGATGTCTGTAAAAAGGCCAAGCCCCACGTGGGGACGGATATCCTGAAAAACGTGGTGCGCGACATGCGCCGCGCGCTTATCGAGGCGGGCGGCGAGGTGCGTTTCCGGTGCAGGATGGACGGTGTTTCGCTGCGGGGCGGCGCGCTGCGCGCCATTTTGGCGGACGGGCAGGAGATCGCCTGCGAGCGGGCGGTTATCGCGGTCGGCCATTCGGCGCGGGACACCTTTTTTGCCCTGCATCAAAACGGGGTATACTTGGAGCCGAAAGCGTTTTCGGTCGGCGTGCGAATCGAGCATTTGCAAAGCGCGCTTGACCGCGCGCTTTACGGCAAGTACGCCGGACATCCGCTGCTGCCGCCCGCGGAATACAACCTGTCTCGCCGAGAAAACGGCAGGGCGTGCTATTCGTTCTGCATGTGCCCGGGCGGCGTGGTGGTCGCGGCGCAGAGCGAGCAGGGTACGGTCGTGGTAAACGGTATGAGTTATCATGCGCGGGACGGCCAAAACGCCAATGCGGCGCTCGCGGTCTCGGTAGACCCCACAGATTTTAACGACGGCACGCCCTTTGGCGGCGTGGCGCTGCAGCGCGGGATCGAGCGGGCAGCCTTTGCGCAGTCGGGCTCTTACCACGCGCCGTGCCAGCGCGTGGGCGACTTTTTGGCGGACAGGCCGAGTACATGCTGCGGCGAGGTAAAGCCCACCTACCCGGTCGGCGTGGCATACGGCGAGGCGGCGAAAAGCCTGCCCGCGTTCGCGCAGCGCATGCTGCGGGACAGCCTGCCCGCGTTCGGCCGAAAAATACGCGGCTTTGACGCGCCCGACGCGCTGCTGACCGGTCCGGAGACCCGCACGTCCGCGCCCGTGCGCATGACGCGCGGGGACGATCTGTTCGGCCTTAAGAGCGCCGGGCTGATTCCGTGCGGCGAGGGCGCGGGCTATGCGGGCGGCATCCTGTCCGCCGCGGTCGACGGCATCCGCGCCGCCTACCGCATCATGGAGGAATTTGCACCCATCGAGGTTTAAGGAGATACCATATGACACAGCAGGCAAAAGTAAAAAAACTGATGGATAACGATTTGGCTGAGGTCGAGGTCGTGCGCCAGGGCGCGTGCATGCACGATTGCGCAAAGTGCGGCGGCTGCGATACCATGGTCGGGCAGACGATCACGGTGACCGCGAAAAACGCCGCCGGGGCCCGGACGGGCGACCGTGTGATGATCGAGGGCGAGACCAGGCAGCTGCTCAGCATTGCGGTGCTGGTGTACCTGCTGCCGCTTGTGCTGTTTTTTGTGGGCTTTGCGTGCGGCAGCCTTGCACATTTGGGGGAGGGCCTGTCCGCGCTCGCGGGCGGCGTGCTGTTCGTGATCGGCGTTTTGGCGGCCATGCAGTACAGCCGCACGGCGAAAGCGCGCAGTGCGGTGACCTACCGCATCATCGAACGGCTCTGAACTTTTTGTGAATTTTTGCGCGCAAAACCGGGTTTTGTCTTGTGTTATCCGTAAAAATCCGGTAAAATATATTGAATACGGTTTAAGCCGCGTTTCGCGCGGCGCGGGAGGGAACGCATGTTTGGCTTTATCCGACCGGTAAAGCCCGAACTGCGCGTCAGGGAGGCCGACCGGTTCCAGCAGGTATACTGCGGGCTGTGTCACGCGATCCGCGCGCGGTACGGCAGGTTTTACACGCTGTTCCTGAGCTATGATATGACCTTTTTCGCGCTGGTCGCCGGGTGCGGGCAGGGCGAAACGCCGCCGCCCTGCAAAAAACGGTGCGACGCGAGCCCGGTGCGGAAAAAAGCCTGCGCCGAGGCGGACGGGGCGATCGAACTTGCCGCAGACGTAAGCGTGCTGCTCACCTACCACAAATTCCGCGACAGCGTGCAGGACGACCGGGGCGCAAAGCGCTTGCTGGCGCGTTCTCTGTGCCGTCTGGGGCGGAACGGCTATGAGCGCGCCCGCGCGCGCCTGCCTGAAGCGGACGCGGAAATGGTTTTCGCGCTGTCCGATTTGCAGGCGCTTGAAGCACAGAACTGCGATTCTATGGACCGCGCGGCCGACGCGTCCGCGCGCCTGACCGCCGCCGTGGTTCAAAAGACCGGGGACGCCCGCGAACGTATCCTGCGGCAGATGTTTTACCATATCGGCCGCTGGCTTTACCTGCTCGACGCGTGCGCCGATCTGGCGGACGACCTCGAAAGCGGGAACTATAACCCGGTCGCCCGGCGGTACGGGCTATCAGAGCCAACGCTTTCTCAGATCCGCGAGCCGCTTGAGCGCACGCTCGAACGCTCGCTGGTCGACGTCTGCACCGCGTTCGATCTTTTGGACGCACAGCGCGACGCCGACCTGATCAGAAATATAATTTTTCTCGGTATGCCGCTTGCCACCCGACAGGTGCTTGACGGAACCTACCAAACGAACGGAGGATGGGGCAAACATGGATCCCTATAAAGTGCTGGGCGTCACGCCACAGACAAGCGACGACGACGTCAAGCGTGCATACCGCGACCTTGCGCGCAAATACCATCCGGATAACTATATCAACAACCCGCTCTCCGATCTGGCCGAACAGCGCATGAAAGAGATCAACGAAGCGTACGACATGATCATGAATGAACGCGCGGGGCGGACAAACGGTTCGCAGCAGCAGGCGGGCGGCGCTTATGGCTCGCAGCAGCAGCGGCAGTATGCCGGCGCGAACGCCGGGATGTACAGCCAGGTGCGGCAGGCGATCAACCAAGGCAACCTCGGCCTGGCCGAATCGCTTTTGCAGCGCACGACCGCGCGGGACGCCGAATGGTTCTTCCTGATGGGTACGGTATACTACCGTAAGGGCTGGTATGACGAAGCCGGGCGGGCATATACGCAGGCCTGCCAGATGGATCCGTCGAACGCCGAATACCGGGGCGCGCTGAACAGCCTGAATATGTCGGGCGGATACGGCGGCTACCGGCCGATGAACGAGGCCAATATGTGCGATTGCTGCATGCAGATGATGTGCCTCAACTGCTGCTGCCAATCCTGCTGTGGAGGCGGATGCTGACGTGAACGCGCGGGATATCGCGCGCGGCGGGCTGCTGGCGGCAGCCGCGGTCGCGCTGCTGTGGGTGGGCAGCCTGTCCCCGTGGATGGGGCCGGCGGCTTGTATTTTAGCCGGGGTGAGTGCGGCGGTGCCGCTATTGAAGCACGGAAAGGTCAAGGCGTCCGTGCTGCTCTATCTGGCGAGCGCAGTGCTCGCCGCGCTGATCGTGCCGCGCAAGGGTCTTGTCGCGGCATATATTGCGTTTACCGGGCTGTATCCGATTGTTAAATACGGCATCGAGTGCCGTTTGCCGAGAAAAACGCAGCTTTTTTTCAAGCTGCTGTATTTTAACCTGCTGCTGGCGGCTGTGGCCGGAGCGGTAGCGTTCGGCTTGTTCCCGCAGTTCGCTATGCCGGGAACGGCGCGTCTTGTGATGGGCTGGCTTATTGCAAACGCGGTCTTTTTGGTCTATGACGGCGGCCTGTCCAGGCTGATCGCGCTGTTAACGCGCACACTGCCGCCACTATAAACAGGGGGAAACAACCATGAAGAGCATGACCGGCTACGGCCGAGCAAAAGAGCTTATTGGCGAGCGCACGATCACGGTCGAGCTGCGCGCCGTCAACCACCGCTATCTGGACTGCACGGTCAAAGCGCCGCGGCAGTATGGCTTTTTGGAAGAGGCCGTCAAGAAAGCGGCGGCCGGGCGGATCGCGCGCGGCAAGGTCGAAATCTATATCGCGGTCGAGGTGCAGCAGGCGGGCGACGTGGCCGTAACGGTCAATGAGGAGCTGGCCGGGCATTATTTAAGCGCGCTTCGCGCGCTGGCGGCGCGGCACGGCCTGAAAGACGATATCTCCGTGATGCAGCTCGCCTCGCTGCCCGATGTGCTGGGCGCGGAACGCGTCGAGCAGGACGCGGAAGAGGTGACGCGCGACGTGCTTTCCGTGTTCCAGAAAGCGGCCGATCATTTTGACGAAATGCGCGCCCGCGAGGGCGGAAAGCTCGCGGACGACGTGCGCGGCCGCTGCGCCGCCATTGAAGGCATGGTCGGCGTTGTGGAAAAGCGCTCGCCCGAGCGCGTGCGGGAATACCGTGAGAAGCTACTCGCCCGGATGAACGAGGTGCTGGCCGATACCGCGGTGGACGAAAGCCGCATCCTGACCGAAGCCGCCATCTTCGCGGACAAAACCGCGGTGGATGAGGAAACTGTGCGCCTGCGCAGCCATCTGCACCAGCTCGGCCTGATGCTGGAGGAAGAAGGCGCGGTCGGCCGCAAGCTGGATTTTTTGGTGCAGGAGATGAACCGCGAGGCCAACACGATCGGGTCCAAGGCGAACGACGTTGAACTGGCCCGCGTCGTAGTCGATATCAAGAGCGAGATCGAAAAGATCCGCGAGCAGATCCAGAACATCGAATAACGGACAGCAAGGGAGGGGACTTTCGTGAAACTCATCAACATCGGCTTTGGCAACATGGTTGCCGCGGGGCGGCTGATCGCGATCGTCAGCCCGGAATCCGCGCCGGTCAAGCGTACGGTGCAGGAGGCGCGCGACCGCGGCATGCTGGTCGACGGGACCTATGGCCGCCGCACCCGCGCGGTGCTGATCATGGACAGCGACCATGTCGTATTAAGCGCCCTGCAGCCGGAAACCGTCGCCGCGCGTTTTGATGAGAACGCACCCAGCGAGGGGGTGGCCGAGGATGCGTAAGGGTACGCTTTATGTGGTCACCGGTCCGTCGGGTGCGGGCAAGGGAACCGTGCTCTCGCGCCTGCGCGAGGAGGACGGACGGCTGTTTTATTCGATCTCTGCCACCACGCGCGCGCCGCGTCCGGGCGAAGCGGACGGCGTGCAGTATTATTTCCTCAAAAAAGAGGATTTTGAAGCCAAGATCGGGCAAAATGCCTTTTTGGAATACGCCAAATATGTGGATAACTATTATGGCACACTGGAAGCGCCGGTCGAAGAAAAGCTCCGGGAAGGCTTTGACGTTATTCTGGAGATCGAGGTGCAGGGCGCGATGCAGGTGCATGAAAAACGGCCGGACGCGGTGCTGGTGTTTTTAGCGCCGCCGTCGTTTGACGAGCTGGCAAGGCGCCTGCGCGGACGCGGCACCGAAGAGGAAGAAAAGGTGCAGAAACGTCTGGAGACCGCGCGGCAGGAACTTACCTGCGCGGAGAAATTCGACTATACCGTGATAAACGACGAGGTCGAACACGCGGTAGACGAGCTAAAAAAAATCATTTTATCCCGCCGTGAGGCATAGCATGTACATCCCAATTAAGGCTAAACCGACATATTTACTAAGGGAAGATAGAAGGAGACTACCATTATGCTGAAACCGTCTATGCAGGAATTGATGAAACGTGTGGGCAACCGTTATCTGCTGGTCAATCTGGCCGCGCAGCGCGCCCGCGATATTGCCGATCAGGCCGATGAGACCGGCGAGCCGCTGAACGATAAGGCTGTCAAGCTGGCGCTCGACGAGATCGCGGCCGGAACGGTCATTTACCGTCCGGGCCCGCGCACCACGCCGATCATCCCGCAGAACAACGCGATCGCGGCCGCGATCGTCGACGTGGGCGACGATATCGACTTGGACGAGGTGGACGAGAACGAGGCTTCGGAGGACGATGTGCTGTTTGGCGAAGCCGAGGACGATTACGGCGACGATGACGTGCCCGAAGAGGACGAGTAACATGGTGCTGCGCGGCAAGACCGTCGCCCTGTGTGTGACGGGCGGCATCGCGGCGTATAAGGCCGCGGACCTGACAAGCAAACTGCGCGGCGCGGGCGCGGATGTCCGCGTGCTGATGACCGAATCGGCCACGCAGTTCATTTCGCCCATCACGTTTGAAACGCTGTCGGGCAACCGCGCGGTCGTCGATACGTTTGACCGCGATTTTGCCTGGGAGGTCGAGCATATTTCGCTTGCCAAGGCGGCGGACGTGTTCGTGATCGCCCCGGCGACGGCCAATATCATCGCCAAGGCCGCACATGGTATCGCGGACGATATGGTCTCGACCACGCTGCTCGCGACGCGCGCGCCGGTCGTCGTCGCGCCCGCGATGAATACCGGTATGTATGACAACCCGGTGACACAGCAAAACCTCGAGACCCTGCGGGAGCGGGGATTCCATATCGTCGAACCGGCGAGCGGCCGTCTGGCCTGCGGGGACGAGGGGCGCGGCAAGCTGGCCGATACGGCGGCGCTGCTTTGCGGCATTGAGGCCGCGCTGACGGCGCAGGACCTTGCCGGCCTGAACGTGTTGGTCACGGCGGGTCCGACGCGCGAGGCGCTTGATCCGGTGCGCTTCCTGTCCAACCATTCGACGGGCAAGATGGGTTATGCGATCGCGGCGCGCGCGGCGATGCGCGGCGCGCGGGTGACGCTGGTCTCCGGCCCCACCGCGCTTGAAACGCCGAAAGGCATTTGCCGCGTGGACGTGGTTTCGGCGTGCGAAATGCGCGACGCGGTCGTGTCCCGCGCGGAGCAGCAGGATATCATCATCAAGGCCGCAGCGGTGGGCGATTACCGCCCGGCGGAGACGGCCTCGGAAAAGCTTAAAAAACGCGCGGACGACATGGCGGTGTCGCTCGTGCGCAACCCGGACATTTTGCAGGAACTGGGGCGCAAAAAACGCGTCGGCCAGCTTTTGTGCGGCTTTGCGATGGAGACGCAGAACCTGCTTGCAAACGCAGAAGAAAAACTCCGGAACAAAAACTGCGACATGTTGGTCGCCAATTCGCTGCGCGAGCCGGGCGCAGGCTTTGCACACGACACCAACGCCGCGACGCTGCTGTTTGCGGACGGTCGTCGGGAGACTGCGCCATTGATGCGCAAGGACGAGTTGGCCGACCTTATTTTAAGCCGTCTGCTCGCGCTGCTGCGAAGCGGGCGGTAAGCACTGGAAAAGGAGCGGAAGATGGCGGAAACCATCTGCGCGGTCGCCGTGGATGCGGCGACCTTTGCAATCGACAAATTATATTCTTACCGCGTGCCGGACGAGCTGCGGGGACAGGTGCAAATCGGCAGCCGTGTCCTCGTGCCGTTCGGCTTTGGCAATAAACGGGCGGAGGGCGTCGTGCTCGCGTTCCGGGGGGAGGCGCCGGAGCGGAAGCTTAAGCCCGTTGTCGAGGTGCTGGATGACGAGCCTATCCTGACCGCCGAACAGCTCAAGCTAGCCGCGTGGATGCGCGAGCGGCTGTACTGTACGTTTTTCGACTGCGTGCGCGTCATGCTGCCTGCCGGACTGTGGTTCAAGCGGAACGAGACCTATACGCTCTCACCCGCCGCCGACTTGCCCGCACTGCACGCGCGCGAGGGCTTGGAAGGCGAGGTGCTGCGGCTGTTTTCCGCGCCGGGGGAGTCGCTTCCGCTGTCCGACATCCGCGCGCGGTTTGGCGGCAAAAGCATGACCCGCGTGCTCGACGGCCTTGCCGCCGAGGGCGTGCTCCTATACCGCAGCAACACGGCGCAGCGGTCGGGCGACAAGACGGAAAAGCTGCTTTCGCTCGATATGGAATACGAACAGGCGGCCGCACGGGTGGCGGCGGGGCGCAGCCCCGTGCGCATGGACATCGTCTCGGTGCTGGCGGACGGCGGGCAGATGAGCCAGAAAGAGCTGTGCTACATGACCGGCGCGTCCGACGCGACCGTGCGCGATATGGTCAAAAAGGGCTTTTTGCGCGCAAGCTATGAGGAGCGGCTGCGAACGCCGGATTTTTCCAATATCCCAAAGGCCGCGCCGCCCGTCTTGTCGCAGGAGCAGCAGCGGGCGTACGACGGCCTCGCGGCCCTGCTGGACGCGCCCGAGGCGCGCGCGGCGCTGCTGTTCGGCGTGACCGGCAGCGGCAAGACGCAGGTTTATTTACAGCTCATCGAAAAAGCGCTCGCGCAGGGCAAGGGCGCGATCATGCTCGTGCCCGAGATCGGGCTGACGCCGCAGGCCATCCGGCAGTTTGCCGCCCGCTTCGGCGACGAGGTGAGCGTGATGCACTCGGCGTTGTCGGCGGGCGAGCGGTACGACAGCTTCAAAAAGATCAAATCGGGCCGCGCGCGCGTCGTTGTGGGCACGCGGTCGGCGGTGTTCGCGCCGGTGCAGAATCTGGGTGTGCTCATTATCGACGAGGAGCAGGACGGCGCATACCGCTCGGAGCAGACCCCGCGCTACCATGCGCGCGACGTGGCGAAATACCGCGTTTCGCAGGCGGGCGCGCTGCTCGTGCTCGGCTCGGCGACCCCGTCGGTCGAGACTTATTTTGGCGCGAAGCAGGGCAGATACCCGGTATTCCGGCTGACCGAACGCTTTCTCGGCGCGTCGCTTCCCGAAGTCATGATCTCCGATATGCGGGGGCTTACACGCGAGGGGAACGCGGGCGTGATCGGCCCGCAGCTTCGGGAGGAGCTTCAAAGCACGCTGACGGCCGGCAAACAGGCCATCCTGTTTTTGAACCGCCGCGGCAACAGCCGCGTCATCGGCTGCGCGGGCTGCGGCTGGGTGCCCGAATGTCTGTCGTGCTCGGTGAGCATGACCTACCATTCAGCCTCGGGCCGCGCCATGTGCCACTACTGCGGCGCGTCTGTGCGCATCACGGGGGCGTGCCCGCAGTGCGGCGGCGCTTTGTTTACCGAAACGCCGGGCACGCAGAAAGTCGAGCAGGAGCTGCTCGAAAAATTCCCGAAAGCCCGCGTGCTGCGCATGGACGCGGACACGATGCACACGAAAAACGCTCACGAAACACTGCTGACGCGCTTCGCCAAGCGGGAAGCCGATATCCTGCTCGGCACGCAGATGGTGACCAAAGGGCTGGATTTCGATTCGGTCACGCTGGTGGGCGTGCTGGACGCGGACCAGAGCCTATACGCGCAGGACTACCGCGCGCGGGAACGCACGTTTTCGCTGATCACGCAGGTGGTCGGGCGGGCGGGGCGGCGGTTTGACACCGGGCGGGCAGTCATCCAGACCTATAGCCCGACCCATCCGGTCATCCTGTCTGCCGCGCGGCAGGATTACGAACAGTTTTATGAAACCGAGATTGAAACGCGTGGGGCGCTCCAGTGCCCGCCCGCGGCCGATTTGCTTGTGTTGACAGCGGTGGGCGAGGTGGAACAGCAGGTGCTGAAAAGCCTGCTCGCGCTGAAAGCCCGGCTGCAAAGCCTGATGGAGGGGCAGTACGCCGACGTGAAAGCGCCCGTCTTAGGCCCTGCGGCGGCGCAGGTTGTGCGCGTTATGGGGCGCTACCGTTACCATTTGACGCTGCGCGGCACGGAATGCGCGCGCAGGCGCGCGCTGATTGCAGGTGTGATGCGGGAATTTATGCAGGACAATAAAAACCGGGGCGTGACCGTGTTTGCGGATTTGAACCCGGATCTATAAAAAGGAGATTACACTATGGCACTTCGCAAAATTTTAACCAAGGGCGACGAACAACTGGAAAAGCGCAGCCGCAAGGTCGAAAAGTTTGACGCGCGCCTGCATCAGCTGATCGACGATATGCGCGAAACGCTTGAGAATGCGGGCGGGGTCGGGCTGGCCGCGCCGCAGGTCGGCGTGCTGCGCCGCGTGGTCGTGCTGCTCGATGTGAACAAGGACCCGGAAGAGATGGTCGAGCTTGTAAACCCCGAGGTTATCGAAAAGCGGGATGAGGAACGCATGATCGAGGGCTGCCTGTCCGTGCCCGGCGTATACGGCTATGTCACCCGCCCGACGTGGGCCAAGATCCGCGCGCAGGACCGCTTTGGCAACTTCTTCGAGCGGGAGGGCGAGGGCATGGTCGCCCAGTGCTTCTGCCACGAGACCGAGCATCTGGACGGGCATATCTTCACGGAAAAGGTGGAAGAATACGTGGATATGGAGGCGCTCCAGTCCGGCGGGGAGGCTGAGGAGGCCGAGGCCGAATGAGGATCGTCTTCATGGGCACGCCCGATTTCGCCGTCCCCAGCCTGCAAAAGCTGCTGGATGAGGGGCACGAGGTCGCGGCGGTCTATACCCAGCCTGACAAGCCGCAGGGGCGCAAGCAAGTGCTGACCGCGCCGCCTGTGAAAGAATTGGCCTTGCGGCACGGCATCCCGGTCTGCCAGCCAGCCACGCTTAAAAACGAGGACGAACAGCAAAAGCTGCGCGCGCTCGCGCCTGAACTCATCGTGGTCGTGGCATACGGCAAGCTGCTGCCAAAAGCCGTGCTGGATATCCCGCCGCGCGGCTGCATCAACGTACACGGTTCGCTTTTGCCGCGTTGGCGCGGCGCCGCACCCATTCAGTGGGCGGTCATCGCGGGCGACAGAACCGCGGGCGTGACCACGATGCAGATGGCTGAGGGGCTGGACACCGGCGATATGCTGCTCAAATATGAGACAGCCATCGGCGAGCGGGAGACGGCGGGCGAGCTGTTCGACCGTCTGGCGCAGGCGGGCGCGGAACTTCTGGCCGAGACCCTCGTCAAACTGGACAAAATTATACCGCAGCCGCAGGATGACAGCCAGAGCTGCTATGCCAAGATGCTCGACAAGCAGCTCGCGGTGATCGATTGGAACAGATCCGCGCAGGAGGTCGACTGTTTGGTGCGCGGCCTCAACCCGTGGCCGGTTGCGCTGACGACGCTCGCGGGCGAGCGGCTGAAGATTTTTGCAGCCGTGCCGTGTGCGGGAGAGGGCAGGCCGGGCGAAGTTCTGCGGGCCGATGCCAAGCGCGGATTCATCGTCGCGTGCGGCGAGGGGGCTGTCGAACTCACGGATGTCCAGCTCGTCGGCGGCAAGCGAATGACCGCTTCCGACTTTTTACGCGGCCATTCCGTGACCGAACGTTCATTATTAGGAGACTAAGGAGCGAATATGCCATATTATGGATTTTACGGCATCGATATCTACTATATTGTTCTGATTTTGCCCTGCATCCTGCTTGCCGCATGGGCGCAGATGAGGGTCAAATCGACATTTAACAAGTTTTCCCGCGTGCGCAATATGCGCGGTATCACGGGCGCGCAGGCGGCCGAGGCGGTGCTGCGGCAGAACGGCGTTTTGGACGTGCGTATTGAGCGCGTCGCGGGCAACCTGACCGACCATTATGACCCGCGCACCAATGTGATCCGTCTGTCCGAATCGGTGTATGATTCGACCTCGGTCGCGTCGGTCGGCGTGGCGGCGCACGAAGCCGGGCATGCTGTGCAGTATGCGGTGCACTATGCGCCTATCCACCTGCGCGCCGCCATCGTGCCGGTGACGCAGATCGGATCAACCGCCGCCCTGCCGCTGCTGCTTTTGGGTTTGTTCCTCAACCGGGGCATCCTGATTGATATCGGCATCTGGGCGTTCGCGCTGTCGACCATTTTTCAGCTGATCACGTTGCCGGTCGAACTCAACGCCTCGAACCGCGCGCTGGCCGCTATTGAACAGGGCGGCCTATTGACGAGCGAGGAATATCCGATGGCCAAGCAGACGCTGTCCGCCGCCGCGATGACCTATGTGGCCGCGCTCGCCGCTTCGCTCGCGCAGCTTCTGCGCCTGATCCTGCTGTTTGGAGGCCGCCGCCGTGATTGACAAGCGTCCCAAAACGCCGCGCGAAACCGCCGTGTTTTCGCTGTTTTCCATGGAAGAAGAGGGCTCGTGGTCGGACGGGGCGCTGCATTACTACCTGTCGCGCGCCGGGCTTTCGCCGCGCGACGCGGCTCTTGCGACCCGGCTTACTTACGGCACGGTGCAAAACCGCCTGTTGCTCGATTTTTATCTCCGGCGCTTTTCCAGCGTCCGCCTGAAAAAGATACAGCCGCGCGTGCTGGCGTGCCTGCGAATGGGGATCTATCAGCTTGTGATGCTCGATAGGATCCCGGTGCACGCGGCGGTCGATGAAACGGTCGCGCTTGTGCGGCATTACTGCCATGCAAGCGACCGCACCGTGTCGTTTGCCAACGCGGTGCTCCGCAGCGCTGCAAAAGCGGCCGAGACCAAAACGCTTCCAAAGCTGGACTGCCCGGATAAGGAAAGCTATTACGCGCTCCGGTACAGCCATCCTGAATGGATGGTGCGCCTGTTTTCCGAACAGTATGGGCAAAAGGAGGCCGAGTGCATCTGTCAGGCAAACAACGCGGACACGCCGGTCTCGGTGCGCGTCGACCGTATGAAAGCCGCGCCCGGCGAGGTGAAGACCGAGTTGGAACGCGCGGGGCTGACGGCCGCGCCGCATCCGGCGTTCCCGGATATCCTGCTGGTTTCCGGCGGCGACGTGGCCGCGCTCCCGGCCTTTGCCGAGGGACGTGTGACCGTGCAGGACGCGGCAAGCGCGCTGGCGGCGGCGGTCGCCGGCCCGGAGCCGGGCGAGACTGTGCTCGACTGCTGCGCCGCCCCCGGCGGCAAGAGCTTTGCCATGGCCGAGCGCATGGAAAACACCGGCCGCGTGATCGCGTGCGATATTTACGGGCATAAGCTCATACGTATCGAAGAGGGAGCCGCGCGCCTTGGGCTGACGAACGTGGAGACTGTTCTGGCCGACGCATCACAGCCGCGCGCCGAATGGGAACGGCTGGTCGACCGCGTGCTGTGCGACGTGCCGTGTTCGGGGCTCGGCATCATCCGCAAGAAGCCTGAGATACGCTTTAAGGACGAGAAGGAAATAGAAAAGCTGCCCGCCTTGCAGGCGAAAATTCTGCAAAACTGCGCGCGCTATGTAAAACCGGGCGGGACGCTGGTATATTCGACCTGCACGATTTTGCGCCGGGAAAATGAAGACGTCGTCCGCGCGTTTTTGGCGGAAAACCCGGAGTTCGTGACCGTGCCGTGGTCGCATCCCGTGTGCGGCGAGCGGCCGGACGGTATGGTGACGCTGCTGCCGCATGTGCACGGCACCGATGGATTTTTTATTGCAAAGCTGAGGAAAAAGGCATGACCGAGATCAAAAACCTGACAATGGAAGAGCTGAAAACGGCGTTGTCCGAACTGGGCGAAAAGCCTTTCCGGGCGGGACAGATCTTCAAATGGCTGCACACGCCCGTGCAGTCCTTTGAAGAGATGTCCAACCTGTCCAAGGCTTTGCGTGAGCGACTGCGGGAGCATTTTGTGCTCACCGTGCCCGAGATGGCGCGCAAGCAGGTGTCCGCGGTCGACGGCACGGTCAAATATCTCTGGCGCATGCAGGGGGGCGACTGCGTCGAATCCGTGCTGATGCACTATGAGCACGGCAATACGGCGTGTGTGTCCACACAGGTCGGCTGCCGGATGGGCTGCAAGTTCTGCGCCTCCGGACAGGGCGGCCTCAAGCGCCATCTGTCGCCGGGTGAGATTTTGGATGAGATCCTGTTCATGCAAAAGGACAGCGGCGAAAAGATTTCCAATATCGTGCTCATGGGCACGGGCGAGCCGCTCGATAATTACCAGAATGTGCTCAAATTTTTGCATTTGGTGAGTTGTTCCGGGGGTGTCAATATCGGGCAGCGGCATATTTCCTTGTCAACGAGCGGAATTGCTGATAAAATAGAAAAGCTAGCGAAGGAGAAATTGCAGATCACGCTGTCGGTATCGCTCCACGCGCCGGACGACGAAACGCGCTCCCAAATCATGCCGGTGAACGACGCGTTCCCGGTCGAGCGGCTGATGCGCGCCTGCAACACCTATTTCGATACGACCGGCCGCCGCATCTCCTACGAATACATGATGGCGCGTGATGTGACCGACCGGCCATGGCAGGCGGAAAAGCTGGCAAAGCTGCTGCGCGGCCGCCCGTCCCATGTAAACCTGATCCCGCTGAACGAGGTGGCGGAAAGCCCGCTGAAGCCCTCCTCCAAAGAAACGATGCGGCGGTTTCAGCAAGCGCTGGAAAAACGCGGTGTGACCGCGACCGTGCGCCGCAAGCTCGGCCCCGATATCGACGCGGCATGCGGCCAGCTCCGCCGCCGCGAACAGGGCGGCAACCCCTAACGAGAGGTGTGTACACATATGGAATGGTTTGGCATGACCGATAAAGGGCGCATGCGCCCGACCAATCAGGATATTTATCAGATCGACGCGCGCGAGCCGCAGGAGACTGCGCTGCTCGTCGTGTGCGACGGCATGGGCGGTGCGAACGCGGGCAATGTGGCGAGCCGCTTTGCCGCTGAAACGTTTACGCGCGCTTTGAAAGACGAACTGGATGGCGGGCTTTCCGCGCAAGCGCGGCAAAAGCTGCTGGCAGGCGCGCTCAAACGCGCAAACGACACGGTGTTCGAGCTTGCGGGCAGGCAGCCCGAGTTTCGCGGCATGGGTACGACCTTGGTCGCCGCCTTGGTGTGCGGAAAAGAGGCGACGCTGCTGAACGTCGGCGACAGCCGCGGCTATTTGTTTGACGGAGAAACACTGCACCAGCTGACCGAGGATCATTCGTATGTGGAGGAGATGCGCCGCCAGGGCCGCATCACCGAGGCGGACGCGCGCACCCATCCGCAGAAAAACCTTATCACCCGCGCGGTCGGCGTCGACCCGATCGTCGAGGGCGATTTGTTTGAGGCGCGTCTTCAGCCGGACGAGATCCTGCTGCTCTGTACGGACGGGCTGACCGGCATGATGGAGGACGGCCAGATCGCCGAAACGCTGCGGCGCGCACCCAGCCTTGCCGCGGCGGGCGAGCAGCTTTTAAGCCAAGCCAACGAAGCGGGCGGGCGCGACAACATCACGGTCGCGCTGTTTCGCCGCGGCGGAGCGGAAGGGGAGGCTTGAACATGGACAAATACATAGGAAAGCTTCTCGGCGGGCGCTATGAGATCATCGACGTGGTCGGCGTGGGCGGCATGGCGATCGTTTACCGCGCGCGCTGCCATGTGCTCAACCGCTATGTGGCCGTCAAGATCCTCAAGGATGAATACGCGAAAGACGCCGACATCCGCCGACGTTTTTCGATCGAATCGCAGGCGGTCGCCAAGCTCTCGCACCACAACATCGTCTCGGTGTATGACGTCGGCAACGACGGCGGCGTGGACTACATCGTCATGGAGCTGATGGAGGGCGTTACGCTCAAGGAATATCTGCAGAAAAAAGGACATCTGTCCTGGCAGGAATCACTGTTCTTTGCCCAGCAGATCGCCCGCGCGCTCGTACACGCGCATTCCCGCGGCATCATCCACCAGGATATCAAGCCGCAGAATGTCATTATTCTGCGCGACGGCACAGCAAAGCTGACCGATTTCGGCATCGCCTCCTTTGCGACGACGCAGGAGACCCGCGTCGTGCAGGAAGCGATCGGTTCGGTGCACTATATCTCGCCCGAGCAGGCCAAGGGCTCGACCATCGATTACCGAACCGATATCTATTCGCTCGGCGTGGTCATGTATGAAATGCTGACCGGCAAGCTCCCGTTCGAGGGCGAAACGGCGATCCAGGTCGTCATGCAGCACCTGAACGCGGTGCCGCTCCGCCCGAGCGAAATGCAGCCCGGCATTCCCGCAGGTATGGACGATATCGTCATGCACGCGATGTGCGCCAATATCAGCAAACGGTATGCCACGGCGGACGAGCTGTACGCCGACCTGGAGCGGCTGAAGAATAACGAGCACGCGCAGTTTACCTATGAGCGCGCGCATGGGACGGGCGAAACCCAGGTGCTCGGCCCTGAGGTGCAGCAGGCGGCGCGCCGCACGCCGGTATCGGCGGAGCGCGACCGGAATGCAGCCCCGCGCCGCAGCCAGACCGCGGTGCGTGAAAAAGAATCGTTTTTCGACCGGCTGGGCGAACGTCCCGCGCTGGCCGCAGGCATTGCGGTCGCGGTGTTCGCGGTTATCGCACTGATCGTCGCCGGCGCGCTCATCCTGACGGGCGGCGGCGGAGAAAAGGTCAAGGTGCCAACATTTGTCGGCCAGTATATTGACGACGTGATGGAAAATGAAGAGTGGACCGGGAATTTCACACTCAAAGAAGCGCCGCAGCGCGTCGAATCGACCCGCCCGTTGGGAGAGATCCTTGAACAAGATATTGACAGCGGAAAATCAGTCGCCAAGGGCGCGGTGATCACGCTTACCGTATCGGCGGGTGGTGATCAGGTGGACAACAGTTACAGCATCCCCACCGAGTTCAAGGGGCAGACGTTGGAATACGTCCAGACTGTGCTCCAAAAATACGATATCCCCTACAAGGTGGAGGAGGAATTCTCCGAGGATATTCTTGCGGGCGGCGTGATCCGCACGTCTCCGGAAGCCGGCGAAAAGCTTAAAAAGGGCGAAACGCTGATCCTATATGTCAGCAAGGGCAAGGAGATTAAGGAAACCGAGGTGCCCAATCTGTATGGGCAGACCAAGAGCGCGGCGGAAAAAATGCTGACCGACGCGGGGCTCAAGTTGGGTTCGGTGAACGAGGTCGAGAGCGACGCCGCGGTAGGAACTGTGGTCTGGCAGTCGGCCAATAAGGGAAGCAAGGTGTCCGAGGGGGCTGAAATCAGTATCCAGATCGCCAAAGCCAAGGAGGCGCCGCCGGATACGCCCGACAACCCAGACGACCCGAACCAGGGCGGAACGGACGACCCGGGCACCGAGCCGCCCGCGCCAACCACGGGTACGGCGAGCATCCCGGTCGTCGCACCGGAGGACACGGAGAGCGCGCATATCGTCATCACGCTCGACGGCGAGGTGCTGTTTGACGCGGTGCGCGAAATGCCGAACGGTTCGGTCATTGTGCAGGTCACCGGGCCGCTCGGCTCGCATCAGGTGCAGGTCAGCGTGGACGGCGCGAGCGCGCCGTATACGGCGACATTTAATTAACACGGAAGAGGGAACGCTTTTTTGACAAAAGGAATCATCCTCAAGGGCATCGGCGGGTTTTACTATGTGGATACGCCGGACGGCCTGATCGAATGCAAGGCGCGCGGCAAATTCAGAAAAACGGTGGGCAAGCCGGTCGTGGGCGACAGGGTGTCGCTTGAACTCCAGCCGGACGGCACGGGTTATTTACAAGAGATCGCTCCGCGCAAAAACTGCCTGATCCGTCCGGCGGTCGCCAATCTGGATCTGCTGGTCGCCGTCGCGTCTGCCGCGCCGCCGGTGACCGACCCGTTCCTGATCGATAAGGTGACCGCGATCGCGGCGCACAAGGGCATAGACGTGCTCGTCGTTGTCAATAAAAGCGATGTGGACCCGGGCGATGAGCTGTTTGCGATCTATCAGAAAAGCGGTATCCCGACGCTTCGCGTCAGCGCGCTTACCGGAGAGGGCATCGGGGAGCTGCGGGCGATGCTCGCGGGCAAGATCGCGGCGTTCGCGGGCAATTCCGGCGTGGGGAAATCGAGCGTTTTAAATCGGCTGGACGGACGTTTCGCCGCGCAGGTCGGCGAGATATCCGACCGCATCGGGCGCGGCAAGCATACGACGCGGCACGTCGAGCTGATGAAGACCCCGGGCGGCGGTTATATCGCGGATACACCGGGCTTTTCCTCTTTTGAGACCGAGCAGATGGATCTGGTGCTGGCGGGCGACCTCGCGGATGCGTTTCCCGAGTTCGCACCATATCTGGACGCGTGTAAATTCACCGGCTGCGCGCATGTCAAGGAAAAAGGGTGCGCGGTGCTCGCCGCGGTTGAGCGCGGCGAGATCGCCAAAAGCCGGCATGAGAGCTATGTGAAGCTCTATGAAAGCGTAAAGGACATTAAAGAATGGGAACTTTCCAAGGGCGGCACGCGCTGATTTTCGCGGCCGCGCCCGAAACGGAATACGGCTATATCCGGTCGTTTCTGGCCGAGTATCCGGACGCGGTCATCGCGTGCGCCGACGGCGGCCTGCGCCATGCGCGCGCGCTTGGCCTGCGCGCGGATTTCATGGTGTCGGACTGCGATTCATTTTCCGAGACCGAGGCGAGCGAGGTGCTGCGCCTCAAACCCGAAAAGGACGACACCGATACCCAGTCCTGCCTGCGCGAGGTGTTCCGCCGTGGCTGCCGGGAGGCGACGCTGGTCTGCGCGACCGGCGGACGGATCGACCACATGCTTGCAAACCTCTCTCTTTTAGAGGAAGCGTACGCGCTCGGCGGACAGTTGACCGTGCTCGACAGGCAGAATAAAGTGGTTTTGCATCAGGGCGGTCATCAAAAATTCAAAATGACGGGAAACTATTCGTATTTTTCGATTGTGCCGCTCGATTCCGTGCTCACCGGTGTGAGCATCGAAAACGCGAAGTACCCGCTTGACCACGTGACCGTGACGCGATCGGGGATGATCACGATTTCCAACGAGGCGCTCGGCTCCGTGTTTTCGATCGACATCGCGGAAGGCCGCGCGCTGGTCGTGTTTTCACGCGACTAAGTTTTTCCGATTTGTGAAAAAGCGACATGGAAGCCGCCCCGACGGGCGGCTTTTTTCTCTTTCTTCAGTTTTGCAATTTTTCTTCAGCGGACTTGCAAAACCGCTGTGGGGAGCATATAATAGGAAAACAGAGAGATGTAAGGGAGTTGCAGAGAACGTGGAATTGAAACCGATTTCCAAGATTGCAGCAGGCGTGCAGGCGTCGACGACGCTCGCGATTGATTCGCTTTTTAAGGCAATGAAAGCTGAGGGCAAGGACGTGGTCGGCTTTGGCGCGGGCGAGCCGGATTTTCCGACGCCCGAGCACATCAAGCAGGCAGGCATCGAGGCCATCGAGACCAACCTGACCCGCTATACCCCGGCCGCCGGCCTGATGGATCTGCGCCGCGCCGCGTGCCACCGTCTGGAACAGGACTTCGATCTGCACTATGAGCCGCAGCAGATTGTGGTCGCGTCGGGCGCCAAGCATTCGGTCTTTATCGCGCTGCAAACGCTGTGCGATCCGGGCAACGAAGTCGTGATCGCCGCACCCTACTGGGTGTCTTACAGCGAGATGGTGCAGCAGGCGGGGGCTGTGCCCGTCATCGTTTCGGCGGGCGAGGAGCAGGATTTTAAGATCACTGCCGCCCAGCTCGATGCGGCTGTGACCGATAAGACCAAGGTGTTCATGCTCAACTCCCCCTGCAACCCGACCGGCATGGTTTATACCCGCGACGAGCTTCAGGCGATCGCCGAGGTTTGTACGCGGCGCAACCTCTATGTGATCGCGGATGAAATCTACTGCAACCTGGTGTACGACCATATTGAATTTACCTCGTTTGCCTCATTGGGCGAGGATATCCGGGAACGCACCATTCTGGTAAACGGCGTATCCAAATCCTATGCCATGACCGGCTGGCGCATCGGCTATACGGCTTCAAATCGCTATCTGGCCAAGGTGATGGCCAACTACCTGAGCCACTCGACCTCGGCCCCCTCAACCATCTCACAGCACGCGGCCATCGTCGCGCTGGCCGGCCCGCAGGAGGATATTTACGCCATGCGCCGCGCGTTTGAGCAGCGCCGCGACCATCTTGTCGAGCGCATGAACAAGATCGGGGGCGTTTCCTGCTTGAAACCGCAGGGCGCGTTCTACGTCATGATGAACATGAAGAGCTTTCTCGGCAAGACGATGTACGGCCAGAAAATCGAAAGCGCGGAGGATTTCGCGCATCTATTCCTGGAGAAAGGGCTGGTGGCGACCGTGCCATGCACCGCTTTCGCCGCACCCGGATTTATCCGCTGGAGTTATGCAACTTCGATGCAGGAAATCGACAAAGGGCTCGACCGTTTGGAACAGTTCATAAAAAATGCGTAAACCACCCACCCACGGCGTTTTTTTCTTGAAAACAACCGTATCAAGTGATAAACTAAGAACGGACTGGACACCAGTCCGTTCTTTTGTGTTATGTGAAAAAAACAGATAGAGAAAGTGGAAAGGAAGAACCGCATGAACGCTGCCTATGAAAGCCCGTTTTCCGCGCGCTACGCCTCCAAGGAGATGCTGTATATCTTTTCGCCCGATATGAAGTTTTCCACCTGGCGCCGGCTGTGGGTATCGCTTGCCAAAGCCGAAATGGCGCTCGGCCTGCCGATCACGCCCGAGCAGGTCGCCGAAATGGAGGCTCATTTGGACGATATCGACTACGACACCGCCCGCAAACGAGAAAAAGAGGTGCGCCATGATGTGATGGCGCATGTGTATACATTCGGCAAGGCCGCGCCCAAAGCGGCCGGTATCATCCATCTGGGCGCGACGAGCGCATACGTCGGCGACAACACCGATATCATCCAGCTTCGCGAGGGGCTGCGGCTTACGCGCAAAAAGCTCGCCGCCGTGCTGGACAAGCTTGGCACATTCGCGGACGAGCATAAAGCGCAGCCAACGCTCGGCTTTACGCATTTCCAGCCCGCGCAGCTCACGACGGTCGGCAAGCGCGCGACACTCTGGATGAACGAACTGCTGATGGATCTCGATGAGATCGAATACCGTATCGAAAACCTGCGTATGCTGGGCAGTAAGGGTACGACCGGCACGCAGGCCTCCTTTATGGAGCTGTTTGACGGCGACGAGGGCAAGATCCGCGAGCTGGAACAGCGCATCGCGGACGATTTCGGCTTTGCGGGCGTTGTGCCGGTATCCGGACAGACCTATTCCCGCAAGATCGACGCGCAGGCGCTCGCGACGCTGTCCGGCATCGCGCAGTCGGCCTCGAAGTTTGCCACCGACCTGCGGCTTTTGCAGCATCTGAAAGAGATCGAGGAGCCGTTCGAGGCGCATCAGATCGGGTCGTCCGCCATGCCGTATAAGCGGAACCCGATGCGCTCGGAGCGCATTTGCGCGCTCGCCCGGTATGTCATCTGCGACAGCCTGAATCCCGCATTCACCGCGGCGACGCAGTGGTTCGAGCGCACGCTGGACGATTCGGCCAACAAGCGTATTTCGGTGCCTGAGGCGTTCCTTGCGGTTGACGCGATCCTCAATATCATGCTCAACGTCGTTTCCGGGCTGGTTGTCTATCCTAAGGTCATCGGGCAGCGCGTGATGAACGAACTGCCGTTTATGGCGACGGAGAATATCATGATGAGCGCGGTCAAGCGCGGCGGTGACCGGCAGGAGCTGCACGAGCGCATCCGCGAGCATTCGATGGCGGCGGGCAAGCGCATCAAGGAGGAAGGCCTTGACAACGACCTGATCGACCGCATTGCGGCCGACCCGATGTTCGGCCTGACGCGTGCCGAGATCGAAAAGGAACTCGATCCGAAAAACTATATCGGCCGCTGCCCCTCCCAGGTGAACGCGTTCCTTTCCGAATGCGTGCAGCCCAAAATCGCGCCCTATCTTGACGGCAGCGATATGCAGGTCGAAATCAATCTATGATTTGACTTTTTTCTCGAAAAAAGTTATACTGTACTTTATGCTGTGCATGAAACAATAAGGAGGCTGTAAAACATTGAAAAAGAGTGTGATTTCCTTTATCGCAGTCATACTCGTGATCGCCGTTATGGCGACCTTTGCGGTAACAGGATTGACCATCGCCGGTCATACGATCATCCCCAAGGTGACCGATTCCGAGAATGGCATCCGTCTGGGGCTTGACCTGGTCGGCGGTTCCCGGATCGTCTACGAAGCCGAGCTGCCTGACGGCTATGATACAAGTAATTTATCGGGCGATATGCAGACCGCGCAGTCAATGATCCGCAAGCGTCTGACGGCTAAGGGCTTCACCGAAGCGACCGTCACGCTGCAGGGCGAAAACCGCGTCACGGTCGAGATCCCGCAGATCACCAACCCTGAAGAAGCGGTGCAGACGCTGGGCACGACCGCTCAGCTCGTTTTCCTGGACGCTGACGGCAAGGAATGGCTGACCGGGCAGGACGTTAAGCGCGCGACCTCGGACTTCGGCAAGCCGACCGGCAACGAGCTGGTGGACGAGCATTTTGTCCGCGTCGAGTTTACGACTGAGGGCGCCAAGAAGTTCGCGGACGCTACCGGCGCGATCGCCGCCCGCACCGACGGCACCAACTATATGGCCATCGTCATGGACGGCGAGGTCGTTTCGGCGCCGCGCGTCTCTTATCAGATCAATTCGGACGGCTGCGTCATTTCGGGCGGCGATTTTACGCTTGAGAGCGCGAAGGAGCTGGCGGATCTGATCAACGTTGGCCAGATGCCGTTCTCGCTCAAGCAGGTCGAACTCCGCTCGGTCGGCCCGCAGCTGGGCGCCAACGCGTTGCAGACTTCGCTGATGGCGGGACTGATCGGCCTCGCACTCGTGTGCCTGTTCATGCTGATCGTTTACCGCATCCCGGGCCTTGTCGCCTGCCTGGCGCTGGGCTTCTATATCGTCATTGAAGCGCTGGTGTTCGGCCTAGTGCGCGTCAACCTGTCGCTGCCGGGCATCGCGGGCATTATCCTGTCGATCGGTATGGCAGTCGATGCAAACGTCGTCATCTTTGAACGCATCAAGGAAGAACTCCGCGTCGGCAAGACGGTCAAGTCTGCCATCGATTCGGGCTTCAAGCGTGCGTTTACAGCTATCCTTGACTCTAACGTGACCACGCTGATTGCGGCGGCCGTGCTGTTCTGGAAAGGCACGGGCACGATCGTCGGCTTTGCGACCACGCTGGGTATCGGCGTTATCGTATCGATGTTCACTGCGCTGACGGTCACGCACTTCCTGCTCAACCGCATGGTTGATTTCCACATCCGCAACCCCAAGGCTTACGGCGTCAGCGCGCCCAAGACCCAGGACGCATAAGAAAGATTAACTATTAGAAGTCAACCCCAAAAATGAAGGATGGTGGTAAAAAGTCAGATGGCTCGAAAAAGGTATAGCAAAGCAGAGGTCCGGCAGGACCTCAGATGGCTATTAAGGGGGATCAGGCTGCGGGGCAGT
>NZ_JAXEOA010000013.1:0-63815 GCF_034098985.1 Agathobaculum sp. | reverse complement strand
CAAAACTGCAAAGGGCTGTGGTTGGAACCTTTCTTGAACCATCTTGTGGTAGGAGGGTGCAACCAATCCACAGCATCCCTTACAGTGTAGCACAGCCCTTGGAGAGGGGCTTTAATAACTACTACTCTATAATACAAGGAGAGTGAACAAAGTGCCTGTCAAGCAAGCAAAATCCGGAAAATTCAAACTGATACAAGACCTACGGGATGGGACCTTTGCGCCGCTCTATATCATCTCCGGTGAAGAGACTTATTTAAAAGAATATTATTTAAAAGAACTAAAGGAAAAGGTGGTTGACGAGACATTCCGCGATTTTAACCTCACAGAGTTTGACGGGAAATCGCTCACACCCGAACTGCTCTCGGAAGCATTAGACAGTTATCCGGCAATGGCGGAAAAAAAGCTCGTCGTTGTTACCGATTTTGACCTTTATAAGCCTCCCGCCATATTTGCTGATAAACTGCCGGAGTTGCTCAGCGATTTGCCGGATTATATCTGTTTGGTGTTTTTCTTTGATATTTTGGAGGGAAAACCGGATAAGCGCACCAAACTTTATAAACTGCTTAATAAGGCGGCATGTTTTGCAGAGTTTGATCATCTTGAAGAACGAGAACTGACCGCATGGATCGAACGGCAATTTCGCGCGCTAGACCGAGCTATCTCTCCAGATGTTTGTTCTTATATGATTTTCCTCTGTGGGAATTCTATGACAAATTTGCAGGGGGAGATTGAAAAAGCCGCAGCGCACTCCACGACGGGCGAAATCAAAAAATATAATATTGATAGTGTCTGCTCGCGTGTACTGGAAGCTGTTGTATTTGACTTAACCGATGCGATCACAGCCGGCCGGTTTGACCGTGCAGTAGCGCTAATTGATGATTTAATTGCACAGAAAAACAATGAAGTTATGATATTTACTGTGATATTGCGACATATCCAACGTTTGTATGCCGCAAAACTATGCGAATCGGCAAGGAGAGGGGAGCGGGAACTATTGGAGCTGCTCGGCACTAAATCCCCCTATTATGCAAAGCAGATTCAGAGAGCTGCGCGCCGGGTATCCATTGGCTGGCTGCGCAATGCAGCTTCCTTATGCGCAGAAACCGATGCGAAACTGAAAGGGAGCGCAGTTGATCGCCAGAAGCAAATAGAATTAACGCTGTTGGCGTTGGCCGCTGATTTTGGAGGCTAAAAATGGTTCGTATTCGGGAAGCGGTCTTAGTGGAAGGCCGTTATGATGCCAATACGGTGCATCAGGTTGTCGACACAGTGATTTTGGAAACCGGTGGCTTTCGTATTTTTAATAATGCAGACCAGCTGAAGCTTATCCGGCGGATTGCCGCAACACGTGGTTTGATTATTCTTACAGACAGCGACGGCGCGGGGTTCGTTATTCGCAACTTTATCAAAAGCGCGCTGCCCATCGACCAGATCAAGCAGGCGTATGTTCCTGATATTTTGGGGAAAGAACGCCGTAAGCGCCAAAGCTCTAAGGAAGGGAAGCTAGGAGTAGAAGGCATGTCATCGAACATTATATTGGAAGCTCTTCGTCGGGCGGGCGCAACATTTTTAGATAACTCTTCTGCAATATCATCTCCGCAAATTAAGGCAATCACTAAAGCAGACTTTTTTTGCTGGGGTCTTTCCGGCGGAGCGGACAGTACGGTACGTCGGCAGAAGTTGATAAAAGCGTTGGATCTGCCATCGCATATGTCCGCTAACGCACTGCTGGCTTTTATCAATGCAGTTAGCACGCGTGAAGAAATTGAACGATTGATGCAGCAGATTTGTAAGGATAACAGTTGACAGAGTTTCATGAATCCCCTATAATGAATATATAAAACTACATCAGTTCTGTTTCAGGGCGGAGTGAAATTCTCCACCGGCAGTGAACGGGGCATAGTCTCCGATAGTCTGCGAGCCGAAAGGCCGATGGGTGTAAATCCCAACCGACGGTTAAAGTCCGGATGAAAGAAACAGGTGTATTTCGGTACGTCTGCACGCCCTTGGACTCTTTTGGTCCAAGGGCTTTTTAGACCCCGCATAAGCAGAACTCCTGTAAAAAAGGAGAGTATCAGCATGACAAAAACCAGCAAAATCACGTATACCGCGGTATTTGCCGCAATAGCTACCGTATTAATGTATTTTGAGTTTCCATTGCCTTTGATGCCGCCATTTTTAAAAGTCGACCTAAGTGGCGCAATTGTTTTGATTGGCGCATTCATTTTTGGAATAGGGCCTGCTGTTTCTATGATCGTCATCAAAGATTTGATTCACTTGACCCAAACGCAGACCGGCGGATCTGGAGAGTTAGCTGATTTTTTGATGCTAACCACCTTAGTTATGATTGCGGTCCTAGTATACCGTACACATAAAACACGGAAAATGGCTGTGATTGGCTGTGTGACTGGCTCTGTGGCTATGGCCTGTGTTGGGATGCTGACAAACTATTTTTTAATCATTCCGTTTTATTCGACGGTGTGGCCGCTGGAGACGATTTTTAGTCTTTGCTCACAGATCAATCCTGCAATATCAGGAATGTCCGGATATTTACTTTTAGGAGTTTTGCCATTTAATCTGATCAAAGGCGCCATATTAACATTTATCACAATGCTTGTTTACAAGAAACTAAGCGTTTTTATTAAATCCAAGCAAATTGAAGTGCATCCTCCTGTGCAAAAATCAACACAAGGCTAAAAAAGGTGGTCGCTTAAATATGCGACCGCCTTTTGTCTACACTCTACCCCACTCAATTATACAAAATCTTTACTTTGTTGTCAGATAATGTAAATAGTGCTAAATCTGCAAGAAAGTAGGGAAGTGTAACACATGAAAAAGCTGTAGCCGCTCCGATCAGGAACGCTGCAGCGAGTAGGTTGTGTTACAAGGAGGGGACAGTGAGGACAGGGAGGCGCAAAAAAACAGACCGGAGGTGGTCCGGTCTGTTCGATGGATCATAGCACTTTACGGCTACGATACTTTACTAATGCATATCCCAGCGCAACAGGTACGCTTACGAGAAATGCAGCAGCAATGTACCACAACGCATAAAGCAGTATTTGTACTAACATGATCTGCACCTCCTTGCCCTGACTGTCTCTTCCCGGCGAGCTTCGGCCGCCGCAACCTACTTGATGATGTTCGTGTTATGATCTCGCTGGTGTATTGTGACTTGCTTGACGACTGCGCCTTTAGGGTCGTCTGTGCGGCCTAAAAGGTAGTCTGTGGTTACACCATATAAATCTGCGAGGCCAATAATATGCCGTATGGGTAATTCATGCTGATTCCGCTCATAGTCGGAGTAGTATGACTGTTTGATACCTAAGAGCTTCGCAACATATTCTTGTGTATAGTCGTTATCCTCGCGCAAAGCACGTATTCTTTGAAACCATGTCATTTAATCACCATAATAATTTTATAGTAATGATCTTTTTTTACTTGAATTTATAAGACATGTCTGATATTATTCTTTATAAGAGATGTCTTATATTCGGAGGCTGTATGACCAGTAAAGAGTATTGGGCAATCATCGAAGAAATAAACCGAATAGACGTAGGAGGGGTTGACTATGTCGAAGAAGACGAACATCCGGAGCTTTCGCTACTCGGACGAGGTAGCGGCGATCTTGGAACAGCAAGTGGGGCACAGCATCAATGACAAGTTTGAGCAGCTCGTGCTGGAATGCTATTACAAGCTGCCGGAGCTGCAAAAGCAGCACAAATATTACGAAAAGGAAATCGACCGCCAGAAGCGGCATTTAGATGAGCTGCTTTATGAGCTTGAGCCGAGTATACGTAGATTGTCAGCATACGCAAACCAGATTTTAAGCGACTATAAGCTTTTAAAGGGGCAATTAGAGCATGTAACACAAATTCAATCCGCTGCGGTCGACCAGGCGGATGAAACTGTGTGACATAGATATAGATGAACGTAGGGCAGTAACCCGAAAGGAGAAAGAACAATGAAAGTAACAATTTTAGGGTATCAACCAGTGGAGTATACCAGCAAAAAGACAGGGGAGTTAAAGACTGGCCTGTCCGTGTACTATGCTGCTGAAAACACAAACACAGTTGGCCTCATGACAAATGACGTGTGGATCGACAAAACCCGTGAACCGGAGCTTTACGAGCAGGTGCGCAAACTCGACGTGAGTAAGCCGCTGCACGCGAATTTCGGCTTTGAAGTCGAGATCGGCTCCCGGTATCCGCGCCTTGTGTCAATCAACGTATGATCGGGGCACTAACACAAGTTGCCGAAGCAGCGGTCACAGATCAGACCGTGTTGGAGCTGCTGCAATCCATAGAGAAAGCAACCCACTCTATGGACGAAAAGCTGACGATCCTCTTGGCCGTTCTCGTGGCCGCTGCTTTAGCATATTTCGCTTGCAGGTGGTTGTATGGCTGATTTCTACGCGATAACAGTCAGCCTGTTTGCGACATTTACCGTTGTAGGCTTGATCGGAGCATTCTTCCGACAGGTACTAAAATTTCTCGAACGGATGTAGGAGGTAAAAAGTATGTTTCAGAAAGCAAAGGTATGGCTTAAAGACAAGGCTGCGAAGATTGGTATTGCGGCAACTCTGGCGAGTGCTGCGGTAATGACGTGCGCCGGAGCAGCGGCAGAATCCCCGTCTGGTGCGATGGACATTATCAATGAGGCTACGACTTCGCTGCGGAGTGATGCCGTAACTGTCATCGCGGCTGGCCTTGGTATCGGCGTGCTGTTCTTCGGCGCAAAGTTCCTTTGGTCTAAGTTCAAGGGCATGACTAAGTAAGCAAGCATTGAAAAGGGGGGCGAATGTCGTGAAACGATTGAAAGGATTGTTTCGGCGGGTATTCGCCCTCTTTTTCTGTGTTTGGATATTTATAGCAAGCTCGGTCGTCCCGTTTGCATCGGCCTTTGTGGAGACGCTGGCAGTCCAACAGGGAATAGAGCTTTTGCTCACAATCCTCATCGGTGTCGGTGGTGCGACATTCCGTAATGAAATTGATGCTCGGGCGGTGGCCGAAATAGCTTGGAATACCCTTGAAAAGTCAGGCAGTCCAGCTTTGGCTACTTTGAAGAATCAAGCTAAATGGCTAAACGACCACCCAGAGCAAGCAGATAATGCGGGTTTCCGCGTGTCGGCTGACCTTTGGAATGCGATCAGTAGTGCTTTAAGTGGTCATTTGGAGGGTGGCTCTGTTGTAGTTAGTCCGGGTACTTCGCTTTCCATTTCGAGCGAGGCGGATTTAACAGATGAGTTTAAAGCACAGTTTATTGGTCTGTTTTCTGGCCGTAATGTAACTAGAGTGCCTTATACAACTACTTATCCGAAGTACGATTGGACAACGGGTGAAATTTATGTAGAAATTGCAGATAGGCAAGTTTTTTTGATTCAAAATGACGCTGCAATAGATAATCCTAATTTGTCGCGTGGTAGTGGCAAGTATTTGTCTACGCTTGGCGCGACTGCATCAACGCAATTTTGGATAGAACCTATATTTGGTGGTGGTGCTGTTCGCTTTGAAGTGTATTATTTGCTGGATGGAGTTAAGACGAATACTGGCCTAGTCCGTGGATGGTTTGGATATCCGCTTACTTTAGGCGGTATCGGTAGTATATCTGTACCCGTTGGAGGCGATCTTACATATCCCACTGACGATTTTTTAGTCAAAGCTCCAGACTTGCCCTCCGTGGATTTAGATGGCAATATAACGCACCCGCCGCTTGACCTGTCGCCCGATGCTTATGCCGTGCCGTACCCGGTATACCCCGGCACAGGCGATAAAATCGAAAGTATCCCGTTTGACGTGCCTGTTGATGTTGGCACAGGCGAAAGCCTTGATAAAGACATTCCGGATAATCCCGATGTACCAGAAACCCCGGATATACCTATTCTGGGCGATATTCTTGGTTTGCTCAAACAAATTCTTGATGCGCTTATCTCTCTCTTGCAGGGGATATGGGACGCAATAAAGGGGCTTGCGCAAAGCATTATAGACGGCATTGCAGGTATCTTCAGTTGGCTGAAAGGATTGCTTCAAAGCATCCTCGACGCGCTGACGGGTTTCTTTGATTCGCCGTCTAACTTCCGTCTTAACTTCGATGCGTTCAAAAATGTGGTTCTGACAGACCGCTTTCCGTGGTCTATCCCTTGGGACTTTGTAAACTCCATCAAGGTCTTTGCCGCGACAGCCTCGGACTACCAGCTTCGCATTGATCTGGACACGGCCTATTTTCAGATACATGAGAATATCGACTTAACGCCGTTTGCGCTGCCGATCGCGTTCTTCCGGTATGGCGCAACCGTGTGGTTTGCTATTGGGCTGATACTGCGCACGCGTAGCTTGATCAAGTGGTGAGTAACACAATGGTCGATGTGCAGCAGCTCGCCGGTGAGAAAACTTGTGTGACATAGGAGGGGAGAGCGCATGTTCAAAGGTCTAGCGTCGTTTTGCCAATTCCTGCTCGACGCGATTGCGGCGGTGCTGGCGGTGATCTGCAACCTGTTCCCGCCGTCGCCGTTTAAGATCATCTCTAACGCTGGCTTTTCCGATCTGCTGGCGCAGATTAACTACTTTCTCCCGGTCTATGAATTCCTGACGATTGCCGAGGCTTGGCTTATTTGTATTATCGTCTATTACGCCATATCAGTAGTTGCCCGCTGGCTCAAAGCGATTGAATGAGGTGAGCTGCACAATGATCTATCTGTACTCCGGTACTCCCGGCTCTGGTAAGAGCTATCACAGTGTTAAAGATATCTGGGACAAGCTGCATAAGAAAGAGCGTAACCGGGTAATCGCCAATTTTTCGTTGGGACTTCCCGAGGAGCTGCGGGAGCACTTCACATATCTTGATAACCCGGATATCACGATAGATTATCTTATGAGCTATGCGCGGGAACATCATAAGCGCGGTATAGAGGGGCAAACGCTGGTAGTGATTGACGAGGCGCAATGTATCTTTAATAGCCGGGACTGGAACGGCAAGGGGATTTTGCATGAATCCTTGAAGAAGAAGCCCGACACGCGCATGGACTGGATCAAGTTCTTCTCCCAGCATCGGCATTTAGGCTATAACTTTATCCTCGTCGCGCAGTCTGATAAGATGATTGATAAACAGATTCGGGTGCTCATCGAGTATGATGTGAAGCACCTGAAAGCAAATAACGGCTTTTTCTTCTTTCTTCCGACCACCTTTGTCTGTGTGGAACGCTGGTACGGCCAGAACATGAAGTTAAGCACGGATATTATCCCGTACCGGAAGAAGATTGCACAGCTATATGATAGCTACGCCCTGTTTGACACGCTCGCACAGGACGAGGGCGGGCAGGGGGAACCGCGAAGCGGTGGGCACCCGCCCGCCGTACCTGCTGCGCCTGAGCCAACCAGTGCGCAGCCTATGGATAAGCTGTCGCAGTTCTTCGGACCGGGCGTAGACCCAACGCAATAAGTAACACAAAGATTGTGCTGCAGCGAGCTGATCCGGACGAGCTACGGCGCGGCAATGTGTGACAAATAGCGATCGCAGCGCAGCATGTCACACAATTTCGCTGATCGACCTGGTTTACTCGAGCGAAAATTGTGTTGCAGATGCGGGAGCGCAGCGGCTCGCATACCGACCGCCGCCCGCAGGCGGTGGAAACCCAGCCCGCCAGCGTCCAGCGGGAAGCCGTCCGCGCGGGCAGACGCAAGCAGCCATCACCACGGTTTAACCGTGTTCTATATACATTCCTATTTACAAGGTAGGAAATAAGCATAGGGCAGGGGAGCACCGCGCAAAGCTCCCTTGTAACCCCCGTGCAGTAATCACGGGGGTACTCGTTACAAGGGGAGGGGACAAGCTATGAAATCAGCAGCGAGTATAGACTGGCTGACGTTTTCTATAAAAGGGGAAACTGACCCACATGCAATCGTTAAGCGGTATCTGCGGATAGACCCGGCGTTATTCGTAGATCATCCGCACGGCAAGTACGGCTATCAGCGCAGCATGTCATTCGGGAATATCTTTGTGTTCCATGACCCGGCACCAGATCGCATTGGTGATATGGGCGTATGCGTCAGTATGTCCGGTTCAGGCTGCCGAACCTTTGAAGCTCACACGACGCTGCACAGCAAAGATGATTTGACCACGCCATTTCTGCGGCTCGTGGAGCAACTGCACGCCGACGAAAATGTAAATGTGTCGCGTGTCGATCTCGCGCTGGATGATACCGAGGGCTATTTAGACCTAGAAGTAATCGCCGCTGCGGTAGATGAAAATACCATTAACAGCCGTATCCGCAAACGTAGGGTTGTTAAGGGCTATGACGGTACAATCAAGGACGGTACAACGGTTTATATCGGTGCAGAACAATCCGATTTTCGTATCAGAATCTATGATAAGGCCAAGGAACGCTATAAGCCGACTGAACCGGAATATAACAAGCATTGGGTACGCTTTGAAATCGTCATGCGCGGCGACAATGCAAACGGCTTTGTAAATGCGCTGGTGAATACCGATGATCTAGGGCTGCTGGCTAGTGGTATCCTAAATGATAAAATTGCTTTCATCGAACGTACCGAAACCAATATAACGCGCTGTGAGGTTTGTAAGTGGTGGACTGATTTCGTCGACTCGGTCGCAAATATCAAGCTGGTAATCAAGGAAGAAACCCAACACAGGCTGTTAAAGAGTATCGATTGGGTGAAGCGGCAGATTGCGCCGACGCTTTCGCTTATCAATGATGCTAAGGGGTTTTTTATGATACGTGAAATATTGGCTATTGGAACATCTAAACGTACACGGCAGCAGCAAGCGATTTTAGACGATTACCGTAACTCGTACTACATAGATACCCGGCAAGCTACTAAAGCATGGAGCGAGCAAGATGGCTGTACCGACCAAATACTGTTACATGTGCCTGTGCGAAGTGTGTACCCGGACTAAATGCCCGTTTGTCTACGCACATAGATATGAAGCAAAGCTATATTTCTGTCAGGCTTGCTTGAATACCCAGCGCGGCGCACGGCTGGAATGCGACTTCTTTGAGCACAAGCAAAAGCATCGTTCGTACCGTATGAAGATTAGCCGTAGTGAAACGTTGGAGCGCAAAGTGGATAGAATCTTGAAGCTACTGGAGGAAAAGAATCATGAAGATAGTAACACGTAGACAAGCTGCAGCTCGTACCGATCAGTACGCCGGCGCGGAAACCTTGTGTTACAATTGGAAAACCTCCCCACCGAATTATACAAAATCTTTATTTTGTATAATCTCCTATGTTGACAATTCCATCGCGCCTAGGTCTTACTTCGTGCGACCTGGGCGCGTCTCCATATTGTCGAGCCATTCTATTGCTGCTGCAACCGCATCACAATCATGATTTCGCACAACAATATCTGCAATCTCCAATATTCCTTGATCCGCGTTTTGAGGAGCAAAGCCTTTATAGGCCATGCGCAGCATCATCTCATCATTAAAACTATCTCCAATTGCATAGATGCGATTATTTGGAATCCCACAATAAGCTGCTATTTTTTGAAGTGCTGCACCTTTATGAACGCTCTTTTCCGTTATTTCCAAAAACATCGGCATACTGGATGCCATACAAAATTCATCAGCATATGGCTGCAAGAAAGCTCGAACTAATCCTAGGATTTTAGGCGTGCCGGTTAAATTGATTTTACACCAGGAAGAAGTGTCTGTTAATTCATCTTGCATAATAGGTTGATAGGATAAATTAAGTGTTTTCAGGTGTGTTTCAGTAACCTCACTCATTTGCCGAATATAGATATTTTCGCTGTCAAAAATCTCGCAGCCAATCTCCGGAAATTTTGACACAGCGGCATTGATAAGTTCTTTTGTTTTTTCTGGCATGCCTGCACAGGATAGAATATTGTGCTGCTTATCAAAAATCAATGCACCATTCAACAGGCTATACGGGGCATTGATCGACAGTTCATCAAAATACGGCTGGGCGGCCCCGGGCGCTCGTCCTGTTGCCAAAGAAAAGAGCCCTCCCTGCTCCGTAAAATACTGTATAGCTTGTTGGTTTTTCACGGAGACTTTTCTTTGACTGTCCAGTAATGTACCATCCATGTCACATGCAAGTAGCATACGCTCAAACTTTTTCATTGCATTTTCTCCAATTTAAACAATATATCCGTAAAATATGGCGGCAATGGAGCTACAAACTTCATGTTTTCCCCTGTTCTTGGATGCACCAGCGTAAGTGCCGCTGCATGCAAGCATTGTCCGCCAATTGCTGAAAAACGGTCTTTTTTCAGCCCATATAGCGGATCACCTATGATTGGATGACCAATAGAAGCCATATGCACTCGAATTTGATGTGTACGCCCGGTTTCTAGTTGAAATGCCATATGCGTATAGCCAGAGTAACGTTTCAAAATACGGTAATGCGTAATGGCATTGCGGCCGCCTTCCATAACAGCCATCTTTTTCCGATCGCTCTTATGACGTGCAATCGGTTTGTCAATCGTTCCTTCTTCAAGCTGCGGGCAACCGATCACAATTGCTTCGTACTCACGCCGAGCCGTATGGGTAACGATCTGCGCTGCCAGATTCTGATGTGCGGTATCATTTTTAGCAACAACCAGTAAACCACTCGTATCCTTATCAATACGGTGAACGATTCCCGGCCGGTGTTCCCCGTTGATTCCTGACAGGCTATCACCACAGTGGTACATTAAAGCATTGACCAAGGTACCGGACCAATTTCCAGCTGCCGGATGCACCACCAGACCTCTTGGCTTATTAACAACAATAATGTCCGTATCTTCATAAATAATATCAATTGGAATATTCTCTGGTACCAAATCGATTTCCCGCAGTTCCGGCATCGTGATTTCAAGCAATTCCCGGCCGGTAAGCTTGTAATTCTTTTTAAGCGCCTTATTTTCGGCAAAGACTGCGCCCTGCGCCAATAATCCTTGCGCAGCGGAACGTGTCAGCCCCTCAATTTGCTCACTCAGATATGTGTCGATCCGCTTTCCAATATCCTGTTCAGACGGAACTAGATGGAGCTTAGTCATCCTGCTCCCCTTTCTGTTCTTTGTCTTTATGTTGGAACAGGATATAGATAAAAAACATTGCGCCTCCTATGCAGATAAAAATATCGGCGACATTAAAAACCGGAAATCCAATGGCTCGAAAATCAAACAGATCTACGACGAAGCCACGGATAACGCGGTCTATTGCATTCCCAAGTGCCCCGGCAGAAATCAAGTATAAGGACCATCGGCCCAACTGTGTCTGGATCCAATTCTTTCTTAATGCTACGCAAATCGCGGCAGTAATTAATACCGCTAAAGTGACAAAGAACCATCGCGAATCAAATTTTGCAAATAAACTGAATGCAGCACCGCGGTTTTCAACATAGGTTAAATGAAAAACATTTTCAATCAGTGGAATGGTATGCGCGGGCTGCAGCACGGCCACTGCCCAGTACTTCACCACTTGGTCAAGCACAATCATAAGGGCTATAAAAATTAAAACATGCATCACTAAGCTCCTACCTCATAAAAAGGGGAACAGCGGTTCGCTGCTCCCCTTTCCTATCCTATTTATCCAACAACAGACGCGCAGCGTGCACAAAGGGTCGAATGTTTCGTATCCGTGCCAACCGATTTGGATTGCGTCCAGCAGCGTTCACACTTATCCCCCGCCGCACGCTCAACCTGAATCTTTAGACCCGGCAGATATTCGCTGTCCATTCCATCGCCCAAGCCAGCCACCACATGAAGCTCGGAAACGATACAAAGCGCCGCAAGATCCTGTCCGCAACCGTTCAGGAATGCGATGGCCTGTTCGTCACCATACACGGTCACACTGGCCTCCAATGGCTTGCCAATGATTTTATCATTACGCGCACCCTCCAATGCCTTGTTGACATCATCACGGAACGCCGTAAGCTTCGCCCATTTCTCGGCGTTTTCCTCATTGAATGCCCACAATTCATTGACAGACGGCATATCATTATAAGCAACGTTGCGCACATCATCACCATCTGCATGGGGCATTACCTGCCAAATCTCATCTGCCGTAAAGCAGAGGATAGGAGACAGCATGCGCACAAGTGCATTTAGAATATGGTACATCGCAGTCTGCGCCGAACGGCGGCTTACACCAGCGGTTTCATCACAATACAACCGATCCTTTATTACATCCAGATAGAAATTGGACATATCAACTACGCAGAAATTATGAATCGTATGAAAAACCGTATGGAATTCATAATCGTCATATCCACCGCGCACTTTGGCGACCAGCATATTTAAACGGCTGAGAGCCCATTGATCCAGTTCGGGCATATCGTCATATGCGACCTGATCCTTATATGGATCAAAATCAAACAGATTGCCGAGGATATAGCGTGCTGTATTACGGATCTTCAAATAGTTCTGCGAAAGATGCTTTAGCATGTCCATGGAAATACGCATATCCTGCCGATAGTCAGAAGATGCAACCCAAAGACGCATCACATCCGCGCCAAACTGAGCCAAAATGTCATCCGGAGAGATGCCGTTGCCACGCGATTTGGACATTTTCTGGCGTTCTTCATCCACGATCATACCATGCGTGATGACCGTCTTATAAGGCGCTTTCCCCTGTGTTGCGATCGAAGTCAGCATCGATGACTGGAACCAGCCTCGGTATTGGTCGTTGCCCTCCAGATATACGTCAACCGGAGTCGGCTGCTGCTCACGATTTTCAATGACCGCACGCCAAGACGAGCCGGAATCAAACCAAACATCCATGGTGTCGGTTTCTTTTTCAAATTCGCCACAGCCGCAGGGGCATTGAATATCTGCCGGCAGGATCTCCGCAGCCGAAAGCTCAAACCACGCATTTGATCCCTTTTTGCGGAACAAGTCAGCGACAATTTGAATCGTCCGCTCATTGACCAATGGTTTACCGCATTTTTTACAAGTAAAAATCGGGATCGGAACGCCCCAGACACGCTGTCGCGAAATGCACCAATCGGAGCGCTCGCGGATCATAGAGGTCATGCGTTCCTCACCCCATGCAGGCAGCCACTGGATATCGGCGCAGGCACGGATCGCGTCGTCTTTCAGCGCATCCACCGAACAGAACCACTGTTCTGTTGCACGGAAAATAATCGGATGCTTGCAGCGCCAGCAATGCGGATAGCTATGCTCAATTTCCTCGATCGCCAAAAGCGCACTGCATGCCTTAAGATCTTCCAGAATCACAGGCGTAGACTTCTCATAATACATGCCGGCGTATTTGCCCGCATCTTTCGTCGTCATGCCCTTGCCGTCGACCGGGACTATAATCGGGATCTTATATTTCTGGCAGACAATAAAGTCATCCGCGCCAAAGCCTGGAGCCGTATGGACACAACCCGTACCGGCGTCCAGCGTAACATGGTCGCCGCAGATTACAATGCTTTCTCGATCCATAATCGGATGTTTGGTGCGCATCAACTCCAAGTCAGAACCCATAAGCGTACCGATAACTTCCCAGAAATCCATTCCAGACGCCTGCATCACCGACGTGACCAGTTCTTTTGCCAACACATAAACATCGCCGTTTGGCACCTTGACCAGATCGTATTCAAACGATGGGTTCACAGAAATTGCGAGGTTACCTGGCAGCGTCCAAGTCGTCGTCGTCCAGATGACAAAATAAACATGGTCGAGCGAGCCGGCGATTGACGACAACTTGCCACCCTGATCGTCGGTAACTTGGAATTTCACATAGATAGATGAGCATTTCTCGTCCTGATATTCGATTTCAGCTTCCGCCAGCGCGGTTTCGTCGTGTGGACACCAGTAGACCGGCTTCAGACCCTTGTAAATAAAACCTTTTTTGGCCATTTCGCCAAAAATCTCAATCTGTGCAGCTTCATAATCGTGAGTCAGCGTCAAATATGGACGTTCCCAATCACCGATCACGCCGAGGCGCTTAAACTGTTCGCGCTGTGTGTTGACATGGTTGTGTGCAAATTCCTCGCACTTGGCGCGAAACTCCGCTGTCGACACCTTGTCACGGTCCATCCCATAAGCCTGCATGGCCTGACGTTCGATCGGCAGTCCGTGGGTATCCCATCCAGGTACATACGGAGCCTGAAAGCCAGCCATATTTTTATAACGAACGATAATATCCTTTAATATTTTGTTGAGCGCATGGCCCATGTGCAGATTGCCGTTAGCATAGGGAGGACCGTCATGGAGTACAAAAAGCGGCTTACCCTCATTTTTGTCCATAAGCGTATGATAAAGGCGGTCATTTTCCCAACCTTCGAGAAAGCCGGGCTCGCGCTTGGGTAAACCCGCACGCATCGGGAACTCGGTTTTCGGCAAATTGATGGTGCTGTTATAATCCTGCGACATCGTGTCGTGTCCGTCCTTTCGTTGTGTTTACTTAACTTGCTTGGGATCGTAATCCGAGCCAAACTTCAGCTCGCCAAAGTCAAAATTTTTATCCTTGCTGCTCTTCAGTTCCGTCTCCGTGACGGAAAAACGCCTAGTAGCCTCTGCAACAGGCTCATCTGCCTGAGGAGCCTGTTGCGGCTCGTCTATAATCTGAGAAACTTCCTGAGCGACCTGACGATCCATCGGCTGTTCCGGCACCGGTGCTTGCTGCTGTTTAGCTTCGGTCTTGGGCTGAGCCGCTACCAGCTTTTCCCCTTTTGCGAGCTCCACAAGCGCCTTAGCTTGAGCTTGATAGACCGCGGAAACGCGCGCAATAAACTCCATGGTGTTCTTCTTCGCGGTTTCAAACTTCTGTTCTTCCAGCGAAATCTGCTCCTGTGTGGTTTTGACCTTAGTTTCGGTTTCGCTGCGCGCTGCTGAAATAATCTGCGCAGCCTCTTCCTTAGCTTTGTCCACCGTCTGCTGGGCTAATGTTTGTGCACTCATTAGTGTCTTGCGCAGGCCGTCTTCGACACCGCGGTATTCCTCGATCTTGTCGACCAACACTTTCATCTTGGCTTTGAGTGCCGCATTTTCTTTTTGCATCGCTGCAAATTCCTCTGCCACACGCTCCAGGAACGTGTCAACAGATTTCATATCGTATCCACCGAAAACTGCTTTTTCAAAGCCAATTTCCTGAATTTCCTGCACCGTCATATGTTCTTCCTCCGTTTATCTTTAGAGTCGGATTTTCTTTCTATTAAAATACGGTAAAATGGTCGGGCAAATGACCCGACCACTCCGCTCAACCGTGTTACAAGGTGTAAAGGAAAGTCAAAATGACCTCCAGCGCGAGAAATGCCAACAAAAATGCAATATCGAGCGGAAAGCCACGTAACGCGTCAAACCGTTCAAGCAGCCGGCGAAACGGCACGATGATCGGCTCGGTGACGAGATACAAAAACTCATAGATTTTGGAATCCCGCCCTTGCATAAACCACGACATAATCGCGCGGGCAAGGAACAAAAACTCCAAACACCGGACGACCGAAGATACAAAATAGATGACCAAATGATTCACGTCGTACCAGCCTTAAAAATACATGCCGCTGCTCTCAAGCTCGTCAATCAGATCGCCCATGATATCCACATTGTAGGGCGTGATGATATACGTGCTGTTTGCAACTTTTTTAATTTTGCCTTCATTGGCATAGGCGACACCGCTGAGAAAATCGACCAGACGGCGCGCAACATCCTTGTTGGTCTGTTCCAGATTGAGCACAACAGTGCGCTTGTCTTTCAAATGATCGGCAATTTCCGCCGCGTTTTCAAACCGGTCGGGCTTTACCAAAACGACCGCAAGCTGTGTAGTTGCGTTGATGTTAACGACCTTGTTGCTGCGGCGGGATGAGGAGGTATCGGGAACATCATAAGCCGAGGGCGATGCGGAGACAGGTTCTTCGATTCGCTGACGGGGCTCCTGCTCTTCGAATTCGTCTTCGACATCCTCTCCCTTAACCCAGTCGATAAATCCCTTAATCGAACCCATAAAAAAGTTCCTCCTTATGCTTTCTGCTGCGCCGCCCCATAGAGCCGCGCGCCAAAGATCGCCGTACCGATACGCACCATATTCGCGCCGCAGGCAATCGCGGTTTCAAAGTCATTTGTCATACCCATAGACAAATAATCCATGTTTACATTATCGTATTTTTTCGTCAAAATGTCAACAAAGAGTTGGTGCATTTCATGGAAATAGCTCAAATTTTTCGTTGTTTGGTCAGCAATCGGCGGAATGGCCATTAATCCGCGGATATGCAGGGCAGGATTTTCACATAAATGACAAACCGCAGCATCCAGTTCTTCCGGTAGCAGGCCGCTTTTGGCCTCTTCTCTACCAATGTTTACCTCCAAAAGGATATCCTGCCGCAGAGAATGCTTTGCCGCCTCTTTGGCTATGGCCTCTCCAAGGCGTATGGATCCGACTGACTGGATCAGCGATACCTTGCCGATTAAATATTTTACCTTATTCGTCTGCAGCGTGCCGATGAACTGAAGATCAGCACCATCGTAGGCGTGCTGATCGTACTTATCCAGCAGTTCCTGCACACGGTTTTCTCCTGCGATATGAATGCCACAGGAGATTGCATATTTCACGCGTTCAGCATCGTTCATTTTAGTCGCCGCGACCAAATGGATTTCCGAAGCATCGCGCCCGGCAGCCTGGGCGGCCCGTTCTATCCTCTCGCGCACATTGCGGATACGCAGCGCAAGCTCCTGTTTTTCCTGCACGGTCATGTCTTCACCACCCTGTTATTCTGAATATCCTTACCCTTAATAATAATTTTATCCTGTGCAACAAGCGCACCAGCGTCAGTGGCGCTTTGCTGCACCACATAAAACTGGTCGGTCTCATATAACGGCTGAATGCTCTTAAAGCGCGACATCGAGCCGCTGAGGATATAGACACCGAGCGTACTGTTGCCCTTGCTGTCAGTTTCCATGCGCGCGGCCTCTTTGGGAACTTTCAGCCCTATATAGGTGCCCAAAATAATATCGATCGGCTGATCGCGCATCGAAACCATTTCGCTGTTGAACTCATTTCCCTCTAGTATAACGAGTGAAACATCGCTGTTTCGCGGTTTATCCAACGCATATACGGTCACCGGCACTTCAATAGAGGCCTGTGTAAAGCGCACCCGCAGACTTGTACCGACAGACAGTCGATTAGCCTGTTCAGTTGGGATTTCTGCACCAAGATACCAGCTAAAGCCTTGTATAATCTTACCTAATGCCGCTCCCGAATTCTGCGGTTTTGCCGCGGTGAGCTTCTGAAACGTTTCCAGTGTTAGGTCTTCCAGCTTATCAACAGTGAAAACCTGTTCATAACCATCTATAATTTCAGAAAAATAACCAGAGGATGGCGCCGTAATTTCGCTGGTCCTGCCGGAAAGCTGTTGGGCAAGTGATTGCCGCTGCGTATCAAGCGCTTGACGTTCAGCAGATATGGTTGCTGCATCGAGCGTGCCCGCTTCCCGGCGAAGCGAAAGCGTACGCAGTGAGGCTGCTGCGGAACTAAGCGTTGCGCCCGATCCTGTTTTTAGCTGCGCAGATAATTGCTGCATGGAAAGCGTGATCAGCTGATCCAGCTTTGCCGCATCTGAACCGTCGCCAGCGGTTTGCAATGCGGTATCCAATAGGCCGATCTGTTCGTCCAGTGCCTCCAGCTCGCGGCTATGGTCGAGCGACTGCTCGTCCGAATATTCGATTGCAAGCGGCGCATTTTGCTGCACGCGTTCACCGCTATAAACGATATGCTTTACCGTATCACTTGCGCTGCCCGATACTTCGACCTCATCCCGGATAAACCATCCGGTGGCGCCGAAGCTGTCATCGACCGTAACGTGGGCGGCAGTAATAGTTTCCACACTGCCAAAAAACGCGGAAATTACCTGCGCGCCGATATAAAATACCAGCACTGCGGCGATGACCAGTACGGGAAGCCGGTTATTTGGCTGCGTGCGCTTTCGTTTTTTCCTATGCAGTTGTCTGTTATCCTGCTCCATGCGGTACCCCTATGTATGTTATTCCGAGGCTGCAATTCCCTCCTCACGGCGGGCGTGCAGATCGACGCGGCTCTGCGGAATGATGGTGGAGATAGCATGCTTATAAATCATCTGCTGCTTGCCTTCGCTCTCCAATATTACAATAAAGCTATCAAAACCGCGGACACAGCCACGCATCTGAAAGCCATTGGTCAAAAACACCGTTACAGTTTGTCCCTGCTGGCGCACCGCATTGAGCAGTGCTTCCTGCAAATTGATCTCGTTTCGCACAATAATTCCTCCATAATTTACAAATTATGGTATTATTGTACACCGCATTCTACCAGATAGTCTGTCGCTTTTTGTCGCAGCGTCTCAAGTTCCTCGTGTTTATTATAATAAATCCAGTGGATTTTGTCATCTCTTTTCAGCCAAGTCAATTGGCGCTTGGCGTAATTTCGGCTGCGTTGCTTGAGCAGTTTGACACACGCATCCAGCGGCTCCTGTCCCTGCAGATATCCCAAAAGCTCTTTATAGCCGATGGCTTGCGCCGCTGTTCCAATGAGTTTCCCAGCATCCAGCAAACGCTGGGTTTCCTGAAGCAAGCCGTCCTCCAACATCTGCTCGACGCGACGATCGATCCGCTCATACAGCACTTCACGTTCCACGGGACAAACGCCGATCTTTACTGCGTCGTATTTTGGCGCAATCCGTTTATTGCGGCGGTTAAATTCGTCAAGCGTCAGCCCTGTCTGCTCAAAAACCTCCAAGGCGCGAATGACACGTTTCAGGTTATTCGGATGAAGCCGCCCAGCCGCTTCCGGATCTACCTGCCGCAGCGCGGCGTGCACCGCCGCATTTCCCTGCTTCTCCGCCAATTGCTGATATTTTATGCGCACCGCCAAATCGGTCTCGTCCCCAGTAAAAACGCTACATTCGATCAGCGCATCCATGTACAATCCGGTGCCGCCTACGACAACCGGGATATGGCCGGATGCCAGAAGCTGCTGCGCCGCAACGTCCGCGAGTTCGACATAGCGTGCGACCGAAAAACGCTCGCCCGGCTCACAAACATCAATCAAATGATGAGGGATGCCGCGCCGCTCCTCGGCAGTCGGCTTGGCTGTACCGATATCCATGCCGTGATATAGCTGCATGGAATCAGCCGAAATGATTTCCGTATCAAGCTGTTCGGCCAGCGCGACCGAAAGCGCGGTTTTCCCACTAGCCGTCGGGCCACAAATACAGATCAAACGATTTTCCATTTGCTCTCCTATTGGTTTACACGCTTAAATAGCTTGTCCAGCTCATATTTTGTCAACCGCACAGTGGTTGGCCGCCCATGCGGGCACGAACGGACATTTTCATCGCTTAGTACGCGGTCGCAGAGATCCTGCAGTTCGATGAGTGTAGTCGATTTCCCCGCTTTGATTGCCGCCTTACAAGCAACCGTGTGGATCAAATCATCCAGCCGGTCGGGTACGGCGGCACGGCTGTTCATCGCTTTTTCCGCCAGCTCACTTAACACGTTGGATACGTCGCCGCTATCCAGATATGCCGGCACGCTTCTTACAGCAAAGCTATTCTCCCCAAAGGAGTCCACAATAAATCCAGCCTGCCGAAGCGTCTCCATCTGCTCGGTCAAAGCAGCCGATTGCTCGGCGGTCAGCTCGACGATCACCGGCGACAATAATTCCTGAGATGGGATTTCACTTTCCGCACGAAGCTTATTAAACAAAATCCGCTCATGTGCGGCGTGCTTATCGATGAGGATTAGTCCATCCTGATCTTCTGCAATCAAATAGGTTTGAAAACACTCTCCTATCACACGCGCACCGGTATCCAACGGTTCTAAAGTAGGAGCCGCCTGAGTTGGTTCCGCAGAAACGGCTTTGGATTCCGCGGCCGCCGGAGCGGGCATATTATGCTGCTTCATTTTCTGCATCAGCACAGGATCTGCCTGCATGGGCCCAGCATTGCGGGGCGGTTGATACGGGATCGCAGGCTGGGCGGCTACAAAGCCTGCATGCTGAGGCCGCGGCGTACGCGGCGGCACGGCGACCAAAAAATCTTCGAGCTCGGGCGCGGCGCTTTTTCCCTGCAGGGTTTCTGCCTGCACGGACGGCTCTATCGGCCGCTGCATGGCAAACCGCTGCTGCTGTCCTGTCACATGATCTTCACAGCGAGGAACAGGCGCGGCTTCTTTGGTCTTATGAATGAGCTGAGGCGTGTTGTCACCCGCTGCCAGCGCGTTTTTGCATGCAATATAGACCGCCTCAAAAACGGCTTTTTCCTGCGAGAACTTCACTTCTGTTTTGGCCGGATGGACATTGACATCGACCGCGCCGAGCGGCAGTTCGAGAAAAACAGCGCCTGAGGGATATTTCCCGGTTATGATCGCATTGCGATAGGCTTCTTCCAACGCGGCCTGCATCAGCTTGCTTTTCACATAACGCCCGTTTACGAAGAAATGCTGCATTGCCCGGTTCGGGCGGCCCGCATGCGGTTTGACGATATATCCGCTGACCGACATGCCGTTATGCTCCGTCTGCGGCACCGGCAGCATGTTTTCCGTCATCTCTTTGCCAAATACGGCAAACACCGGCACCAAAAGCTTTCCTTTGCCGTCGGTCGTGAATACCTGCTTGCCATCGCGGATAAGCGTAAACGAGATTTCGGGATGCGACAGCGCGGCATGCTGCACCACGCCTAAAATATATCCGGCCTCCGTAAAGTCCTTTTTGAGAAATTTCATGCGCGCCGGCGTATTGAAAAACAGGTCGCGCACCACAATGGTCGTCCCCTGCGGACAACCGGCCTCCTCGCTTATATCCGCCGTGCCCGCCGTCAAATGCAGATGCAGGCCGGAGATCGCATCCGGCTGGCGTGTGAACAGGTCAATGCGTGAGACCGAAGAGATCGCTGCCAGCGCTTCGCCCCGAAAACCCAACGTGCCGATCGCGGAGAGGTCGGCTTCGGTGCGCAGCTTGCTGGTCGCATGCCGACGAAACGCGACAGGCGCATCCTCCGCCGACATGCCGCAACCGTTATCCGCGATACGCAGATAGGTCACGCCGCCATTTTCAATTTCTACCGTGATTCGGGTCGCGCCCGCATCAATTGCATTTTCAACCAATTCTTTCGCGACTGATGCCGGCCGCTCTACGACCTCGCCCGCCGCGATCAAATCGGCCAGATGCGGTGATAATTCCTGAATAATGGCCAAGCTGGGCGCTCCTTTCCTCCGTTACAGCAGTTTTTTCAGTTCATAGAGCGCATTCAGCGCTTCGATCGGCGTCATAGTGTCGACCTGCATCGCGCGCAGACGGTCTGCGACCGCGCCGCCCGACAGCTCGTTCATAGTAAGCTGTGGAATGTCATCCTCTTCAATCGCGTGCATTTCCACGCGCGGCGTATTTGCCTCCAAATCGGCGAGCACGCTTTTGGCGCGTTTAATGACCGGGTTCGGCACGCCCGCTAATTTGGCGACTTCTATGCCATAGCTGTCATCCGCGCCGCCGCGCACGATCTTGCGCAGAAATGTGATATCATCTCCGCGTTTTTTGACTGCGATATTGTAGTTTTTAATCCCGGCAACCATACCCTCAAGCGCAGTCAGCTCATGGTAGTGTGTGGCAAACAGCGCACGCGCGCCGATCTTCTTGGTATCAGCCACATATTCTATCACCGCGCGCGCGATGGACATGCCGTCATACGTCGAGGTGCCGCGCCCGATCTCATCCAAAATGATCAGGCTGGATTTGGTTGCGTTTTTCAATATATCAGCAACCTCGCTCATTTCCACCATAAAGGTCGATTGACCGCTCGCCAGATCGTCCGACGCGCCGACGCGGGTGAACACCCGGTCGGCCACGCCGATATGCGCGCTGGACGCCGGCACGAACGAACCGATCTGCGCCATGATGGTAATAAGCGCAACCTGCCGCATATATGTAGACTTGCCTGCCATATTGGGGCCGGTGATGATGGAGACCCGGTTCTCCCCATTGTCAAGCACCGTGTCATTGGGAATGAACAGGCTGTCCGCCAGCATTTTTTCAACGACCGGATGCCGTCCGTCGTGAATTTCGATACGTCCCGAAAAATCGACGGTCGGACAGACATAATGGTTGTCCGACGCTACCTCTGCAAGTGCGCACAACACGTCTAAATTCGCAAGCGCCTGCGCCGTGCACTGTACGCGATGGACCTCTGCGGCCACCCGGTCTCGCACCGATACAAACACGTCGTATTCCAGCGCGGTCAGCCGTTCCTGTGCACCAAGCACTGTGCTTTCCAATTGTTTGAGTTCTTCTGTGATATAACGCTCACAGTTGGCCAGTGTCTGCTTGCGGATATATCGGTCGGGCACCAGATTGCCGTTGGCCTTGCTGACCTCTATATAGTAGCCAAACACGCGGTTATAACCGATTTTCAGGCTCTTGATCCCAGTCTGGTCGCGCTCGGACTGTTCAATATCCGCGATTTGCCCTTTGCCGCCTGATGCCAAATCGTGCAGGCGATCTATTTCCTCGTTAAAGCCTGATCTAATGATACCGCCTTCACGCACCGTGACAGGCGGCTCTTCCACGATTGAAAGATCGATCAGCTGCCAGATATCCTCAAGCAGATCGATACGTCCGGTGAGTTCCCGGAGAAGCGGCGTGCCGAACAGCGCAGCCTGTTCCCTAACTGCCGGCAGATTGGAGATCGCGGCGCCGAGCGCGCGCAGGTCGCGACCGCCTGCTGTGCCATATACCACGCGCCCGATCAGGCGCTCCATATCGAACACCTTTTTCAGCGCGTCCCCCATTGCGGTTCGTGCCATCACATCGTCACACAGCGCGCCGACCGCCTGCTGGCGGCGCGCGATGTGGAGCGGATTGTGGAGCGGCTTTTCGATCCACTGACGCAGCAGCCGTGCGCCCATGGCTGTCTTGGTCTTGTCCAACACCCAAAGAAGCGTGCCTTTTTTCTCTTTCGTGCGCATCGTTTCACAAAGCTCGAGATTGCGCCGTGCAATCAGATCCAGCTCCATATACTGCCCTTGATGGTAAACCTGCAGGCTGTTTAAGCTGGCGAGCGCGGTCTGCTGCGTCTGCTCCAGGTAATCCAGCAGACCGCCCATGCACTGGATTGTACAAGGAAGCCCGGACAGCCCTACCGCGTCGAAATCTTCGATATGAAAACGCTCTGTGATACGGGCAGACGCACGCTGCGCTTCAAAGCTTTCCTCCGGCATGGGTTCGATCAGCGCTTCCAGCCGCTCGCGCAAAAAAGTATTCAGCGCTTCATTCCCAACAGCATTCCCGCCGATGAGCACTTCGCGCGGACCAAAACGCCCCAATTCGCTCGCAATGTCGTTCCAGTCGGCAGAACCCGTCGCATAGGCTTCGCCGGTCGTAATATCGGCAAAGCATACGCCGATCTGACCCTGCGCCTCATAGACACACCCCAGAAAATTATTGAGGTTTTCCTCAAGCATGGACGCCTCAACAACCGTGCCCGGCGTAACTCGCCGCACGATCTCGCGCCGCACCAGCCCTTTGGCCAGCTTGGGATCCTCAACCTGTTCACAGATCGCGACTTTATATCCCTTTCGCACGAGCTTCGCGATATATCCCTCTGCGCTGTGATACGGCACGCCGCACATGGGTGCTCGCTCCTCCTGGCCGCAGTCGCGGCCGGTCAGCGTAAGTTCCAGCTCACGGGATACCAGCTTAGCGTCTTCGAAAAACATTTCATAGAAATCGCCCAAACGATAAAACAGAATATAATCTTTATTCTTGTTTTTGATATCAAAATATTGTTTCATCATGGGCGTAAAGTCTGCCATTTTGTTACCTCTTTCTATCTTTTTCGCGCAAACAAGCAGCGCAGTGAGGTTTTTTCAATTTCTACTTCGGTAAATTGTCCGATTTGAAGCCCCTCTCCACGTACACATACGAGCAAATTGCCCTCCGTGCGTGCCGTAAAAGGATAATCCGGTCCTTTGGCTGCGCCGTCCACCAGCACACGCAGTCGCTTGCCCTGATACGCAGCCTGCCGTCTGGCGACGATCTCATCCTGTGTACGCAGCAGGCGCTCAAAGCGCTCCTGCTTCACCTTTGCAGGGGTTTTGTCCTCATATTCCGCAGCAGGCGTACCGCTTCGTTTGGAATATAAAAATGTAAACAGCAAATCAAATTCGGTTTCGCGGACAAGGGCAAGCGTCTGCTCAAAGTCTTCTTCCGTTTCTCCCGGGAAACCGACGATGATATCGCTCGACAAAGTAATATCCGGCATTTTCTCCCTGGCGCAGGCAATCAGCCGCCGGTATTCCCCGACTGTATAACGCCGGTTCATGCGGCGCAGGATATCGTCGCTGCCGGACTGGAACGGCAGATGAAGCTGTCTGGCGACCTTGGGACAGTCCGCCATCGCTTCAAACAGCTTCGGGGAGGCGTCTTTCGGATGGCTGGTCATGAAGCGAAGCAGAAAATCACCGGACACGTCGTTCAGACGGCGAAGCAGGTCGGCAAAATCAATATCCAGCCCCAGGTCTTTGCCATAGGAATTGACGTTCTGACCTAGAAGCGTGATATCTTTGTATCCGGCGGCCACCAGCTCGTGAAGTTCCCGTTCGATCTCCTCCGGAAAGCGGCTGCGCTCGCGTCCGCGCACGTAAGGGACAATGCAGTACGTGCAGAAGTTATTGCAGCCGTACATGATGGACAGCCATGCTTTCGCTCCATCTTCGCGAAGCACCGGCAGTCCCTCGGCGATTTCGCCGCACTCCTCACCGTCAATATCGAACACACGTTTTTTTTCTGTCAAAACACGGTAAAGCAGGGATGGAAACCGCCAGAGTGCGTGCGTGCCAAACAACAGATTGACCTGCGGATAGCTTTTCTTGATCTTTTCCACATTCTTTTGCTGCTGCGCCATGCAGCCGCATAACGCGATGATCACATCGGGCCGCTGCTTTTTCAGATGTGACAGCGCGCCGATATTGCCGAACGCGCGATCCTCCGCATGCTCGCGCACCGCACAGGTATTGAACAGGATAAAATCCGCGTCATCCACCGTATCGGTCATGGAAAAGCCCATTTCATACAGCATGCCGCGAATGCGTTCGGTGTCCGCCTCGTTCTGCTGACAGCCAAAGGTATGCGTATAGGCCCGCATTTGCCTGCCCTTTAGCAGATTGGCTATGCCGTCGATATAAGCGTATTGATTTTGAATTTGTTCCTTTGATACAGTACGGGGTGCACTCATGCGTTCGGCTCTCCTCTTAGCGGAAATTTTGACCGTCTTCGGTCAACACGTTCAGGCGGTGGTACGCGCAGAACGGGATCTCATATTGCGGCAAATACTGCTGCACGGCTCGCGTCAAATACTCTGGGCTCATGCTGTTGTTGCCCGCTGCGGTAACGACCGTGGCAAACACTTCCGGCGCCTGCTCGTCAATTGACAGGTCGTGCATCAGGTCGCGCATGTTGACGACCTTTTCCCCACGTTTGGACCGCTTCAAAATTTCGACCACAGGCTGGGCGAATAATTGACGCACTGTTTCGGCAAACCCTGCGGGCACACTGTTTTCAAAACTCCATGTGATCCGATACTGCGACCAAGCGATACGACCGACTTTCAAGCCGCCATCCTCCAGCGGATAGATTTCAATAGCGCGCAGGCCTTCCGGAAGCGCATCGTTCATCGCCTCGACCGCATTTTCCGGCACAGATTCCGAGGTTATATTAAAGTCCAAAAACTCACATTCGCTGGAAAACCCAGTCGAAAGCGGAAGCGCTATTGAAACATATGCGTGCTGATTAAAGCCTTCGGTAAACCACATCGGCATTTGGCAGCGCGCCATTGCCCGCTGCATTGCATGCATCAGGTCGAGGTGCGAGATATACTTAGCCCGTCCCTCTTTGGCAAATTTCATTCTGGCTTTAAACACAGCATTTGCCCCCTTTCAGCAGGGTAGCAGCACCGCATCCAGCACATTTCATCATGCAGTCCGGCGTCACAGCAGCCTTTCGGGAAAGCTCCCATTCTTTCTGCAAATGTAGTTTACTGGACCCGCAGCCAATATGATCCCACGGGAAGGTCTCGGAAAGCTCCCGATGGCGAGAGGCATAAAAAGCGGGATCAAGCCCACAGTCCTGAAAAGCTTGCACCCAAGTCTGGTAATCGAAAAATTGATCCCAGCCGTCCAATTTGCAGCCGCGCTGCCATGCAAGGTAAATAGCTTTTCCCTGTCGGCGGTCACCGCGCGCGATGACCCCCTCCAGCACCGACGTTTCCGCGTCATGCCAGTTATAGGTCACATTCTTAGTTTTCATGATCGTTTTCATATAAGCCTGCTTTTCACGCAGCGTTTCCAGCGTGTCCTGCGCGTCCCACTGGAAAGGAGTCTGCGGCTTTGGCACAAAGCAGGAGGCCGACGCGGTGATGCGGACGCCGCGTGCACGGTTATTAGTATTCATGCGCCAGCAATAAGCCACTTTTTTGCAGATTTCGGCAATGCCGTCAAGATCCTCCATGGTTTCAGTCGGCAAGCCAAGCATAAAATAGAGTTTGACGTTGTTCCAACCGCCCTGAAACGCTATTTCACAGGCGTGCAGCACATCGTCTTCAGTAATGTTTTTATTGATAACGTCGCGAAGCCGCTGTGACCCAGCCTCGCAGGCAAAAGTAAGCCCGCTTTTCCGAGTTTTCTGCACACGCTGCATCAGCTCCGTACTGAAGCTGTCGGCGCGCAGACTGGGCAGAGACAAACTGATATGCCGCGGCTCACAGTAATCGAGCATCCCTTCTGTCAACGCGGAAAGCTCGCCATAGTCGCTGGTCGAGAGTGATGAAAGCGATATCTCCTCGTAACCGGAATTTTTTAGCACGTTCTTCGCCTGACGGAGCAGCACGTCTTTCGATTTGGTGCGAAGCGGACGATAGGTGTGGCCCGCCTGACAAAAGCGGCAGCCGCGCGGGCAGCCGCGGAACAGTTCAACCATCGCACGGTCAAACACGATATCAGTTGACGGCACAACGAACGACTCAGGATAGTACATCGTATCGAGGTCCTGCACAATGCGCTTTTGTACGACCGCAGGCGCGCCATTTTTCGGCGTCACTGCCCGAACGGTACCGTCATCGCAATAGGTGACTTCGTATTGCGACGGCACATAAATACCGGGGATCTGTGCTACCTCAGACAAAAAGAAGCCTTTGCTCCAATTTTCCCGCTTTGCTTTCCTATATAGGCTGGTTAGGTCGAGAATAACCTCTTCCCCATCGCCGATCATGAAAAGATCGACAAAGTCGCAAAGCGGCTCAGGGTTATAAGCACAAGGGCCGCCCGCGACCACCAAATTTTTAAGCGTGGTGCGTTCCTCGGCCATCACCGGCACGCCGCCTAGATCGAGCATATTTAATATATTGGTAAAGGACAGCTCATACTGCAGCGTGAAACCAATGATATCAAACGCATTCAGCGGATCGCCGCTTTCCAGTGCGTAAAGCGGCAGGCCTGCGCTTCGCAGTTCCTGCTCCATGTCGACCCAAGGCGTGAACACACGCTCGCACCAGATGCCCTCCTGCTCGTTGAGCAAGCCATATAGGATACGCGAGCCCAAGTGGGACATGCCCACTTCGTAAACATCGGGAAAACAAAAGGCAAACCGTAAATCCGTCTTTTCCTTATCTTTGGTAATCGAACCCCACTCGCCGCCGACATAACGCGCAGGCTTCTGTACGCGGGACAGGATCGCTTCAATCTTCTTGTGCAATACACGTTCCTCCATAACAAGATACAGCATCAGTATAACATAAAAAACGACAAAAGGCCATACCGCACTTACGCGGCATGGCCTTTTCTTTTCTATTTCGCGTTCAGCGTACGTGCTGCGTTGAGCACAGCCAGCACGGTCATGAGCACATCAGCCGCTACGGCCTGCCACATAGTTGCCGCACCGAACAGCGTCAGCAGCACCAGAACCGCTTTGATGATAAAAAGCAGCAGCATGTTCTGCATTGCCACTCCATGCGTCTGGCGGCTGATACGGACCGCTTCGGTGAAACGGGTCAGATCGTTCGTCATAATCAGCACATTGGCGGCTTCAGCTGATTCCGCAGAGCCTGCAACGCCCATCGCAACGCCTACGTCGGCCAGCTTGAGTTCGGACAGGTCGTTGACACCGTCGCCCACGTAAGCCGCCGTACCGTCAGTCGGGATCGTACGAAGCAGGAACTCCATTTTGGATGCTTTCTCTTCCGGCAACAAGCCGCTGTGCACGGTATCAATACCAATCGCGTCGGCCACCTGCTGCGCGGGAAGCTCGGTGTCACCGGTCAGGATGACGGTACGCATTACGCCAAGCGATTTCAACCCGGCGATCGCCGTCTCCGCCTCCGGACGGACAGTGTCTTCCAAAATGATTGCTCCGGCATAGTCGCCCTCATAGGCAAGATACAACACTGTACCCGCAAGGTCGGGAACGCCTTTCACGCCGCGAGAAATCATCAGCTTACGGTTGCCGGCCAACAGATTGTGGTTTCCAATACGGGCACGCACGCCGCGACCCGGAAATTCTTCAAATTCAGCAATCTTTTGCGGAATACCCTCATAAGCCGCAACCACCGCACGTGCTACCGGATGCTGGGACATCTGTTCTGCTGTAGCCGCCAGTGCAAGGCAGCTCTCGGCGTTAAAATCAGCGGTCGCCTGAATCTCTTTGACCCTCAGATTCCCTTCTGTCAGCGTACCAGTCTTGTCAAAAACGACCATGCGAAGTTCAGCCAGTTTTTCTACGGCCTCGCTGCCCTTAACCTGAATCCCCTTTTGGGACATACGCCCGCTGCCGCCCAAAAAGCTGAGCGGAACTGATATCAGCAGCGCTGTTGGGCAACAAACGATCAGCACGGTCAGCGCACGGTAAATCCATGTAGACAGACGCCCAAAATGAAAGAGAGGCGGCAAAAATGCCAGCAGCACCGCTATGCAAATAATGAGCGGCATATAGCGCGACGCGCCGTGAATGACAGATTCTTCGAGCGAAGCGCGCCGTCCTGTGGATTCCTCATGAATACGCAGGATTTGGCTGACGCCGCAGTCCTCAAAGCGCGTGGTCGCGCGAATCAAAAGCAACGTTCCAGTATAGAGGCTACCAGCCAGTACCTTACAGCCCTTGCAGACCTCGCCAGGCTCGCTGTCGCCTGTCAGCACGGTGTCGTCCACCGTACCTTCGCCCCGCAGCACCTCTCCATCAATCGGGATGCGCTCACCGGCGCGCACAATGATAAAATCGCCGATCTTGATATCCCCGGGCGCCACACGGCGCTCCTCACCTTCCATATTGACTAGAGAAGCTTGGACCGGAACAAAATCTGTTTGCTGAGAAAGTGAATTGCGCGTTTTCCCCAGTACCATATCATTAATGAGCTTACCGATACTGTGCAAAATCAAAACTAATGAAGCTTCAAACCGCTGGTCGAGCAAAAACGCACCCAATGACGCAAGGAAAATTAACAGGTATTCGCTAAAATACTTACCGTGCATCATATCGCGGACCACGGTAACCGCCACCGGCAACACCGCAATCAGATAAGCGATCAGATAAAAGACCAACGCCCCTGTGCCTTGTTCCAATACGCGGCCGATTATTAAAAAGACCGCCGCAATCGCCAGACGCACCAATGTCCCCCGGATATCCACGGCGGTCATCGCCTGATAAGGCACATCGGCGCCATACAAGCCACGGCGTGCGTTTTCTCGCCGCTGCCGGGTCTGTTCCCGGCGGCGCAGCCGTGCGCGCAGTCTCGCACGCTCTATAAAAGACAAGCCGTCAAAATCCGCGTCCTCCGCATTCTCCTGATCTGACGGAAATTCTTCCGAGATGGGAGGCAGTTTCTCATCCGTTTCCAAAGACTCAGTCCCCTGTGGTTCAGCCTCCAGCCCAGACTGTTCTGGCTCTGGTAGTTCCACTTCTTCCGTTTCCTCCGGAGCAAGTTCCTCTGCCTGTTCTTCTTCAGAAACCGCTGTTTCCTCTATGGGCGGTTCTGAAGTCTGCACCGTGCCGCTTTCTAAATCTGACAACAGCTCGTCTACCAGCCCGACAGAAAATCCATCTGGCGCTACCACAGTTTGCTTTTCCTGCTGCAATGGCTGCTCGTCTGACCGTTTTATATCCTTGCTCATCTATTTCTATCCCTCCTGCACGTGCGCGATCCCTTGTGCGAGAATCGTCTGAATATGGTCGTCGCACAATGCATAATAAACCGTTTTACCGCTTTTTCGGCTGCGAACCAGTCTTGCCTGCTTGAGAAAACGAAGCTGATGCGAAATTGCGGACTGGCTCATACACAATAACGAAGCAATATCACACACACACAGTTCTTCCGTTACCAACGCAGATAGAATACGCAGTCTCGTTTTATCGGAAAATGCTTTGAAAAAGTCCGAAGCAGCAGCCGTAATATCTTCGTCAGGCATTGCCCCGCACGCCTGCTGCACCGCATCTGTATGGATTACATGCTCTTCGCAGCACTCGACTTCTGATTTTTGCTTTTTTCCAGCCAAATGAAATCCCTCCTGCGAAATATGAGCGTCTATTCAATTATGCTATCATTAAAACGCTCTTTTGTCAATCACAGCGGCAAAAAAGCAGCCTGTCAGACAAGTTCTGACAGGCTGCCGCTATTATTTCGCCGCAGGTTCGCTTTTCGGGTCAGTAATGACTTCCTTAAAGGAGGTTGCCAATCCGGCAAGGCCCTGAATTTCACTCGGGATAATAATTTTCGTCGCTCTGCCGTCAGCCGCCTGACTGAATGCTTCGAGCGATTTGAGCTTAATGATCTGCTCAGTCGGCTCTGCCTTGTTCAACATCTCAATGGATTCGGCAAGCGCCTTTTGAACCGTTAACAACGCCTCGGCCTCGCCTTCCGCTTCTTTGATCTTGGCAAGGCGGCTTGCTTCGGCACGCAGAACTGTCGATTCTTTCTCGCCTTCGGCAACCAGAATCGCAGACTGCTTTTGTCCTTCGGCAACCAGAATCGCCTCGCGGCGTTCGCGCTCCGCTTTCATCTGCTTTTCCATCGACTCCTGAATCGCAGCCGGTGGCATGATGTTTTTCAGCTCCACGCGGTTGATCTTGATGCCCCACGCATCGGTCGCCTCGTCCAGAATCGCGCGCATTTTAGTATTGATGATATCGCGGCTGGTCAACGTCTGATCAAGCTCTAAGTCACCGATAATATTACGCAGCGTGGTGGCCGTCAAGTTTTCGATAGCAGACATAGGGCTCTCAATGCCATAAGCAAACAGTTTGGAATCCGTTATCTGAAAATAAACAACAGTATCGATCTGCATCGTAACATTGTCTTTGGTAATGACAGGCTGCGGCGGAAAATCTACAACCTGCTCTTTCAGCGTCACCTTGCGGGCGATGCGTTCAAACAGCGGAATTTTAAAGTGCAGACCGGTATTCCATGTTCCCTGATACGTGCCGAGCCGTTCGATAACATAGGCGCGAGCCTGCGGCACAATGACGATATTGCTTGCCAAAAACGCTATAAGGATAATGGCGAGCACAATCCAAATAATCGGTACAAGAAATGGCATGTTTTTTCTCCTTTACTCTGTTACACCTTTTCAACAATCGCTTTGACTCCGCGAATCGCAATGACCTTGACAGCTGCGCCTTGCGGAATCAGTGAATCATCCACGCTGCGTGCTGTCCAAAGCTGGCCGAACACTTTGATCTCCCCCGTTTCCTGCATATTGTCAATTTCCTGAATGACGATAGCAGGTTCGCCGATAATCCGGTCTGCGTTGGTGGGCTCGTTTTTAGTACGCAGAAAACGGCGGCAGAACGGGCGCACCAGTATGAGCAGCACTGCGGCAAACAATACAAAAATTAAAAGTTGCGCAGGTAATCCCAAACCGATGCTCGCTGCAATCAGGGCGAATACCGCACCGACTGCGAACCAGATTGCAGATAAATCCAGCGTAAATGCTTCCACAGCGACACCGATAATGATGACTGCAACCCAAACATAGAGGCTGTTGATTCCAAATATCATGGCAGCGCCTCCTTTCTACTACGTGCATAGTTTACCATAGTGTTCCCCAAAAGTACAGTGGAAAAACGCAAAACACCATAGATAAAAAAGCGACGCACCGTAAAGTGCGCCGCCTTTTCTGCGGTATATTAAAGCTTAGTACATGCCACCCATATCCGGAGCAGCCGGAGCGGGCGCTACGGGCTCTTTCTTGTCAGCAACCAGGCTTTCTGTTGTAAGCACCATCGAAGCGACCGACGCCGCGTTCTGCAACGCAGAGCGGTTGACCTTGGTCGGGTCGACAATACCGTTAGCAATCATATCACCGTAGGTCTCCGTCGCAGCGTCAAAGCCGTAGCCAACCTTGCCGGCACTCTTGACCTTATCGACGACGACAGCGCCCTCGATACCCGCGTTTGCGGCAATCTGCTGCATCGGCGCTTCCAGGCCGCGCGCGATAATGCTCATACCGGTCTTCTCATCGCCCTCAGCGGACTCGATCAACTTTTCAATCGCCGCAATTGCGTTGATATAGGATACGCCGCCGCCGGCGACAATACCTTCCTCGACAGCTGCCTTGGTAGCATTGAGTGCGTCCTCGATGCGGAGTTTCTTTTCTTTCATCTCCGTCTCAGTAGCCGCGCCGACCTTAATGACAGCAACGCCGCCTGCCAGCTTGGCCAGACGCTCCTGCAGCTTTTCGCGGTCAAAGTCCGAAGTTGTGCGCTCGATCGCGCCGCGGATCTCGGTAACGCGGTTTGCAATCGCCTGCTTGTCGCCGGCGCCGTCGACAATCGTGGTGTTTTCCTTGGTAACCTTGATCTGGCGTGCCGAACCGAGCATTTCCAGCGTCGCATCTTTCAGCTCAACGCCGATTTCTTCGGAAATAACAGTACCTCCGGTCAGGATTGCAATATCCTGCAGCATTTCCTTGCGGCGGTCGCCAAAGCCCGGCGCTTTGACCGCTACACAGGTGAACGTGCCGCGCAGACGGTTGACAATCAGCGTAGACAGCGCCTCGCCCTCAATATCCTCCGCGATCAGCAGCAGCTTCTTGCCCGATTTGACAACCTGCTCCAACACCGGAAGCAGTTCCTGAATGCTGGACAGCTTTTTATCCGTGATCAAAACGAGTGCATCGTCCAGAACAGCTTCCATCTTTTCGGTATCGGTGCACATATAGGGGGTAACATAGCCGCGGTCAAACTGCATGCCCTCAACGACTTCGGAATAAGTGTCGGCGGTCTTAGATTCCTCGACCGTGATAACGCCGTCGGTCGAAACCTTTTCCATCGCTTCAGCGATCAGCTTGCCAATCTCATCGTCGCCGGACGAAATGGCGCCAACGCGGGCAATATCGTTGGTACCGTCGACCTTCTTGGAATGGTCGGCGATCGCGGCGACCGCAGCGTCTACCGCCTTGGCAATGCCGCGGCGCATGACCATCGGATTCGCGCCGGCCGCCACATTCTTCAGGCCTTCCTTAACGAACGCCTGCGCCAGCACGGTCGCGGTGGTGGTGCCATCGCCCGCCACGTCGTTGGTCTTGGTCGCGACTTCCTTGACGAGCTGCGCGCCCATGTTTTCATACGGATCGTCCAGTTCGATCTCCTTCGCGATCGTCACACCGTCGTTGGTGATGAGCGGCGCGCCGAACTTCTTATCCAGCACAACGTTGCGGCCCTTGGGACCAATCGTAACCTTGACCGTGTCAGCGAGCTGGTCAATGCCGCGCTCCAATGCCTTGCGTGCATCCTCGCCGTAAATAAGCTGCTTAGCCATGTTGCATTACCTCCTCAAAATCACTCTACTACCGCAAGAATATCACTCTGGCGAACAATGATGTATTCCTCGCCGTCGAGCTTCACCTCGGTGCCGGAATACTTGCCCGTGATGACCTTCTGGCCTTTTTTCACCTCCATGGTGATCTCCTTGCCGTCGACCACACCGCCGGGGCCGACCTCGATCACCTCAGCGACCTGCGGCTTTTCCTGCGCGGAAGCGGTCAGGATAATGCCGCTTGCCGTAGTCTCCTCGGCCTCGCACATCTTAATGACAACGCGATCAGAAAGGGGCTTGAGTTTCATAACGGGTTCCTCCTTATGATGAATAAAAATTGACGAATCTATTTTAGCACTCATATATCACGAGTGCTAACACGAGTATTATATTACACCAGTGTTTGTATTTGCGCAAGAGGTTTTTTGGAAAACACAGCAAAAAATTTATGAATTTTTTGTTAAGCCATTCTGGCTGAGCTCGCTGGTTTTAGCAGACGGGCGCGGCGAGTGCTTAAAATACATATACAGATCGCATTTAATCATCCCATTATAGAGTTTGCGCCGTTTATCCGCCTTTTTCCCGAAAAACCGTTCAAACGCGATATCCGAGCTCAAAATATACTGCTTCATGGGCGAATGGCCAACCGCGCGTCCAAACGACGCATACAGCTTTTGCGCCGATTCCATATCGAGCAGACGCTCGCCGTAGGGCGGGTTGGCAAACAAAGTTCCCTTTTTCCGATAGTCCAGTTTGCAAGCGTCTGCCTGCGTAAACCTGATTGTATGCAAAACGCCCGCCTTTTTCGCATTTTCCTGCGACAGCGCGACACAATCAGGATCGAGGTCGCTGCCTGCAATATCAAAGCGTGCTGCACCGTCCATCTGTTCTAGCGCGTCTTCCCTCGCCTGCCGCCAAACGTTTGTATCAATGCATGCCCATTTGTCCGCATCAAACGCGCGCATTAAGCCAGGCGCACGCCGCGTTGCGATCATTGCGGCTTCAATAGCAATCGTGCCTGATCCGCAAAATGGATCAAGCAGCGGCTCTTTCCCCCGCCAGCGTGCAAGCTTGACCATGGCGGCAGCCAGCGTTTCTCGCAGCGGAGCGGCGTTGGCGTTTGCCCGGTAACCGCGCTTATGCAGACCTGCGCCCGAAGTGTCAAGAAAAAGTTCGGCAGTATCATGCATGATGGAAAACTGGATTTGATATTTGGCACCAGTCTCGTCAAACCAGTTTTGTCCATACACACGCCCTAGACGTTCGACCACTGCCTTTTTAATAATTTTCTGGCAGTCTGGGATGGAATGCAGCGCAGAATCCAGACTATATCCTTTGACTGGGAACGAACCGTCCTTGGGAATAAACTGTTCCCAAGGCAGCGCACGCACACCCTCGAACAGCATATCAAAGGTTTGGGCCGAAAAGGTGCCTAGACGGATCAGCACACGTTCGGCGCAGCGCAGATGCAGATTCGCCCAAGCCAGCGTCCGCTCGTCGCCCTCAAACAAGACGCGTCCATTTTCCGCCTGCACGTCATTCAGCTTTCCTCCGAACCGCAGTTCGTCCGCCACGATTCCCTCCAGCCCGAACAAAGTCGGACAGCACATGGTCAATTCCATAATCTCCCTCTTTCCAGAAAAAAGGCCCTTGCCGCGTCTGCGGTCAAGAGCCGTCAACTTCTGATTCATCATATCGGGTTTGCAGTCGCTTGTCAAGCGTCAGAGCATGAGCGCTGGCGGCAAAGTGCCAGATGGTTCCATTCGCCTGCCGATATAGCGCAGCAGGCGCACGCCGAACAGGCGAAGGATCAGCACATATAAGACACCCGCACTGCAAACAGTCAATATCAATGCCCCCCACTCCGCCGTGCAATAAAGGCGGAATATCCTATAAAACGCTCGTGTCCAGCCGAACAGAGTCGCGGCGCAGAGCAACGGTACGCCAAACCGCCGGAGCGGTCGAAGCGAAAAACCTGTCCGGTGATACAACACAGTCAGGTTGACCGCAAATGCCCCCGCGCTAGACAGGAGCATCGCAAACAGGTATCCATAAATCCCCATTGTCGGCCGCGCGCACCACCGGTATAGGAGCAGCAATTGAAGCAGTTCGGCGCTGATTGCTGTTGCAACATTGAAATGCTGCAGCCCCAGTGCGTTGAGCAGGCTTCCAGAAGCCATTTGATAGTAATTCGATACCGCGACAACGCCCAGTATTGCAACATATGGCAGCGTCAGTGATTGTCCAAAAAACACCTCGCTAAGCCGCGGTGCGAGCGGCACCAATACAGCAGTTGCGGGAAGTGCAATCAGCCCCACGGTGGAAATGGATTTCCCCACAAGCGAACGCATACGATTTAAATTGCCGACCGCCTGAGCCGCGGTAATTGCAGGCAGAAGCGCGGTGCATACAGAACTGACCAGCGCAATAGGCAGCAGAATCAGCGGCATGGCCATGCCTGAAATTACACCGAGAGCGGAAAGGGATTGCTCATAGGTCAATCCGGCTACCATCAGCCGTTGCGGCAGCAGGACGGATCCAGCTGAACTGAGCAGATTGCTGCCCAGTGCGGAAACCGATAAAGGTAAAGCAATGACGAAAAACTGATGGCGTAGCATCCGGTCAATTGGCGCGCGCCGTCCGGGGCGTCGAATCTGCTTACGGTATAGGCCGGTGAGAAATAAAGCGCTGAACACCTCACTGACAACCATCCCTGCAAAGATTAGCATGGCGATCACGCCATAATCATTGCCGCCGTAGGCAAATAGCAGGCAAAAAACCGCCGCAATACGAACCGTTTGTTCCCCAACTTCGGAAACCGCCGTATATTGCATACGCTCCAAGCCAATGCACAGCGATTTAAAGATGTTCTCAATACCGGTGAGCGCCAGACACAGTAATAAATACGGCAAGGCACGCGAACAACGAACATCCCCAAGCAAGTCTACAGCAATCGTATCGCGGGCCAGCAGTACCACCGCCGTGCAACCCGCCAGCATGGCACCAAACGCGGTAAACGACAGGCGTAAAATCGCAGATAGCCGATCCTGTTCACCACGCGCTTCATAAGCGGCACTTAAACGAGAGCATGCCATTGTAACGCCCGATAGGCAGCCTGCATTCAGCACGAGATACGCCGAATTAACCAAGCGGTAAACGCCCAGCCCTTCGGCTCCCGCAAAGTGGCTCAACAAAATCCGATATAAAAACCCCAACGCCTGCAGTGCCAGATTGCCGCAGGCCAAAACGCTGGCCGCATATAAAATCGTCTTTTTTCGTATCCGCACAGCATGACCCCATTTCACTGAAAGGGTATGCGGCGCAGCTTGCCGATATGAACAAAGCGCCCCGACTTCGGAGCGCTTTGCTGTTTTAAATGCGTTTGCCCATTTGCTCGCTGTATTCCGCGCGGAAAGCAGCAAAGGTGCCCGCCTCCAGATGCTGACGAATCTCCTCCATCAAATGGTTATAGAACCATAGGTTATGCATGACAAGCAGCCGCTGTGACAGCATCTCCCCCGCTTTGAGCAAATGCCGCAGATATGCACGGCTGAATCGTCGGCAAGTCGGGCATTGGCAGCCCTCTTCGATCGGCCTATCGTCCGTCTGGTATTTGGCGTTCATAATATTCAGGATACCGTGATGTGTGAACAAATGGCCGTGCCGCGCGTTACGGGTCGGCATGACACAATCGAAAAAGTCCACGCCACGTGCCACACCCTCAATAATGTTGGACGGCGTGCCCACTCCCATCAAATAGCGCGGTTTGTTCTGCGGCGCATGCGGCAGGACGACATCCAGGATATGATACATTACTTCCGTGCTTTCCCCCACTGCAAGGCCGCCGATCGCATAACCCGGCAAATCCAGCTTTGCGATCTCCTCCATATGCTGCACGCGTAGATCGTCGTAGGTGCCGCCTTGGTTGATGCCAAACAGCATTTGCTGTGGGTTGACCGTCCCCGGCAGGCTGTTTAGACGGTTCATTTCTGTTTTGCAGCGTTCCAGCCAGCGGGTTGTCCGTTCGATGGACGCTTGTACATATTCTCGCGGCGCGGGGTTTTCAATACATTCGTCAAACGCCATCGCAATATCCGAGCCTAGGTTGGACTGAATCCGCATGCTTTCCTCAGGCCCCATAAAAATTTTGCGACCGTCGACATGCGAATGGAAGCATACGCCTTCCTCCTTGATCTTGCGCAGCGTAGCCAAAGAAAACACTTGAAAGCCGCCCGAATCCGTCAGCATTGGTCCATCCCAGCGCATGAATTTGTGCAAACCGCCCATCTGCTTCACAACCTGATCCCCGGGGCGCACGTGCAGGTGATAGGTGTTGGATAATTCGACCTGGCAGCCCAGCTCTTTCAAGTCGAACGCATCGACCGCGCCTTTGATCGCGCCCTGCGTGCCCACATTCTGAAACACCGGGGTCTGCACCACGCCGTGCGCGGTCATAAACGCGCCGCGGCGCGCCGCGCCTTCGGTTTTCAGCAGTTCAAAAGTACCGATTTCCATAATTCCCTCATTCTAAAAATGCATTTGGCGTTATTTTACCATAAAGCGGCCGCAGATTCAATGTTTCGGCAAAACAAAACGCCGCACGAAGCCGCGCGGCGTTTTAAAAGCCTTCCTTATAGAATCGTCCAGAAATACAACAGGCAGACCGCGATTAGCACATACATAACCTTAGGGATCTCGCGGATACGGCCCGAAGCCAGCTTTAGGAGCAGATATATAGGCAGTGCGACACAGATGCCGTTGGCAATGTTGTTGGCAAAAATCGTGAAAGCGACGCAGAGGAATGCCGGGAAACTCTCGGTATAGTCGGAGAAATCAATGTTTTTCAGCGCGCTCATCATACCGACTCCGATAATAATCAGTGCGGGCGCGGTCGCGGCAGACGGAATCATCAGTGCGATCGGCGTGAGTAGCAGCGTGAACGCAAAGCAGACTGCGGTGGAAACCGCAGTCAGGCCGGTCTTGCCGCCCGCCTCGACGCCTGCCGAGGATTCCAGATACGTCGTCATACACGGCATACAGAACGCCGAGCCGACGACGGTTGAAACCGCGTCCACTTTGAAGACCTTATCAATGCCGGGCAGGTTCCCATCCTTATCTAGATAGCCCGCTTTGCCGCCGACCCCGATGGCCGTACCGAACGTCGAAAAGAAGTCGGGTACAAACAGCGCGATCAGGAAAGGGATATAAGCAAAGCGCAACGCGCCCAGGATATCCATGTTCAAGAAATTGCCGAGCGGGTTTCCGGGTGCCATCAGCAGTGTTTCGGGCAGCTTGGTAATCCCCATCGGGATGCCGATCAGCGTGGTTATCAGAATGGAAACAATCATGTAGCCGGGCACTTTGAGCGTCTTTGTAACCAGAATCAGGATAAAGCCAATGAAAGCCAGGATAACCGCCGGGCTGGCCAGTTCCCCCCAGCCAAGGTTGTTTTTCCCCTCGACCGCGACAATCAGCTTGGCGTTTTTGCAGCCGAGCAGTGCGATAAACAGGCCAATGCCCGCGCTGACCGCGTGCTTTAAGCTGGGCGGGATCGCCTTTACGACCGCATCCCGCAGACCAACATACGAGATCAGCATAAAAATGATGCCACTCCAAAAGATGACGCCTGCAGTGACCGCCGGGGAAACGCCGTCGTTCGCCATCATGCCCACGACGATGCCCACGCTTCCCAGCCCGGGCGCCAGCGCGAACGGGCGGTTGGTCACGAACGCCATAACGACGGTCGTCAGAATAATTAGCAGTATCATTGATGTTAGAATGACGCCGCGGTCGAGCCCCGCATTCCCCATCATGTTTGGAATCGTCCCCAGTACATATGCCATGGTCACAAAGGTCGTGACGCCCGCGAGGACCTCCGTGCGGGCATTAGTATTATACTCGCTCAGGTGAAATCTCTTTTCCAGCCAGCTATTCATTGTTGTCTCCCCCTAAACTGTGTTTTTATGATCTTTAAACGAAAAGTGGTACGACGCACGCCGCTTTGACGTCGATCAGGCCTTTGTCCGTCAGCTTAAGCGCCGGGCTAACAGGCAGCGTCAGCGTGCAGAACGACATGATCGGGTTATAATGCCGGTAGCCCTGCGCCTCCATCGCCGCGCGCACACATCCGAGCGCCGCTCCGATCTCCGCCGCCGGTCTACCGGACAGGATGCCGCCGATATTAAGCTGCAATTCGGCCTGCACCTGTCCTCCGTCCACGGCGACCATGCCGCCCTGCAACTCGATCAGCCGGTTCACCGCCAATGCAATGTCCTTCACATTTGCACCTGCGACCAGCATGTTATGACAGTCGTGCGCATAACTGGTAGCCACAGCGCCGCGCTTGTGACAATCGCCAGTGACAAAGCCAAAGCCGATACCGCCGCCTTTACCATAACGCTCTAATACTGCGGCGAGCAAGCAACCTGACTGCTCCCATTGTACTAAGCCACCTTGCACCGGCATTTCTACGATGCGCTCAGCCGTCCTAGTGCTGCCGTCGCGCATTTCCATGGCGCGTACGCGGACAGTACCTTCCATAATCGGAGCTTTGACATGGAAGGTTTGTTCGTTTTGCATTCGTAACCGGATACTGTGGTAATAGGCCTCTGCAAAGTCTGTCCCATTGTTCCACGTGCGTGCAGGCGCCCCCTTCTCATAAATACAACTACCGTCTTTATACGTTGCAGCAATAGAAAAGGTGTCCAGCGCATCGAGCAGCAAAAAGTCTGCTTTCTTGCCAGGATCCAGCGCGCCACGGTCGAAAAAGTTCATGCGGCGTGCGGGTGTGAAGGTCGCATTATAGACCGCCTGCGCCGGTTCAAAACCATCCTTAATGGCCTTTCGCACCAATGCATCTAAATGGCCTTGTGTTTGAAGCGTATCCGCCATCACATCGTCTGTGACAAAGCAAAAATATTCATAAAGGTTATGTTTGTGGATAAATTCTAAAACCTCGCAGTTAAGCATTTTTTCTTGTATTTCAACAAACATTCCGCCTGCAAACCGTTGGCGCAGTTCTTCAATGTTGTGCTCTGTATGGTCTCCATTAATGCCGAGGTAGAGGAATTTGGCCAAATCCAAATCGACCAATGCTGGGCAATGTCCCTCAATGGGAAACAGCCGGTCAATTGTCCGCAGCTTTTTTAAAAATTTGCTAATTTCCAAGTCGTTTTTCCGGATGATCTGACGATAATTCATCACCTCACCCACGCAGGCTACTGCAGGATTTTCCTTCAGCCGCTCCATATCCTTGCAGTAGATAACGCCGCCCGTCGTTTCCAGTTCCGGTTTAGTTGACGGGACACTACTCGGAATCCCGTAAAAAATATCGATTGGGCTATTTTCACCCGCGCGGATCATATCCAGTACACCCTGGACGCCACCCACATTGGCCATCTCATGCGGTTCAGACACAATTGTCGTCACGCCACATTCGACGAGACGGTCGCAAAATGCCGCAGGTGTCATCATCGAACTTTCAATGTGCATATGGATATCGATCAGCCCGGGGATCATCCAGCGGTCGTCGCCGTCTATATAGGATTTTGCATTACATTCCCGCGTTTTTTTTCGATCAATATAAAGAATTTTTCCATCACTAATCCAAACATCTACTTTGTCAAACGTTTTAAAATAGCTGTTGAATGCACGCACGTCGCGTACCAGCAAATCAATATTCTGCATATTTCACCGCATTCTGCATATTTCACCGCTTTTCCCTTTTTCATAAAATGCAAGTGCTTAAATTTAATTTGCACCCCTGCGTATCCCTTGTTTGATTGCTACTATTTTGCCGCAGCTTTAATAGTAAATACCATATAACTGTTTACAACCATATTAACATACAAATTTGCTGTCCACAATGTACTTATAAAAAGTGTAGGAGTTTAAATGGGCAACAAATATTGAAAAATACGTGCTTGGAATTTCAATTTGACAAATCTATGCATGCGTGTTATACTGTTTCCATAATGTAACTTTGTATTGTAACCGTTTTGTAACTATAAAGGAGTGCCAATATGCCCACCACCGCTAAGAAGAACGACCTTCTCGAATACAAGGGTCACCCGCTGATGCGCAAGGAAAACATTATTTATTATGGCAGTATGAGTGATTCGCATATTATCATGATGCAAATTTTGGACTCCGCTCCGGTAAAAGATTTGGCGGTAGCCAAACGCGTATCGGTACAGCTCCAGCAGACGAATCCCAACGTCCGCATCAAAGAGCGTATCATCAAAAAAACCGAGAAAGACAGCCTGTGGGCGGCGATGGATATTGCCTCGATTTGGCTTAACCGAGCCTTAAACAGCAAGTAAGCCAACGGAAACGGAGGGTTTACCAGAATGAATATATCCAAAAAACTAATTCAAACCGCTGTTTCTGCGGCACTGGCGGCTTCCATTCTTCTTCCAAGTGCTCTCGCACTATATCCCGCCAAGGTCAAAGCGGATGCCTTGTATCTGCGTAAATCGCCCGGTGGCGAGATCATAACGACATTGAAACAAGGTACCACAGTTGCCGTTATTAAAAACAGCGATAGCTGGTTTAAGGTAGCGGTCGGCGGCAAAGAAGGCTATGTCAGCGGTGAATTTCTGGCTGGCACCTCAAACGGCGATTTTCTGCTGGGCAGCGGACGCGTCGTCTGCGATACGACGGTCAACCTGCGTGAGCAGCCCAATATGTCTGCCAAAGTGCTCACCTCAATGCCGAATGGAGCGACGGTCAGCGCGCTTGGCGTTTACAGCGGCTGGTATAAAGTCAGCTATAACGGAAAAACCGGTTATATGCATCCCGATTACCTGACTTTCGGCGCAGCTTCCGCAGCTTCTATTCCCAACAAGGCGGTTTCCAGCAACGCCGCAGTTGTCTCCTATATAGGTGACAATGCACAACGTGGTGAAGTGCTGGCTTTTGCGGCGCAGTATCTCGGCACACCGTATGTTTATGGCGGCAGCACACCAAGCGGCTTTGATTGCTCCGGCTTTACCTCCTATGTGTTCAGCAATACCGTTGGTACTATCCCGCGTGTCGCGCAATCTCAGTTTGATGCGACCAACCGCGTTTCTATGGATGAACTTCTTCCGGGCGACTTGGTGTTCTTTGGTTCAAGTGCATCGTCAATCAGTCATGTTGGCATTTATGTTGGCGACAACCAATTTATCCATTCCCCGCACACCGGCGATGTCGTCAAATATGACACACTCACTGGCACCTACTCCTCCCGCTTCCAAGGCGGCGGACGCGTTATTACGGATTAAAAAACAACCCCCCCGGACTTTACCGGAGGGGTTTTCTTATGGCTTTAGCACCAGGCTTCCATCTTGGCAAATAAATTCTGCAAAAGAGTCGCCCCACTCTTTTATCTGGCCGTTGACCGCTCCCGCAATTGCCTCAGTAAGCGCACCAGCCGTCTGCTCGGGCAGTTCAAAACCTGCAATTTCCATTCGCTGTGCCGTAAGCAACAGCGTACCATCCTGCCACGTAACCTGCCACGCACCATATACTTTGCAGGGATCGGGCAAAAACATCATGGCTGTGCGCATGCTGCCCGGAACAGCGCCGCTATCAAGCAATGCCTGGTGATCTACCGATGCGCTGACCTCCACGGTACCGCTTTTTGCGATACGCACTGTCAACTCCTCTGGGGCAAACGGCAGCGCTTGTGTAATAAGGGCGCCCAAATCATCTTCGCCTATCTGAACTTCCATATTATCCTCCTGCTGTTGATCAGCCTGCGGGGGTGTGTCTGGCTGCTTCGGCTGTTCCGAGCGGTGTAGCAGCATTTTCCCAATCAAAACCAGAGACAGCAGCATACACACACCCAGTATCAGCGTATAGACAAAACTTCGTTCCTCTTTCATGGCTTGCCCCCCTAATTTTGTTCCTGCTTCTACATTATGCGCCGCATCATCTTGCTATGTATAAAAAGAACCGCCGGCGTTTGCCGGCGGTTCCGCTAAAATCAGTTGCAGCTCTTGCAACCGCAGGAATTGTTGCTATTGTTATTCCCACAGCCGCAGGAGGCGTTATTGCCGCACCCGGTCTGCGTCGGGCCGCAGCCACAACCGCAGCAGTCAGAACGATCCATCTTGGGCGGGAAGAATTCGTCGATCGGGAACTCAAAGTTCGCGAATACAGCGCAGGGATCCTGTGCTTCGCCGGTACCGCTGTTCGAGCAGTCGCGGCGCGGCATGCAGATGTCGTACGCTGGCATGAGCAGCTGGATATCGCGCTCCAGACGGATGATCGAAAACTGTCCCAGCGTTACAAACAGCTGATAGCCTTGGTTGTCAAGAACGATGTCGTCGCCGCCGAAGCAGCCGCACAGCGCGTTCGGAACCTCGCGCAGGCAGCAGCAGCAGCAATTGCACGATGTCTCGGGAGACACAACGCGGGCATCGAGCAGGATCGGATCAACGACTTCGACGATCGCCTGCGGCAGGTTGCTCTTGGTGCAAAGCTGAACATCCATGCCGTCTTCCACATAGCGGGACGAGAAGATGCGGGCGCCGCCCTCGCTGCCGAACAGGATGACGCGCTTGTCAAATACCGACAGTCCGTCGATAATGCGCGGACGGCCAACCGGGCAGCTGACCTCGACTTCGATCTTGTAGAAGAAGCGGATATCTACCGAGTAAAAACCGCGGTTGAATTGCACGCGCTCAACGTCGATCTTAACGCAAAGCAGCTCGGCGCTGCGGGGCTTGACGGCGGCAATACCGCCGCTGTTGAGCAATTCCTGACCCTCGCGGCACAGGTAAACGCGGATGTCGCGCAGGCATTCCTTGCTCTTGCAGGAATCGTAAACTTTATTGGTGTGAACGCAGACAGCTTCGCGGAAGCCGCCGGCGGTAGAGTTATTCGTGCCACTGCCGCAGACCGGGCCGGGGCAACAGACTTTATCAGCCATGTGTACTTACCTCCAAATAGTGATTGAAGACTCTTCAATACAGCCTATGCAGAGGTTTTTGGGGGGTTACAGCAGCAGGTCGTCATCCGTTACAAAAAGATCATTCTCCATCGCGCCGCATTGACGATCCAGCTCAGAGGTCGTGCCCAGAAGGGCGCGGACCGACTCGTACTCTTGTCTTGCGTACGGATTGTCCCGACCAGACCGCACCGCACGGATAAGCAGATTTTTGGGCGTATCCAGCGGCGAAATATATTCCACTACTGAAACCTTATACCCTGCTGCTTCCAGCCGCAGCGCACGCATACTGTCTGTCAGCACATCGTTGAACCGGGCTTTGAATACGCCGGATCTCATCAACGGTTCCAACCCAGGCAAGCGGTACTGATCAAGCAGTTCTTTGTGGCAGCACGGCACGCAGGCAATATATTTTGCGCGGGTACGAAGCGCAGTTGCAAGCGCAAGGTCGGTTGCAATGTCGCAGGCGTGCAATGAAATCACAGCCGTTACATTTTGGGGCGGCTGGAACACGCGCAGATCAGCGCACTGGAATACCATATTATGATAGCCCAGCCGTTTTGCCATTGCCCGGCTTTCCTCAACCACGCGTTCATTGATATCGACACCGATGACACGGCAACGGCGGTGAAGCACTTCGCGCAGATAAAAATTCATGACAAAGCTTAGGTACGATTTTCCACACGCACAATCCAGCAATACGATTTCTTCGCTGTCGTCCCGTTCAAACATCGGCGCGACGAGCTCTACATAATGATCGATTTGGTTGTATTTGCGGATCATATCGTTTTTCAGTTTGCCTTCAGCCGTCAAAATGCCGATTTCGCGCAGCAGCGCCGCCGCCTGGTCGACCCGGATCAAATAGTTTCGTCCGCTGTCCAAAAGCGGATTGACGGCAGCTGTTTTTTCCTCTGCGCCAGCCTGTCGTTCCGTCTGCTTCATCTGCACCCCGCGGGGCGTAACGGTCAGTGTAATAACCGTTCCACGTTCCGTATAATCCAGCCTTGCCTCTTCAAATTTTTGCGCTTGCTCCGTGAAAAACATGCAAACGCCTGTGGCGTCAACCGGCTTGGTAGCTCCTTGAAAAGTCAGCGCATATCCATCGTCCGCGCGCTCCAACCTACCCGGAAACTGCTTTTTCCCCGAAACAAATGAAAACGTTGCGTAAACAAAATAATCCCGGTTTTTCATCAGCCGCGCAGAAATCCCGCTAAGCAACAGCTGTAATTTTGCCAAATCTCCCTTTTGCATGTCCTCTCACAACCTTTACCGATACAGTATACCGTTTTCCGACAAATAGGTCAAGCATAAGAGCCGAAAAGCGGCCGTGAGGACTGATTCTCCTCTCGGCCGTCGTTTATTCCAAAGTAAAAGTTCTCATGCCAGAAAGGAGTTCTTCCGCGCCGTGTGATACCAGAATCCACGTCCGCCTCCGGCGATACACTTCGATGACTGCAATCGCATTTCGAATATTTTCCTGATCGAGACCGGCAAACGGTTCGTCCATCACGAGCAAATCAGACTCTACAAGCAGTGCCCGCGCGATGGCGACTCGTCTCCGCATACCGCCCGACAATGTACGGACGGGCTGTTCCAACGAATCATCCGGCAGTAGCGCACGCAATATCTCTGCGCTGGGCTTACGTCCATACACTAACTCCAGATTTTCCATTGGGCTCCAGTCCTCAATCAGCACGTCTTCTTGAAATACCGGGGCAAAATGTAGCCCCTCAGCGCCCAAAACCATCCCTCTGTCCGGCGTTTCCAGACCCATGACCAAGCGGAGCAGCGTGGTTTTTCCAATGCCTGATGCGCCGCACACTTGCCAGCATTCCCCCTGTTTGATCTCCCAATTGATGTTTTTCAGCACCTGCTTGCCCTGATACGATTTACAAAGATCTACACATCGAATCATATGTTGCGGCCTCCTATTCCCTGCCGCAGTTTGTCCAGCACGCAAATCAACAGTTTTTCCAGCAGCACGCTTATAATGATGATAACAAATGCCCAGGCAAATAAATCGTCTAGATTGAGATAGAGCTTAGACAGGTATAGCTGTTCTCCAATCGAATGCGCAGGAAGGCCGATGATTTCACCTGCGATTCCCGCTTTCAGCGCCATGCCTACCGTTATACGGCAGCCTGACAATAGATAAGGTGCTAGCGCAGGCAAGTAGATTGCCCCAAATTTGCGTCGCGGCGGGATACGAAATAGCCGCGCCATTTCAAGCAGTTTACCATCCACATCGGATAGTCCCTCCAGTACATTGATATACAATACGGGGAAAACGACAAAAAAGGCCGTTAAAATAGAGATCCATTCCGAATGGATCCAAATCAGTGCCACTACAATAAAGCACGCCACCGGAACACTCTTCATCACTTGTACAGCAGGTTCCAGCAGCATCCGAAACCACGAAAAACGATATCCCAGCGCAGCAAGAAAGCATCCCAATAGAAATGCCAACAGATACCCTGCTGCAATTTTTATCAGCGTCCCAGCAACCGAAAACCAGAATGTTCTTGTAAAGCACATAGCAAACAGGCTCTGCACGGTCTGTATAGGGCCTGCAAACATAAATTCCGGTGCAAACAGCGATACGATTTGCCACAGTGCAAGCCAGAAAGCCGTTACTGCCGCATTGCGAACCCACCGTTTATCCAACATAGTAAAACGCGTCATCAGGCATCTCTCCGCCTACCGCTTCGGGCGCGATCTCATACAAATGCTCCAGATACTCCTGCACCCAGGCCTTCATCTTCTCACCGGCGACTGCGATCAGCGGTGTGTGGTATTTGAGTAGGCTGACGCATGCCTCTGCCTTGGAGATGCCGTAAGCCTCAATCAGGTTCGCTCCTTCCTCGGGGTTATCCCGCATATAATCAACCGATGCCTTATGAGCCTCGATAAACTGCTTGACCGCTTCCGGATGTTTTTCCAAAAACGTGCGGCGGACAATGGTCACGCCCGTCGCCGTGCCCGCCTGAATCGACTGGTCGCTATACATCTGCCATTCGTCGCTCATGCTGTAAGATAGCCTCAGGGAGTCGTTTTGCTGAACGGCAACCGTTGCGAATGGCTGCGGCAAAATTGCAACAGCATCCGGATTTTGCGTCAACAACGATACGATCTCGGTTGGCTCCGACTTAAATTCAACGGTGAGATCATTCATCGTCATTTCATTTTGAGAAAGGAGATACCGCAGTGACCATTCGGGCGTGGTGCCTTTACCAGTCATATACAGCACCTTCCCTTTCAATTGGGAAACTGAATAAAAAGAATTTTCCTCATTTGACACGCCATAAAGCACATCGCCGGCGTTGACGTCAATCACCGCGACGCCGCCTTCGGTTTTTTTGTAGAGAGTAGCGGCCAGGTTAGTCGGGACCAGCGCAATATCCACCTCGCCTTTTCCGATCAGCGGAACGATCTCGTCCGCCGCAGTATAGAGCGCAGCATCATATCGCGGAGATTCCGCTTCCTTGTCGTCCTCAAGCATCTTAACAATGCCCATAGCAGTCGGTCCTTTGAGCGCCGCAATGCGCGTAACGACCGCTTCCTGTGCCGTGACGCTTTCCTCTTTCCCGGTCACGAGCTGCGTCGCCGCGCAACCGGACAACGCCGTACACGCAAGAACAACCGCCAGTAAACCTACAACAATTCGTTTCATGAATATTCTCCTTATTTGGCCAGCATTGATTTAACTTGCACATTTTTCAGCCGCCCAAGTTTGCCGGACAAAGCATTGATTGTATCATTTGAACAATCCATAACGATCGTGATAATCGAGCAGCCTTCTTTTTGATGAGGAATACCCATACGTCCAACGATGTGTTCTCCATAAACATGCAACAGCTCGTTTACCTGGTTGCTTGATTCCCGATCCTCTACGATAATGCCTAAAATTGCAATGCGGTTTTCCATTGTCCCGGTCTCCTTTTCATAAAAAAGCGTCCCGTATCTCCGATACAGGACGCAAATTTTCAACATTTCCGTTCTTTCATCGCAGATTTAAATCTTTGATAGCAGATATAGTATTGGTGCGACGCTCGCCCGTTAGCCCGTGCTTTCGGGAAAGGATGTCTTTGGTAAAAGTATAGCGGTTTCGTTTGTTGTTGTCAATGCATAAAACGAACGCCACAGGAAAGACTAATTTCGAAATCAAAAAAGGAGGTCTCTCTCATGGATCGTTCCAACAAAAACACCGCTATCCGCTGCACCGTCGAACAGTGCGCCAACCACTGTGACTGCGCCGAGTACTGCGCGCTGGATTGCATCACCGTGGGTACCCACGAATCGAATCCGACGGTAGATCAGTGCACCGACTGCAAATCTTTCCAGAAGAAGTGCTGCTGACGAACAAGGGCTGCTACTTATCAACAAGTAGCAGCCCTTGCTTTTTATTCGCCTGTGACAAACGTAATCGCCTGACTATAGTTATGGATCTCCGCCTGCCTGTTCGCCCCGCCAAATTCGCCGTCCAGTGTCCACGGCACCTCATTTTCCGCATCGAACGCAATATGCGAAGTATGGAAATACGCAAAGCGTGTCGATTCTTGGTTATGCGTAAGAAGATCGTTTACCAGCCACTGCAATTCCATCGGATTTTCAAAGGGATATACCAGCAAGACCTCATAAAGTCCATCGTCCAGCCGCACTTCTCCGGGCGTAATCGCTTTAAAGCCGCCGACAGAAACCGAATTAGAAACCATGCCATAGATAAAATCATCTTCTTCGGCAAACTCATCGCTTTTGATTTTAATATGGTGCGTCTTGATGTTGGCCAGCGATTTAACACCTTCCATAATATACGCCGCGCGACCAAAAATATTTTTGCTCTGCTGTGGAGTGGCGTAGGATACCTCAGTAAACGCGCCGAACGCAGCGATATAGTTGAAATAACGGTCATTAAATTTGCCGATATCGAGTGCATGCAACACGCCATCCGCCGCGATCTGTGCTGCTTCCACCGGTGCCTTGGGCAAATTGATGCTTGTGGCAAAATCATTGGTCGTTCCCGCCGGGATATAGCCCAATGGCGGCCGCATGTCGCACTGCATCAGACCTGTTACCACCTCATTGAGCGTACCGTCTCCGCCTGCACATACAATGCGGTCAAATTCCTTCGACCGTTCGCTTGCCACCCGCGTAGCGTCCTGCGAACCTTGCGTCACATAAACCGTCACATCATAGCCGGCTTGTTGAAAGATATTAATACATTCAACTGCTTTTGCGGCAATCTCTCCCCGCCCCGCATGTGGATTGATAATCAAAAGCAGCTTTTTCATAAGCGCGGCCCCCTTTTTCGGCTGATCAGCTGATCAAATCGCAGACTGCGTTGGCATACGAAACCGGGTTGTCGATCGGCATGCCTTCAATCAGCAGCGCTTGCGTATACAAAATGTCGGCGTATGTTTTCACCTTGTCCGAATTCGCCTGCTGTAATTCACACAATTTTTTAAATATCGGATGCTCCGCATTCAGTTCGAGAACACGTTCGGCGTGTACGCGCTGGCTGTCGTCCAGCGCCTGTTGGTTAAGCACTTTTTCCATTTCCAGCGTTACTGGGCCCTCGGCGCGCAGACAGCATGGATGGCTCTTGAGCCTTCCGGTCAGCACAACTTTCTTGACCTTATCACCAAGCGCTTCCCCCAATGTGGATAGCAGGCCAGCATTATCTTCACTCAGCTTTTCGATTTCCTGCTTTTCGTCTTCCGTTTCCAGCCCTAAATCCGGATCAGTCACTGATTTAAACTGCTTTTCCTGATAGTTTGCCAGCATTTTAATGCAAAACTCATCAATATCATGATGCAGACACAGCACTTCGTACCCTTTATCACGAAGGGTCTCCATGGTCGGCAACAATTTTATCTTATCAACCGTTTCGCCGCAGGCATAATAAATATACTTTTGCTCCTCTCCCATCCGCGAAACATATTCTGAAAGCGTGACCATTTTGTCCTCAGTCGAGGAATGATATAGCAGAAGATCCTGCAATAGTTCTTTATGCGCGCCATATTCCACATATGCGCCATATTTTAGCTGTCGGCCAAACGCATTCCAAAACTTTTCATAATTTTCGCGCTCATCCTGCTGCATTTTTAAAAGCTCGCTTTTAATCTTCTTTTCAATGCTCTGCGCGATCGCTTTTAAATGCCGGTCGTGCTGGAGCATTTCGCGAGAAATATTAAGCGAAAGATCCGCCGTGTCGACCATGCCCCGTACAAAGCTGAAGTGATCAGGCAGCAGATCCGCACATTTATCCATAATCAAAACGCCGTTTGAATAGAGCTGCAGCCCTTTTTCATAATCTTTCGTGTAATAATCCATTGAAGCATGCGACGGAATAAACAGCATTGCGGTATAAGTGACAGCTCCTTCCGTGCTGGAATGGATATACCGCAGCGGCGGCTCATAATCATAAAATTTTGTGCGGTAGAACGAATGATAATCCTCTTCGGTCAGCTCCTTTTTGGACTTTTTCCAGATCGGCACCATTGAGTTAAGCGTTTCATTTTCCGTGTACTCTTCCCACTCCGGCTGGTAGTCCTCTGCGGCATCCGCCGGCTTCTCTTTCATGCGCGATTTTATCATATCCATTTTGATAGGATAACGAATATAATCTGAATACTTTTTCACGAGCGACTGAATACGATATGCATCCAGAAATTCATCATAATTTTCCTGGTCAGTATTATCCTTAATCGTCAGCGTAATTCGCGTGCCGTTCTCCGCCTTGTCACAAGGTTCGATCGCGTATCCTGCGGCGCCGTCCGACTGCCAGCGGTTTGCTGTCTCTCTTCCCACAGTTCGCGATACGACTTCCACATGGCTTGCCACCATAAATGCCGCGTAGAAGCCTACACCAAACTGTCCGATGATATCAATATCGCTTGTGCCGTCCTGCTCCTGCTTGAATGCCAGCGAGCCGGAATGCGCAATCGTTCCAAGGTTGCTCTCCAGTTCTTCGGCTGTCATGCCGCAGCCGTGATCTTCAATAATAAACTTCCGGTTTTTCTTATCCAGCGTCAATTCGATAGGCAATCCCTCACGCGTGATACCGGTTTTTCCCTCCTGCATAGCGTTGTAATAAAGCTTGTCCGTCGCATCGGAAGCATTTGAAATCAGCTCGCGCAGGAAAATCTCCTTATGCGTATAAATGGAGTTGATCATCAAATCCAGCAAACGCTTGGATTCTGCCTTAAACTGTTTCTTGCCCATAAAATATCCACCTCTGTCATATTCAAATTAGCACTCTTTCAAGCAGAGTGCCAACACTGATATCATAATCCCTGCCACAGGAAAAATCAAGCCTTGTCCAAAAAGTTTAATGTTTATTTAAATTTGGAAAAAGACCCGTGCATTCATCTATTTAAGCACGGGTCCTAAGGTTTAATTCTTATTTAATTTTATCTGCATCGATAGCGCGTTCTTTTACGCGGGCGCGCACGGTCTCACGAAGTAATGTATAAAGAACAGAAAAAACCGGAATAGCAAACAGCATGCCGATAATACCTGCAACACTTGCGCCCAATGTGACCGCCGACAAAACCCAAATAGACGGTAAGCCGACCGAACTGCCCACCACACGGGGATAGATAAAATTCCCCTCTACTTGCTGCAGCACCAGAAACAGCACAAGGAACCATAACGCTTTCATAGGGCTCAGAATGAAAATAAGCATAGCGCCTACTACACAACCAATAAACGCGCCAAAAATCGGAATGAGTGCGGTCACGCCAATCACAACGGCGATCATCAGCGCATACGGTATTTTAAAAATGGACATTGCAACAAAAAACATCATGCCTAAAATAAACGCTTCCAGACATTGGCCGGACAAAAAGCTATTAAACGATGACGAAGTTAATCCGCAGATCTCCAAAAAGCGATCAACGCGCCGTTCCGGGAAGAACGAATAAAACAACCGGCGGAATTGACGGCCAAGCGTTTCTTTCTGCATCAAAATATAAATAGCAAAAACCAAGCCGATCAGTGCATTGGTGACACCATTGAGCACCGAGGTCGCAAAGTTGAACGTATCACTCAGAAAACTTCCATTTTGTAAAAACTGGACGACCATTGCACCTACTTCTTTCCAATCGATCTCCAGCCAGCTTTCCTTTAGAGATAGGATCTCTTTTTCAAACGCCGGCACAGCCGTGCTGATCTGGTCAAGCCATTCTGGAACCCGGGCGCGAGCTGCCGCAAGTTCGGTACCGATTGCCGTAATCGAATTATATAATTCAGGCAAAACCATGAACAACACAATTACAACGACGCCAAACACAACGATCAACGTCAAAATAATGCTGCATACCCGCTTCATTTTAAGCAGTTTTTTATTTTTCGTCGCTTTGGTACCTGTGAAAAGGTTTTTTTCAAAAAACCGCATAGGTACATTTAAAATAAAAGCCAGGCAACCGCCAATCAAAAAGGGCGCAAGCAAGCCGAGCACGTACCGCAGTGCTTCTCCCACGAGCTTGGTGTTCTGCAGTCCGACAAACAGTAATACAGTAAACAGAATCAGCCCCATGGCCTTTTTCATATTATCACGATTCAAATTCAATGAAATATATCCTCTTTCTCCGGTATTTGGATAGTATTATCAAAACACTTCTCCGTGTTAAAGTCAAGGATTTATCCGTATTTTTCACAAATTTATAAAGGTTTTTATTCCTTACCCGCGCTATAGATCAATTTTATCCCTAAACATATTACGTTAACCGTTTTTTCTTCATCTTCACTTGACCAAATGTTTTGCAAGCATAAAACTGCCGCTCCAAAAGAGCGGCAGTTTTGTTATTTCATTCCAGCTTTATTCCCATTCAATCGTACCACTCGGCTTTGGCGTCAAATCGTAAAGCACACGATTTACCCCAGCCACTTCAGCTGTGATACGCATAGTGATCTTTTGAAGCAATGCAAATGGAATATCCTCAACGGTCGCCGTCATTGCATCAACTGTATTGACCGCTCGAAGAATAACAGGCCAGTCAAACGTACGTTTACCATCGCGCACACCAACGGACTTAAAGTCCGGTACCACGGTAAAATACTGCCAAACCTTTCCTTCAAGTCCTGCGTTCGCAAATTCCTCACGCAAGATAGCATCAGACTCCCGAACAGCCTCCAAACGGTCGCGTGTAATTGCGCCAAGGCAGCGCACGCCTAACCCAGGACCCGGGAACGGCTGCCGATAAACCATATTATCCGGCAGCCCCAGCTCCTTTCCGCAGGCGCGTACTTCATCTTTAAATAACATTTTAAGAGGTTCCACCAATTCGAAATCCAGATCTTCCGGCAGGCCGCCAACATTATGGTGGCTCTTGACGGCTTTCACGGTTTTGGTGCCTGACTCAATAATGTCTGGATAAATAGTGCCCTGTCCCAAAAACTCGATACCATCCAATTTCCGCGCTTCTTCTTCAAAAACACGGATGAATTCCGCGCCAATGATTTTACGTTTCTGCTCCGGATCATCCACTCCTGCCAGCTTATCCAAAAAACGGTCTACCGCGTCTACGTAGACCAAATTAGCATCCATCTGATTGCGAAAAACCTCAATAACCTGCTCCGGCTCTCCTTTGCGCAGCAGGCCGTGGTTAACATGTACACAGGTCAGCTGCTTGCCGATTGCCTTAATCAGCAATGCGGCGACGACTGAGGAATCCACACCGCCAGATAAAGCCAGCAGAACCTTGCGGCCACCCACCTGCCGCCGAATGAGCTCTACCTGGTCGGCAATGAAATTTTCCATATTCCAGTTCGGCAGTGCCTTGCAAACGCCAAACACGAAATCTTTGAGTGTATTAAGGCAGTCTTCATAATTCTCGGGCCATGCCGCCAGTGCTTCGCCCTTGGCAGTAGGATGATCTACCGCCAGCGTCGGTACACCAGATTCATAGACTGCAGGGACGACATCAACAGTTATACCGTCTACTACACGGTTTGGTCCGCCGTTTAAAATGATACCTTTTACGTTTGGTAGAGCCCGCAGCTCTTCGGGCGTAATGTCATGTGGGTGTATCTCACTGTATACACCTAATTCGCGAATTGCACGTGCAATCGTTGTGTTTTCTGTGGAACCAAGATCCAGCACCACAATCATATCCTGCTTCATCGGTTTGTAACTCCTCTCTTTTTTACATGTGGTCAAATGTCTCTGTCAAACCTTTGTGATGTTATTATATCATATTTTCCCGAACGGCGCATCAGACTTTTCCGGACTCGCAAAAGCATAAAAAGCAACCCGAGAAACCGAACAAATGTGAGGGTTTCGTAAGGATGGTTTTTTAAGTAAGGATTTGCGGTATGGCATTTTTGGTGCTATACCGCTTTTCCTTTCCATAAAGTGACCTTTGAATGGTCGAATGTTCCGATGTGATTGTAGATAATCTCGATTTCCTGTAAACGCCGCCCGCTGCTTTTGTCTGGGGCATGAACAATTATCCTATCCACAAATCACGGGTTTTCTCTATGCGGAAAACTGCCATAATCGGACACCTCCTTTCCGTTTTCTAAAAAGGTCGTTTTTCTTGTGATTTTTCCTCTGTGCTGTTTCCGTCAGGGTACAGGGATAAATCCTCCTGCCTGTTGTCGGAGAGAGGCATACAGAGAGGAAAAGGGATGATTTTCGCCCCAAAAGAGGGTGCTTTTCAGAGGTCACGGTCTTTTGCGTCATAGTGGAGGTTTCCCGCTATCACTTTGGCGTGGTTTCTGATCTTGATAAATCCCTTGTCCTGGTTCTCCCTGGCTTTCTGGTATCCCTGCTCGGTGAGGAACAGACGCATACGCTCACCTTTATATCCCATAGGGGACTCATGGGAGAGAACATCTAAGACGATCATGTGGCGGGTATCAGGGGCAAAACGCTCCAGAGCCATAATGTCATGGCCGGCCAGTTTCTTCGCCCCGGACTTCTGCCTTGCCTCCGCAAGCATTTCCCCGATGGTTCGGGCTTTCCCCGGCAAGTGGTAATTCTTCTGAACATCATTTACCAGAGCCATGCACTCCTTGTCGGAGAGGGGGCGGATTTTTGCCATAAGGCTTTCCGCCATGGCTTTGGTATCTTCATCCCGTGAATAGCGGCAGGTCATGTAAAGTTCGTTCAGGACACCCGCCTGGCTTGTGCTTTCAAGCTGGTAGGCCATCCTCATTTCAGGTTCCGTCAGTTTCATGGTTGGCTCCTTTCTGTAAATGGGCATGAAAAAAGCCATAGGCGAAAATACCTATGGCGGTCTGCCCGATGGAGGCATACAGAGGCAATAGAAAAGGGATACTGCTGTCAAAACAATATCCCTTAATCTGTCTGATATTCAGTTTTAAGCCAAAGCCCTGTCTGTTGCTGTCCGCAATGCCTTGATTTTACTGGTTTTTTACTACCATCCTTATCAAAGCCTTGCTAAAGTAAGGTTTCCCCGGTTTGAAATATTCTACGATAATTGCAGTTATTCCCACTCGCTCCTGTTAGAATTTTTCTAAACGGATTTGCTTATGAGATTTAGCTCAGAATATTGGTATCCTTTTCATTATTCAGATAGTAGGGGCTATCTGATTTTTTGTTGCCATGGTGTTGCCAAAGAAAAGGCAAATCAAAGTCCTTCAACCTTTATGAAGAGTTCCTTTAATGCCCAATCAGAAATATCTATTAGTGGCTCAAACATAAAAGAATTTAAGTGTATGCTTTCAGGCGTGATAAGATTTACTTCCTCGATTATAGCTTTTTGCTCTGATGTTAAGAACGGCTCTGCTTGTTTGTACCATTCTCTTGTTTGATTACTACTTGCATCTATGCAGATTTGCCCATTTGCTGTAATTATATTCTGCATAAATTTTTCTGTTAAAAGCCGAGTTGCAATCGCAATAACCAATTTATTATCCAAAAGCACTTCGTCAGTATTATCCGCAACACAAAGGTTTGCGATTCTAATAATTGCTGAATAGTAATTCTCATCAACACCAGAAAAGGAAACTCCATTAAGAAAAGGACTGACTAGATTCCACAAATCCGAGACCCTCGTAGATTGCGTATCAAGTGGTTCGGTTTTTAAATGTAGGAAACAGGTTAATTTCGCATATCTACTGGTAGGTCCAGTGTCCATTTCACTATATTCGCACAAGTTTCTGTAGAATGGAATACTTGATATTAAAAGTTTCTTCTTTTCATCGTTAGTAATGTTTCCATCTTTGATGCCAGAAATCACAACATTCTTAAAAAAGTCCTTTTGATACTTGAATTCTGTAACTGAAGTAACACCTTCTTCATCACGCTGTGCAATAAAACAATTCGAGCGATTTACACCCAATCTTAGTTTTACTGTCCTATAAAAGTCAAAATTATGTGTGAGAATAAGCAAATCAATACCAGAGGTGTTACCGAGGTCGTTAAGATACTCAATAATGGCATACTTGTTCTTATAATCAAACGAATCTGCTATATCATCTGCAATTATTAAGAACTGTCCGCTACCAGCACTCGCTTGTTGCCTAATTCTTTCAAGATCAAACAAAATATACAGCAGATAAAGCGCTCTTTTTTCGCCAGTACTCAATGATCCCATTAAATCATCTTTTTTTAGCGTAGCACTCTGTTGTGCAGTAACCCCTCGAGTATATTTGAATGACAGATTTGGCGCTTCATCTTTTAGCAAGAAGTTAGCTTTGTTTTCAATCTGAACCTCAAATGGAACACGAAATCGTCTATTAAACTCATTAACTACCGCTTGCCATCTTGCCGATTGTGCAGCAGCCTGTTCATACAACGCCCGAATTTGAATTGTATATTGCGAAATTCTACCATAGTAATCAGCAAAGGGATTGTCAAGTTTTGAAAAGCAATCAAGCCATGTTTGAATCTTTAAGGCATTAATGTCTCTCAACGCAGGAATTATTTCGCGATGGGAGATAATAATATCACGGAGTCGCGAAACATTTTCATTAGCAGTAAGTAGTTTTTTTAGTTTTTGAAAAACTGTACTTAGTTGAGGTGTTGTATAAATACGCTCTAATTGCTTATCTACTGCAGCTTTCCACTCATCAAGTGAATGAATAACTGTAATTCCGTCTTTTAAGTGAATAGTGTGTTGTGCATTAAAGAGATTATGTTTTGCCAATTCTTTGCCGAGAGTTTCTGCATTTCTATCGGTAAACCCGTCGCTCAATATAGGGTTATTTTCCAAAAGAGTGTTAAGATTCTCAATATATTCCTCAATCGAACTAACAAATTCTCGTTTACTATATACCGCCAACACTTTATCGTTAAACAACTCTGAATAAGTACAATCATTCAAATAATCGAGTACCTGTCGATTTTCAATGAGTTCATGTATTTTTTCAAAAATATCCGTCCAATCGGAAGTGTTGTCCAGCCCTAAATCCGCAATTATTTTTCCTTTAATTTGAGGCTTAGTTAAACCAGTCAGAGTCCTCAGTTTATCCTCAATTTGCCGAATTTCGCCGCTAAACTGAGCCATAAGAACATTATATTCATTTCTTGTAGTTTCATCTGCCAATAAAGTACTTACAGTTTCTTTAGTAAATTCAAATGAATCAGTAAATGTATTGACAACATATATTCTATCCGTTGGCGTTAGAGTTGTCGCGGCATTGGCTGAACTAAAAACATACTGACTTGTATAATGTGTTAGCGAGTAACTACTAACTGCATCTCGAAAAATACGGTCACTTGTTTCCGCTCCTTTTGAAATGTCATCAAACACCTTTGCTAACGAACTTTTCATTACTCCGTTAGGCGCATATATCATAGCTTTGTTACAGCGAGAAAAATTGATATTAGGTAGATTAAACAGTTTTAACCCATAACAGTTTTCAAAATGTCCACTAAGCATTGCGTCTCACTCCCCCCATAAACTCTTTTGCTAAACACAAAATGTAGGAAAAAGGTGACTAATTTTTCTTATAAATCATTTTCCCATCGTCAATTAAAGAATTAGTAATCAGTAAGTTATATGCTCCAATCCTTGAATGCCAATGTTTATGTTTAAAAAACGACTCCCAGTCGAGTTCTAAAATAAACTCTGGCTGATAATTCTCGTTCAGCTTGATTATAACTACATACTCAAATAAAGGCTTAATGGAATTAATATCAGTATCTTTAGGTATTCCATAAAAAGCGCCTGTTGTATTGGTGGTGGTGCACTTGATTGAATATCTTTCACCATTTATGCTAATAGCATCTATATTTTTAGTAGACGGTGGCGCAAATTGTAATTTGGGTAATCCTTTTGTTTTGCTGTAGTAGTCAACTACGATGTACTCGCCTAGATCTCCAGTAACATTCTTAGAGCGAATCAACTGATCTTGGCGCATTTTAGATAGCAATTCACCATAAATTTGTATTAATTCCATTCCAGAATATTGCGAAAAATCCATAATATTAAATCCTTTTATTTAATTGCAAAACTATTATAACTTCCAAATTCAAGCATACGCCAAGCCGTTGTAATTGCCAAATTTTCAGACCCAATCATATACTTGCACACCAATTAAAAACAGCGAATCCATAATTTGAATTCTTTTTATTTTGATTAATACATTGTACCAATTCTTGGATTATAGTGTTAATCTCTCTTTGAATCTGACATTCCCATAACACGACAACTGTCCATCCAAGAGCTTCAAGTTTTTGAATATGCTCCTGATCTCGCTGCTTTGTCCGCTCTATCTTAGGACCCCAATATGCTTGGTTTGACTGGCTCGTATGGGCATACCGACTTCCACAATCATGCCCGTGCCAGTAGCACCCGTGAATAAAAATGGCTATTTTCTTCTTAGTAAAGACAATATCGGGCTTGCCCGGCAATGCCTTATAATTGACCCGGTACCGGTATCCCATCGCAAAGAGGCGTCGGCGTACCATCATCTCTATGCTAGTATCCTTGCTCTTGATGTGGGACATGATTTTACTTCTCCGGTCAGAAGAAATCGTATCGGCCATTATACAGTCAAATCCAGCGGCAAATCAGAAATATCCTTTAAACGCTTGCCCTGAACAAGCGTTTCCAAAGTTTCAACTGCATCTTCAGAGCCCACTTCCTTGACCGCACGAATCAGTTCATAAAGGGCAAAGTGGTACACACAATCAATATCACCTGTTCCCAAGGCGAGAGAGGCAAGCCGGTTCGGCATGGGTTCCGCCGTAACTACAACGATATGAGGCAGATGTCCCTTCCTGTTCCGAATCAAATTCAGCGCCTCGGTCCGGCTATTCTGGGCCCGATCACTTCTCATTGTAAATTTAGCTGATACACTTGCATGCAGTATAGGTTTACCGCCGTTGACTTTCCGAATATCTGCCATTTTACTTACATCTGTGTCAACGATACGCTGAGCAGCGTTGATTTCATCATCTTCATATAGGTCACGATAAACTACTACATCTGGTGCCACTAAATAATCGTTTCCCAGAGCCGCTGCTAGCTGAGCGTTCTGTGTAGTAAGTGCATTTAAGTATGCAAGATGTTCATACTGAGCAAAATCACTTGTCTTCAGTTTATTGTTATTTCCAAGCTGAAGAATTGTCCAGCGCCCTGGCCGTAAATTCTGAAGCTGCGGGAAAGTTTCACGCAAAAAATCCATTGTAAGGATTTCGAATTGTTTACCAAGTGTTTGCCCGGAAATCTTATCTACTGTATTTACAGTATGATGATGTTCATCAACTAAAATATCAATAATTTTCCTGGAGATTGCTTTTGAACCCCGACTACTAGTATCTGCATTCGATGCTACACCAGCCGAAGTCAATGTAAGGGTGTTCGTCTCAAATAACCGCTCGTGAAAGTGAAATCTCGCATTCGCTATTAATGTATCCATGTTCAAGACACTCCTTTATCTCTTCACCAACCGCTTGCGCTACCGGAGGAGGAAATGCATTTCCAATCATCCGGCACGCCACAGTTTTTCTTTTTCCGAATGTCCATGTGTCCGGGAATCCTTGAATTCGTGCCATCATGTGGCTTGTAAGCCGGGGCATCCCCTCAAAATCTGGTGCTGGCGCTTCATTCGCAATCCCTTTCCCATCAACACCAAGTTCTGCCCAAGCATTGCGCGCTCTTGTCGGACCCAAATCCGGCCCACCGTGCTTTTTAGAGCCACCTACCAATGTAGGAGCAATTTTATTAGCTTTAGCTGCCCAGTCTTTTGCACCCGGCCAACCATTTTCAGCCATTAAATCATACAATGTTTTTCCCACGGTAGGGGCACTGCAGGGATCTTCATCTGGGTAGGAAAATACTCCTGTCTGATCGCTGCGTATACCGACAATAACAACCCTCGGACGAAGTTGTGGAACGCCAAAATTTGATGCGTTCAGCAACTTAATTTGTGTCTTATATCCCAATTCCTGAATAGATTCTAAGATATGTGTGCGGTATTCATTAAAACTTGAATCTAAGAATCCTCTAACATTTTCTAACATGACCGCACGGGGCTGAATTTCCTTGATAAGACGGATTGCTTCCGGGAACAGGTCGCGCTCATCATCTTTTCCTAGCTGCTTACCTGCTACTGAAAAAGGAGGACACGGCACTCCACCCGCAAACAGATCTACCCCCCTATAAGGGCGTCCATCAAAATCGTGCACATCCGCACATATAACATTCCACTCAGGCCGGTTATCTTTTAAGACTTTACAATAATCAGCTTCATATTCCACTAATGCTACATGAACAAAACCCGCCATAGCAAGACCAAGAGCCTGCCCTCCAGCTCCTGCACATATTTCAACACAAGTCAACGGACGCTGCATATAATTTCTCCTCACCGTTCTTTTGCAAATTGCCTGCACAGCCATCACCCGTCTATAAACTCTACAATCTCACCTATATCACATGATAAGGTTTGGCAAATCCGATGTAGACTTTCCATTGAGACATATTCATTCTTTCCCATTTTGGCTAGTACATTGAAACTGATTCCTGCAGCGTCTTTTAGCTCTGTTCGCTTCATTTTTTTATCAATCAGCATCTTCCATAGCTTGTCGTAACTGACTGGCATAATCAATTCCCCATTCATTGTCGAATTCCTTTATATTATACCATATCACGCACATGATAGCAAGATAATCTCACGAAAAAGTGAGTGCACGGAATTTAGCTATGACTCAACCCTATCTTTCAAAGCATCCTTAAACGCAGCTCCGATTTTATACCTGTCAATCCAACAATCTTTTCTCTGTCACGGCACTCAGGTATAGTTCCGGCTCACCGTTCAAAATTAGCTCGGCATAGGCCAGCGGATCGGTATAGATCAGCCAGTCCAGCTCCGACCGCTGGTACATGCTGTTTGCCACCTCGTTCTCTACGGCAGTGCAGTCAATGGAGAGCAGCATCCCGTCCTCCAGAGACAGCTCCACGCAGGCGGTGTCTAGGTTGAACTCACAGGACAAAATCTTTCTCATAGTCGTTACTCCTAATGCTTAATTTTCGATTGATTTTCCGCAGCAGCACAAGGTCCGTTTCGTTAATTTTAGAATCTGGCAAGCAATGCGTGTGGCTATCCACACACAAATCCGGCAAGCAATGCGAGTGTTAATACACACTCACATTTCCTGCCGTCTGCTTGTTGAGGGCAGTGTCCCCCAAGCCCCTTTTGAACACAGAATTTCATTCTGTGGCTGCGCGTTCTGCGAACGCTTTGAAAGGGTACGCCAAAGCGCCGTCCCCTTTAAGATGCCGTGGAACAAATCGTTCCACCCTTACGCCTGATGGCTACCGTGAAACACAGTAGTCATCGCTAGATGCGTGGGCAAAATGTTTTCCCATCCTTCGCTTTTACTTCGCGTCCTATACCCCGGTCTCAAGTCATGAGGGCTACTCCTTAATATTTACATAGTACGCCCTAAAATAGGGCTCACCTGAAAAGATGGGGTGGCAAAACACCACCTCATATTTTCTTTCCGCAACGGTGGCGACGGTCGCAACGGTGCAGGGAGTACCCCTCAAAACACCGTCGCGACCGTTGCAAGCGTCGCGCTTTACTTCATTACTTCAAAATTCCTCAGCAAGTCCACCATGAGCTGCAATATGACCTTTCAGGCGCTAACGGAATTGTATTTTGAGGATATGTCCACACGGCTCAAGGCTACCACTATATCAAACAAGCGGTATCTGTTTGATACCAAGCTGTTGCCCTATTTCAGGAAGCTACCTATCGACAAGATCACGCCTGCACATATCCGAAAATGGCAGAATGATTTAATCGGCCACGAAAAGGACTACGCTCCTACCTACTTGAAAACCACCAATAATCAGTTGTCAGCTGTTTTTAATTATGCAGTTAAGTATTACAATCTCTCGTCTAACCCGTGCCGCATTGCCGGGAGTATGGGCAAAAAGGACGCCGACGAGATGCAGATATGGACGGTCGATCAGTTCAAACAGGCTATGAAACATTGCAAGCGTGACAACGACCGTCTAGCCTTTGAAATCATGTTCTATGGCGGCCTGCGGATTGGGGAAACTCTGGCTCTCACTCCTGCTGATATTGATGAATCCAAGGTCATCAGCATCACTAAGAGCTATACACGACTGCATGGTGAAGATGTCATCTCGACGCCTAAAACGCCTAAGAGCATACGAGACGTGACGATTCCCACATTCCTTTACGAGCACATCCAGTCATACATAGCCTCTCTATACGGTGTAACGCCCGATACACGGCTTTTTACCTGGGGCAAGGGAACTTTAAACCGTGCGCTGAAAACCTGAGCTGTGGACGCTGGATTGCCTCTGATAAGGGTGCACGACCTCAGACATTCCCACGCCTCGTTATTGGTGGAAATGGGCTACAGCATTTTGCTAATCTCCCAGCGGTTGGGTCATGAAAAGGTGGACACCACCATGAACACCTACGCCCATCTCTATCCAGACAAGCAGGAGAAACTAGCCGATGATTTGCAGCAATTTGAGTAATCGTGTATCAAAAGTGTATCACTACCGAAAAAGATAACCCGGAAAGCCTGATAAATCAAGGCTTTCCGGGCTTTGTTATATCATTCCCACTCGCAAAATGAAACTTAATTCTAAACGCTTTTGTTTGGGGGATTTGATACCATTTGATTTTTCCTGATACCTATTATCCTTATCCTATGGGCTTGCCGAACTTTTGCTATCATTTGGCTATCAAGGAAATGGCTATCAACG
>NZ_JAXEOA010000012.1:0-117593 GCF_034098985.1 Agathobaculum sp. | reverse complement strand
CCGCACCCCCGCGCGCAAACCCCCCAACGCCTGAGGCCGCCTAACGCGCCTATTTTCCTTTTTAACGTATTGGCGCCGCTTTTCTTCTCAGGTCATGTCATCCCGCAGTGCGTCGATGATATTTTCCTTTCTGATCTTGTTTGTCGCATAGAGCATGGTGATAAAAACGATCAGGAACACACCCAGCACGCTGACGGCCATGCTGCCCCACGGAAATACAAACGGATGGTTGTCCAGCTGTTCCGCCGCCATCAGCCCTGTGTGGATCCAATACGACAGGACTCCCGCGACCGGAACCCCGAACAGCAGCGTCCGCATTCCGTAAAAGGCGCATTCATAGTTCATCATTCTATAAAAACCGCGCTCGCTCATCCCCACCGAACGGAGCATGGCCAGCTCGCGCCGCCGCAGCCGGATATTGGTGGAAATCGTGTTAAAGACGTTGGCGACCGCGATTAGCGAGATCATGATGACAAACACATAGGTGAACACGTCTACCACAAAGGTGCCGCTGCGGAACAAATCGACGGCCGCGGACAGGTTGAGCAGGGTATAGGCCGCGTCCACGCCCGTTTCTTCGATAATCGACTGGATCTCCGCCATGGACGCGGCGGGATTCTTCGCCCACAACGTCAGCCCAAGCTTCTCGGGCGCGCCCAGCGCGTCAAACTGCGGCTTGAGCTGCCACGGCGCGACCGCCATAAGCGCGTAAGCCGGCTCCTTGGCGGACGAGTCCCGCGGCAGCGGGTCCAGCGGATAGCTGTCCACAAACGTGGCGCGGACCGTGTGCGCCTGCTCCCCGGAGGCAGAGCGGAGCGTAAACTCGGCTTCCCTGTTCGTGAGATGGGTTTTGTGTTCGGCCGTATCCACCGCCAAGGCCAAAACCTTTGCGTTTTCGCCGGTATAGTCCGCAGCGGGCAGGCCAAGGTTTTGAATAAAATCGAAATAGATGCTGTCTTCAATAAACTGAACCTCGAGAGGCAGCTCCAACGCCTGCTCTGTGCTTTCCTGCCCCACGGCGTTCCGATAAGTTTCCATAAACGCCTCAGGCAGGCCGCGCGCGGCGCAGGGATAGGTCGCATCTGCCTGATACGTGCTTTTATAGATCCCGCCCGCGGTTTTCAGCCTGTCATACAGCCGCAGCACTTCAGCTTCCCCCATATCCTGGGTATAAAAAGAGAGATCGCCGTCCATTTCCACGGTTAATTCTTTTGAAAGCAGCTTGAGCGTGCTTCCAAACGCGCTTCCCGATACGAACAGCACGACGCTCAGCGTCAGCGAGAGCACAACGCTGCGGTAGCGCCTTTTGTTCCGCTTGAAATTCTTCCGGGCAAGCATGCCCTCTAAGCCGAACAGGCGCTGCGTGGCCATCGACGTTTTTACAGCCTTTGCCTCCGTTTTGATTTCGCCCGTCTGCCGGATGCACGCCATAACCGGCATGTCGGCGGCTTTTCTGGCCGGGATATACGCCGAGAGCAGGATTGTCGCCAGGCTGACCGCAGCAGCAGCCAGCAGAGCGGGAACGGAGACCGATAAGGTCAGCGGCACGGCGCTGCTCGTCATCGTGCTGAAATTTTCAGCTATGATGGGCAGCAAAAGCCCAATGCCGCCGACCCCGGCCAAAATCCCGAGCGGAATGCCGGCGGCGCCGATGCACAGCCCCTCGAACAGCACAGCGCCCCGCAGCTGCTTTCCAGTGGCGCCCACAGACATGAGGATGCCGAACTGATGGGTGCGCTCGCTCAGCGAGATGTTGAACGAATTATAAATGAGAAAGACCGAGCCGATCATGATGATTGCCATTAATATCCCGCCTACTGAATACAGCAGGGTGTTGAACAGCCGGTTATCCGAAACGCCCAAAAAGCGCAGCACGTCCTCGTTGAGCACATACGTGCCACCGCCCGCAAGCGCATCCGCATATGCCCGCACGCCGCGCGGATTTTGGAGCTTCAGGAACAGGCTGCGGCTGTCTGTCCGCGCTGCGGGGTCGGCTCTGGTGATCACGGTATAGCCCGGCGCGTCATGCTCCTCAAACCCGGCTCTTCCATAGGTGCCAACAACCGTGTATCTCTTTTCCTCTGTGGACACAAGCGTCTCGCCGGCGCGAAACGGGTCGTGCTGGCTCAGGGTCTGTTCCCCGTCCCGGCGAAGGCCGGCTGCAAGCGAAAGCGTATCGCCCACTGCAAACCGCAGGCCGCCTTTGACGGCAAGATGGTCGGGGAGCAAGATTTCCCCGCTGTTTTCCGGCAGCCTGCCGGAGATCAGGCTCACCGGCAGGGTATCAAAGGTCTCCGTTTCAAAACCGGCGATAAATAGATAAGGCTTTTCGGGGCTTTTCAGGCCCTCCAGCGCCGCGTAGCCGATATTGTCAAACTGTGCGGCGTTTAAAACCCCGCCGTCCTGTGCCCGCTGCTGCGCGAACGCGGCGTCCGCGTCCAGAAATTCTACGTGCCAATCGCCGCTTTTTGCGATCGAGGTGTTCATCATAAACTGAAGCAGGGAGGTGCCGAAAGCCGCGACCGCCGTGATCAGGGCTGCGGACAGCGCCACGCCGATGATGGTCACCAGCGTCCGCGTCCGATTTTTCTTCAATCCTTGCAGCGCTACTTTATGAAAAATGTTCATAGCCGCGCCACCGGCCTCTCATCCCGCGTCACTTTGCCGTCTGCAATGGTGATGATCCGGTCGGCCTGCAGCGCGATGTTCTCATCATGGGTGACAATCAGCAGCGTTTGCCGGTATTTGCAGTGGCTCTCTTTCAGCAGGCGGATGATCTCCTGCCCGTTGCGGCTGTCCAGGCTGCCGGTCGGCTCGTCGGCCAGCATGACGGCCGGCGCGTTCATCAATGCGCGGCCAATGGCGACGCGCTGCTGCTGTCCGCCGGAAAGCTGGTTGGGCAGATGCGTGGTCCTGTCCTGCAGGCCAAGCAGCTCCAGCAGATCCTCCAGCCGCTCGCGGTTCACCTTGCGATTGTCCATCAGGATCGGCAGCGTGATATTTTCCACCACGTTCAGCGTGGGGATCAGGTTGTGGAACTGGTAGATCAGCCCGACCTGCCGCCTGCGGAACACCGCAAGCTTTTCCTTGCTTTGTGCGTAAACGTCCTGACCGTCCAGATATACCTTTCCGCTTGTCGGCATATCCACGCCCGCAATGGCGTGCAGCAGGGTGGATTTTCCCGAACCCGACGATCCGATGATCGCGGCGAATTCCCCTTTTTCAATGGTGAGCGATACATGATCCAGCGCGGCGACCTGGTTTTCCCCTTTGCCGTAGACCTTGCACAGCTCTTCAATTTGTAAAAATTCCATTCCGGGAGCCCCTTTCTGTTGGTCTGCCCATATCATAGAACTTCACACTTACATTTCCGTGACTTTCTGGTGAGAGATCTGTCACTTTGGAAACCGGATGACAAAGACCGCGCCTCCCTGCGGATGGTTTTTGGCGGTCACCGTCCCACCCTGCCGGGTGATGATGGTTTTACAGAGCGCTAGGCCGATGCCGTAGCCTGAAGCGCCCGCGCTTTTCCCGCGGTAAAACCGGTCAAACAGCCGGGGCAGGTCTTTTTCTGAAAAGCCCGCGCCGCTGTCGCGCATTGTGATCTGTGTGAACAGCGCGGTATCCTCACAGGAAAGTTCCAGCCTGCCGTTGTCCCCGGTGTTTTCCAAGCAGTTTTTTAAAATGTTCCGAACCGCCTCGAGCAGCCAGCCGGCATCTCCCCAGACCGCCGCCCCCTCGGGTGCGACGATGGAAGCTTCAATATGATGCAGCTCCATGGATATTTGAAATGGGCGGAGCGCCGTGTGCAGCAAGCCGCTTATGCCGATGCGTTCTTTTTGGAACACCACGATGCCCGCGTCCAGCCGGGACAGCTTAAGCAGGGAGTTAATCAGCCATTCCATCTGGAGAAACAGCTCCTCGGTTTCCCGCGCCAAGGCCTTGCGCCCGGTTTCCTCCGGCTCGTTTTTGAGCAGGGACAGCATCAGGTTCGCGGAGGTGAGCGGGGTGCGGAGTTGATGGGCGATATCGGCGAGTGAATCAGCCAGGTGGGTCTTCTCTTTTCTGAGCGCGTCGTTCTGCTCCCGGATGCGGAGCGTCATTTTGGTGATCTCGCTTTGCAGGACAGCCAGCTCTCCCTCGTCCGAATCGCTGATGAACACATGCTCGGCATTATGCAGCACGCGGTCGATCTGCTCGGTAAGCTGTGCGATTTTCCGATAGCGCGCTTTGGTGAACGCAAAAAAGGCCGCGCCATAAACAGCAGCGGAAAGGAGCGCCAGCACCCCGGCGGCCGGCTGGATGGCAAAGCCTGCCGCAGCCGTGGCGGCGGTTATGACAGCGAACAGCACGGCGATCTGCCGGATCTCCCTATTCCGCAGCATGGCCGCCTCCCAGCCGGTACCCCAAGCCGCGCACGGTCAGAATGATGCGCGGAGCGGCAGGGTCGTCCTCGATCTTTTCCCGCAGCCGCTTGATGTAGACCGTCAGGGTGTTGTTCGTGACAAACTCGCCCGCCGCGTCCCATAATTCATCCAGCAGATGGTCGCGCGTGAGAATGCTGTTCGGGTTGTTGACGAAAACCAGCAGCAGACGGTATTCCAGCGCGGACAGGTAAATCTCTTTCCCGTCTTTTTCCACAATGCCGCTGGCCGTATTCACAGACAGCCCGCCGGTCTGGAATGCCGGGGCGGCGCGTCCGGCTTTGCGCAACGCCGTTTCGATCCGCGCAATCAGCTCCCGGGGGCGAAACGGCTTGGTGATGTAGTCGTCCGCGCCCATGTTCAGCCCGGTCACCACGCTTGCCTCATCGCCCGAAGCCGTTAAAAAGATCACCGGGATGTCCTGCGTCTGCCGTATCTCCGTGCAGACAGAAAACCCATTCCCGTCCGGCAGGGAGATATCGACCAGCGCCAGATCAAACGCGTTCCCGCCAAGCATGTCCACGGCCTGCCGCTGCGTCGGCGCGTGGAAAACAGAAAATCCCTCCGCGGCAAGCAGGCGCGAAAGATTTTTTGCGATCTCCCTGTCATCCTCAACCAAAAATATCCGTTTCATATCATTTCACCGCCTTATAGAGAAACGGCATAGCCGAAGCTATGCCGTTTAAAAATCTGCGTTAAATCTTGATGATCTGTGCGGCGCGGAGCAGCTCGCCCGCCAGAATGCAGACGACCAGCACGGGCGCGACCCAGCGCACCATGACTTCAAACAGCCGCTTTCTGCGGAATGGGAAGTTCCGCTCGACCTCGTCGGACACGACCTTGGTTCCCACCACGTGGCCGATCAGGATGCAGGTCAGGAACGCGACGATCGGCATAAGCACCGAGTTCGAGATGAAATCGAAGAAATCGAGGAACGCCATACCCATGATCTGCACCGACGCCCACGGGCCGTAGCCCAGACACGAGGGCACGCCGAGCAGCAGCACGACGATCGCGACCAGCACGGTGCACACGCGGCGCGGCAGATGCGCCTTATCATGCACGATGGAAACAACCGTTTCCATCAGTGAAATGGACGAGGTGAGCGCGGCGAACAGCACCAGCAGGAAGAACACCAGACCGACGATGTGGCCCATCCACATCTGCTCGAACACCTTGGGCAGCGTGCCGAACATCAGGCCGGGGCCGGCGTTGATGCCCTCGGCCGTGCCGCCGTTAAAGGCCACCACGGCGGGCACGATCATCAGGCCGGCGATAAACGCGATCGCGGTGTCGAAAATCTCGATTTGGCCGACCGAGCGTTCCAGATTGCTTTCTTTGGGCATATACGACCCGTAGGTGATCATGATACCCATAGCGAGCGACATCGAATAGAACATCTGCCCCATGGCCGCGAGCACGGTCGTTCCCGAGAAGTTGCTGAAATCGGGGACGATATAGAACTTAAGGCCCTCGATCGCACCCGGCATGGTCAGCGAGAACACGGCCACGATGATGGACAGCACGACCAACACGGGCATCATGACCTTGGACACCTTTTCAATGCCCTTTTCCACGCCCAGCAGCACCACGAGCGCGGTGATGAGCACATACAGCACAAACCAGAACAGCGGCGTGGACAGCATCCCGTTCCCGGCAAAGCCGATGAAATCGGTGAAATACTCCCCACCGGCGAGCGCCGCACCGCCGCCCGACACATACTCAAACAGGTATTTCATCACCCAGCCGCCGATGACGCAGTAATACGGCGTGATGATGACCGGCACGAGCGATGCAAGCCAGCCTAAAAACGAAAAACGCTTGTCCAGCGTCCGGTACGCGCCGATGCAGGAAAGCCCGGTCTTCCGGCCGATGGTGATTTCGGTGATCATGAGCGCAAAGCCGAACGTGACCGCCAGAATCAAATACACCAGCAGGAAAATGCCGCCGCCGTATTTCGCGGCCAGATACGGGAACCGCCAGATATTGCCCAGCCCGACCGCCGAGCCCGCCGCCGCCAGCACAAAGCCGATGCGGCTGGAAAAACTACTTCTCTTTTTCTCCATGTTACCTACTTACCTCACTGTTTTTCTTTTTTTACCCTATTCCATCAGGCTGAAATCGCTTAAATACCCATAAGCGTCCAACAGATTGCCCAGGTGATAACCCATCACCACGTCGGCCTCTCGGGCGGGCACGGCGGGCAAGCCCTCCGGGACGTTTACGCCGATGTCCGCAAGGCGCTTCGCGTTCTCCGGGCTTGGGCGGCCCATTTCATCCATCGCGCAGAGCGCGTGCAGTTCCTGCAAAAGCGCCTGTGCAAGCTGCTCGCAGCCGCGCAGGTAGACGGCCTGCTGGCCGTGGTCCCGGCTGCGGGGGAAATTCTGCTTTTCGTAGATCTCCAGCTCGTCCGCCAAACGGGAAAGCTGTGCGTCCAGCCCGGACAGGTCGGGGTAGCGCCGCTGCGCGACCCGCTCGGTCAGATAGCCGGGCACGGACTGCAAAAAGTGCGTGAGGAGCTTCGCGATCTGCCCGCGGTTGTTATACGGCCGCACGGCAATGTTGAGCGCGAGCGCGACGCCGAGACCGATCGTGGTATCCGCCAGCCGGTTGACGCTGTATAGGAACGCGCCGTCCGCGGGCGACAGGCAGATGGACACGAACACGATGCACGCAAGCGGCACCGCGAATTGCAGCCGCAGCTTAACGCACATCAATATAAGCGCGATAATGCCCAGCCCGATGCCGATATAGCGGAACTCCTCAAAAAGCGTGACGAACAGCCAGCCGAACCCCGCGCCCAGCGCAATGCCGGCAAGCTGGGTCAGGCAGGACTGCTTGGCGTCGCCCAGCGTGCGGTTCATGGCGACGATTGCGCCGATGGCGGCGAAGATCGGCGCGGGGCTGCCGCGCAGGTCGGCCAGCCACAGGGCAAGCGCGACCGCCGCCGCGGTTTTGACCGTGCGCAGGCCGATATGGGGCAGCAGCTTTGCCATGTCGAGAATCCGCCTCCACCGTCATAATGTTGCTATTTTACCATGTTAGCGCGCTTTCTACAAGCAGATTTGCGCATATTTTAGTCTTGTGCTATAATAAACGAATAAATACCGGCAGAGAAGGAGCATTTTTTATGAAAGCTTATCAGTTCGGCGTGCTCGGCGCGGGCAACATGGGGCGCGCCATTGTGGACGGCGCGGTGCGTGCCGGCATGTTTCCCGCAAAAAGCGCGCTGCTTTTCAACCGCAGTGCGGATAAGCGCGCGGAAAACCAGAAAATGGGCTATGCCGTCACCGAGGACTATACGAAAGTCTATACCGGGTGCGACACCGTCGTGCTCGGCGTAAAGCCGCAGAATTTCGGCGAGGTGCTGCCGCGGCTTGCCGCGTGCGCGCTTTCGGACAAGCCGCTGCTCATTTCGATCGCGGCGGGAGTGACCTTTTCCAAAATAGAGCAGGCGCTCGGCGCGGACACCCCCATTATCCGCGTCATGCCCAATACGCCGCTGCTGCTCGGCGAGGGCGCGTCCGCGCTCGTCAAAAACGCGGCGGCAAGCGCTGGGCAGCTCGACGCGGCTGTCCGCCTGTTTTCCTCGATGGGCGCGGCGGCTGTTTTTGAAAAGGAAGACATGCTCAACGAGATCATCCCCTACAACGGCTCGCTGCCCGCTTTTGTTTACCAGTTTATCGAAGCGTTTGCCAAAAGCGCGGCGCAGCACGGCATTTCGCGGGAGGACGCGCTGCCGCTCATCTGCAAAACGGTCATCGGCTCGGCAAAAATGGTGCTGCAGGGCGATAAGACCCCGGCCGAGCTCATCGGCGCCGTGTGCTCGCCCGGCGGCACGACCATCGAGGGCGTGCGTGTGTTCGATTCGCGCGGGCTCGACGAGATCGTCGCAGAAGCGAGCGATAAGGCCATTGCGCGCGCCTATGAACTGGGCAAATAACCGCTTCGCGCCATTGACTTTAAAACACGTATATGGTAAAGTAAGTGTATCCAGAATCACTGAGAGGAAGTGGATGCTGTGAAAAAATCTACGAAATTTAAAACAGGGATGCTGCTGATGAGCCTTGCCGTCGCAGCCGGCGCCACCACGGCCGCCATCCTGTTGCAGAAAAAGCGCGAGGAAGAGGTTTACCACGAGGCCGAACTCAAGGCGATGGACGAACTCGAGCAGATGATGCGCGCCGAGTCCGATTGTGGTTCGTGCGCGTGCGCCGAGGAATGCGCCGCTGCGGACGCTTCGTATCAGGACACGTTCGATGAGGAAGTGCCTGAGGAGGCCGCGGAAGAAGCCGAAGAACAGCCCTCGGACGAGGACGAAACGTCCGAAGCCGAATAAAAACGACACCAGGCGGGCGGAGACAACCATGTTTCCGCCCGCTATTTTTGAAAAAGGAGTTTTCCCATGCTCGACTATGAAGGCCGCGTATTCCGGCCCCCCTCCGAGGCTTACAGCCTGATCGTGCAGGTCACCATCGGGTGCAGCCACAACAAATGCACATTTTGCGATATGTATAAGGAAAAGAAGTTCCGCGTGCGCCCTCTTTCCGAGGTCAAGCGCGATTTTGACGACGCACGGCGCATGTATCGCCGTGTCGAGCGCATCTTCCTCGCGGACGGCGACGCGCTCATGTGCCAGAGTGCGCACATGGCCGAGATCCTGCGCTATATCAAAGAACTGTTCCCCGAATGCGAGCGCGTGACCAGCTACGGTTCGCCCGCGTCCATTCTCGTCAAAAAGCAGGAAGAACTGGATCTGCTTCATGAGCTTGGGCTTCAAATGATCTATCTGGGCGTGGAATCCGGCTCGGACGAGGTGCTTCGCCGCGTTAACAAGGGCGAGACCGCCGAGGAGATCATCCACGCCGGCATGATGGTCAAGAAAGCGGGCATGAAGCTGTCCGTCACCTGCATCGCGGGGCTGGGCTCTACCGAGCTGTCCGAGGAGCACGCCGTCAAGACCGCCGCCGCGCTTTCGCGCATGAAGCCGGATTATATCGGCCTGCTGACGCTGTTGTTCGAGCTTGAGACCCCGCTCATGCGCGACTGGCGGGAGGGGCGCTTCTATCTGATGAACCCGGTCGAGATCGCGCAGGAAACGCTCACGCTGCTCGAGCATATCGACGCCGAAGGCTCGGTGTTCCGCGCCAACCACGCGTCCAACTATGTCAATCTGGCGGGCACGCTCAACCGCGACCGCGAGGCCATGTGCCAGAAGCTGCGGCAAGCGCTTGCGGGCAAGGTGCAGTTTAAGGACGAGCGGTACCGGGCAAGATAAACAAATTTAAAATGTTTATTTTGTCCAATAATCACTATGATTATCTGGTTTAAGTGTCAATTTCGTGAAACTTTCAAAAAGTAGGCGACAGCCGGATTTTTTTGTGCTATACTGTTTTCGTGTTTCGAGAAGTTTTGAGAATGAGATGAGATTTCCGGCTGGAGGAGAATTATGGATTCCGTATCCCACGTACGGGTTGCAAACCTGCTCATGCGCTATATCGAGCAGACTTGCGGCGTAACCTTTGAATCAAGCGGTTTTGTATACGGCAACCTGAAGCCCGACCTGACCGGCACCTACCTGACCAAGCGCCATTATCCCTCGCTGATGATGGACGAGGTGCTCGAAAAGATCCGCGTGTTCACCGAAAAATATGCGATCGGCCCGGAAAACGGCCACGACCTTTCGGTCGACCTCGGTGAGATCTGCCACTTCATGACCGACTTTTTTACTTATCCGCACAACGACGATATTTATGATAAAAACCTGCTGGCGCATTATGTATATGAAAAGCGCATCGCGCTCGTCATCCGCCGCAGGCTGACCGAGGCCCGCTTTGAGCGCTGGGTCAGCCCGGTCATCCCGCCGCTCACGCTCGACGCGCTGCTTTCCCGCATCGAATCGATGCACGAGCAGTACCGCGCGCCCGAACGCCGCCATTGTATCGACGACGACATCATGCATGTCTGCCGCGTCACCGCGATGGTCGTGCAGGCGGTCATCAACATCTGCTACCAGCCGGTCGAAAACCCGGCGGCGGCAACCGCGTAAGCTTTGGTGAAAAACCCCGCCCGGCCATTTGGCCGGGCGGGGTTTTATTCCTCAGTAAACCGGAAAACCTCCTCGACCGGTAGGCCGAACACGCCGGCAATGTCCATGGCCAGCTTGAGCGACGGGTTATACTGCCCCTTTTCCAGCCGGCCGATCGTTTCCCGCCGCACGCCGACGCGCTCTGCGAGCTCGGTCTGATCCATGCCGCGCGCCGCGCGAAGTTCCCGGATTTTCGTTTGCAGCATGGCGTCACTTCCCAAATCGCTCGTAGAGCAAAAACAGGCCGTCGTGCACAAGATTCAGCACGGCGAACAGCAGAACGATTCGCCCCCGTGTCAATACGACCGTTTCCATCCCAAGCTTTTCGCCAAATACAACATACAGCCCGAACAGCAGGAAAATGATATCGTAAAGCATGGAATTGGATTTGTAATTGTTGGATACCGCCCGTTCGTCCGGCTTTTCGACATGCCAGTCCAGCGTGGTGAAGATAATAGTCGCCGCTGTCGCCAGCAGCAGCACTGTAACCGCAATTTTCAGAGGCAGGGGCAGCCCCTTTACCGGGAAAAATTCCGCGACCACCCCAAAAAGCACTACGACCGCCCAGCAAATCACACTGGTCAGTTTGGCCTGCGTTAATGTCAGCTTTGGAATCGCCATGGTTATCATCCTTTCAATATGTGATATATTTGTCTCTTATGAGATAAATATATCACATGCGCCAACGCCTGTCAAGCCATAAAACCCAAAACCCCTGCGGCAAAAGCCGCAGGGGTTTTTCTTATCCGCGTTCCGCGAGGTATTGATACTCGATCGATTTTGCCAGCGGCTTATATGCCGGTCGGATGATCTTGCCGCCCGTCGTCACCTCTTCGAGGCGGTGCGCCATCCAGCCGACGATACGCGCGGTCGCGAACAGCGGCGTATACAGCGACTTGGGCAGGCCGAGCATTTTATACACAAAGCCCGAATACATATCCACGTTGGCGCACATCGGCTTGATATCGCCTTTTTTCTCCGCGAAGATCTGCGGCGTCAGGCGTTCTACCAGCTCGAGGAGGTCCATCTCGTCGGTCATGCCCTTTTTCTCCGCCAGCGGGCGCGCCGCGTCCTTGAGCGCGACCGCGCGCGGGTCGCTCTTGGTATAGATCGCGTGGCCCATGCCGTAAATCAGGCCCGAGCCGTCCCCGGCCTCGCCGTCCAGAATCTTTCGCAGATACGCCGCGACCTCGTCCTCGTCCTTCCAGTTCTTTATGTTTTCCTTGATCTCGTCAAACTGCCGGACGACGCGCAGGTTCGCGCCGCCGTGCCGCGGCCCCTTGAGCGAGGATACCGCCGCCGAGATCGCGGAATAGGTGTCCGTGCCCGACGACGAGGTGACGCGCACGGTGAACGTCGAATTGTTGCCGCCGCCGTGCTCGGCGTGCAGGATCAGGCAACGGTCGAGCAGTTTGGCTTCCTCATCGGTAAAGACTCCGTCCGGGCGGATCAGATGCAGGATGTTTTCCGCAGTCGAACGGTCGGGGTCGGGCACGTGCAGGAACATGGAGTCGCCGTCGAAATAGCGGCGCTTGGCCTGATACGCGTGCGAAATAATGACCGGAAACTTGGCGGTCAGGCTTATGCCCTGCCGCATGACGTTTTCAACCGTGGTTTCGTCCGGGTTGGCGTCATAGGAATACAGCGCGAGCGTGGCCGCCGCGAGCTTGTTCATAATATCGCGGCTGGGCGCGCGCATGATCATATCCTCGGTGAAGTTTTCCGGCAGCGCGCGCTCAAGGCCGATCGTATGCTGGAAATTTGCGAGCTGCGAGGCGGTAGGCAGCGAGCCGCACATCAGCAGGTAGCCAACCTCTTCAAATCCGAAGCGGTTTTCGCGTTCCAGACCGCCGATCAGATCGTATACATTATAGCCGCGGTAGGTCAGGCGGCCCTCAATCGGCTCGCGCTCGCCCTCGTTGAGTATGTAGCCGTGCACGTTGCCCAGCCGGCTCGCGCCGACCAGCACGCCCGTTCCGTCCGCGTTGCGCAGGCCGCGCTTGATGCCATAGCGGGAGAAAAGCTCGGGCGGGATGCGGGTGTTCAGGCGGAAGCTCTCGCTGAGCTCGCTGAGCAATTCTTCCTTTACGAAATTCGGCTCTTGGTTCATCGGGCTTTCTCCTTTCCTATCTCTCTTTCAGAATGAATATATTTTACCGCAATCCTGCAAGATTGTCAAATATCACCGCTTGGAAGAAGTGACAAAAGCGTGTTTATTTCGGTTTGTCCACTTGTGAGGATGAAAACCGCAAGATTAAAATTCTAAAAATGCAAACGCTTTTTCACTTCACAAAAGCAAAGCCGTCCGCACCTTTCTGCGGACGGCTTTGTCAATCGCTTTTAGAAAATGACTACCGCGGTGCCCACCGGAATATTGTTATAGATCCAGTTGATGTCGTTTCGCTGCATACGCACGCAGCCGTGCGACACCGGATAGCCAGAGCTGAAATCGTATTCTTTCTCGGTGCCGGGGTAGCACAGGCGGGAATGGAACGCATAACCCGTTCCCGGGTAGAAGCCGACGACCGGGCGGACCGTATAGGTGCTGGTCGTCCAGCCGCCCGCCGATTTATAGCTGACCGTGGTCACGCCGGTCGGCGTCGGCGTGCTCGACGCGCCCGTGCCGACGACGAATGACTTGATCAGGTCCCAATTGCCCTTGGAGCCTGAGAACACATTAACGTGCTGGTAGGCGCGGTTGATCCAAAGCAGGTACTGCGTCTTGCTCGAATAGCCCTTAGCGTTGATCCAGACCTCTTTTTCATATTCCTTGTAGTCGTTGTTGACCGCGTAAGCCGTGGTATAGTTGCCGCGGTATTCGGAGGAGACGAGGTTCAGCACGCGGTTTACATCGCGCTGGTAATACCATTCTTCCGAATAGTTTTCGATCGGCACGGTGACCTCCTCAAAAACCTCCTCCACTTCACCGGTCGAGGGGTTTTCATAGGTCAGCTTGAAGCCCATCTTGACGCTTTTCTGCATGTCCTTGGTGAAGGTGAAATACGAGGTGTGCTTGGACACCGCCGAGGCAGTGAGCCGGAAATGATCGTTTCCGTAGTTCGGGAGCGCCTTGCCATCCTGATACCACTGCGCTTTTACGATTTTTTCCTCGGAAACGCCCGAAAACGTCACCTGCGTCAAAAGCGAGCCGCCCGGCACGACCTTGGTCGGCACGCCGAATTTGATGCCCACGCCGTCCAAGCCGGGGTCGAGCGATTCGGTCTTGGAGTCTGCCGAGAGCGTGATCTCACAGCCCACCGCGCGCACATCGACCGATTCCGCCTTGCCCTTGCCGTCGACCGTGCTGTTCCGCCCGGCCATGACGACTGTTCCGGTCTTGCCGTTCAGCGTCAGCGCGGTCTTATGGCCGCGCACGTCTGCCGCGCCGACCGCGCCGCCCATTTTGGCTGTACAGCCCGCGCCCGTGATCAGCAGCGAATCCGCATCACCCGTCATAGTGAACACATTGTTTTCGCCGGACAGCACGACCTCGGCGGCCGCGCCTTTCACGGTGATGGTGTTGCCCGCGCCCGTGACGACGAGCCGCGCCGCCTCAACGCCGGACAGCTCGATCTCGCGTCCCGACGCGGTGATTTCGATATTCTCTGCCGCGCCCTTATAGGAGACCGCGCCGCCCCTGCCCGAAACGAGCAGCGTGCCGAGCGTGGACTCTGCCGACAGCGTGGCCTTGGCGGTACCCGCCGGGTCAAGCGCCAAAAGTCCGAGCGCGCTCTTGCCGGAAACGGCAAGCGTTGCCTGCTCCGCGCCCTTGAGCACGACGCGCCCCGGCACCGTCAGGTCTTTAAGCGCAATGGTCTCGGCAGCTACCGGGAAGACCAAATCGCCAGAGACCGTCATATCCTCGATCTTGTTTTCGGGCGTAAGCAGGAGAGAGCCGCCCTGAATCGCTTCCAGATAGCCCTCTGTGTCAATAAAATTCGGCGCGATGCGCGTGATCATCGTGACAAACTGCGCGCGGGTGAGCGCCGCGTCCGGCGCGAGCTTATCGGGCTTGTCGCCCTTGACGATGCCCGCCGAGACCAGCGCCGCCGCCGCGGCCTGCTGCTGCGCAGTCATAGCGCCGGTATCATCGAACGGGGCGAGCGCGTCCGAATCGCCCGGCACGCCGGCGAAGCCAAACGCACGCGCGAGCAGCACGAATGCCTCCGCGCGGGTCGCGCCCGTATCAAAGTTGCGGCTGTCGTCAGCGTCGATCAGGCCGATATGTAAGGCTTTCGCCAGCTCCGCGCGGTACCATGCCTTTTCCGGCACGCCCGAAAGCCCTGAAATGTCGTCTTCTAAACTCGCGCCCAGCGCGCGGTTTAAAATGGTCAGCGCTTCGGCGCGCTTGACCATATCGTCCGGCTTTAACAGGCCGTTTGAGCCCTTGAGCAGACCAAGCTCGACCGCGCGGTTCAGCGCGTCCTCCGCCCAGTGTCCGGCAGCATCCGGGAAACCGGAGTCCTCCGGCTTATCGCCGCCGTCCGGCGTTTCCGCGTCCACCGCCGTCAGCGGGAACGGCAGCGTGCCGCTGCCCAGCAGCGCCGCCTGCTTGCGGGCGGATGCTTCGGTAAAATCGCCCCTTACCACGCAGGACGCGGATTCGACTTTCGCGCTGACCTTGGGCGACGCAATCACTTCGCCGTCCACCATCAGGTGCAGGACGTTCTGGCCGTCGGTGCGTCCGGCGACCGCCTCGGTCGCCTGCGTGAACTTTTTCGCGCCCTCCGGGGTAAACGCGATAATTAAGTAAAATTCGTCCGTCAACTCGGCGCCGACCGGCTTTCCAAAAGACGGCTTAGCCTGATCGATGTCCGCGCCGTCCAGCCATTCCTTGCCGTCCGCGTCCTGAATAGAGACCTGACCGACCGCTGTCAGGACTTCGGCCGCTGCGGCCTCGTCAGCTTCATCCGGAAGCGTGACCGTCAGGCTGATCTCATCTACCGCCACGGCGGACGTCTGCCCATAGCCCAAGCGCTCCAGCCGCTTTTCCAGGGTGGCTTTCGCGGCGGCCATATCGTCCAAAAGCTCCCCGCTGTCGTATTCCTCGTAAAGCTGCGCTTCAAGCGTGAGCGTCTTTTCCGCCGGCTCCTGCGGCGCGGCTTCCCCGCCCTCTCCGGCGGCGGACGCGCCCGTCAGCACCATCAGCGCGGCCAGCAGGCCGCTTATCATCCGTTTGTTCAAATCCGGTGTTCCCCCTATGCTCATAGTATCTTCTATTGTACGAGGGACAGGCCGGGCTTGTCAAGCCATTTGACCCCCGCGAAACCCGGATTTCCCGCCTTTTTCCACGGGTTTGCGCGGAGGTTTACAAGTTTGACCCCACATGCTATAATAGATAAGATTTTGAACGCTTGTTTCAAAGGAGGAATCCCCCATGCTTTGCAAAAACTGCGGCAAGGAGCTGCCGATCGCCGGCAGGTTCTGCCCGTTCTGCGGCGCGCCAATCGAAAACACCGGCGCGAACGACGAGACCGCCGTCTTTACCCCGCTCCCCGAGGACGAACCGGCCGCGGGCGATACGCCTATCGACCTTTCCGCGTTCGACGCTGCGCGAAATGACGAACAGCAGTCCGCCTACCGCGCGTCATCCTACGGCAGCGACCCCCTAGGCGACACGGCCGATGTGCCGCCCGCCCCGCCCGAAATGCCGCCCATCCAGACCCCGCCCGTGCGCCGCGCGCAGCCGAGCGCGCCGCGCACGACCTATTTCAGCGAGCCTGAGCTGGACGACGAGCCTTTCAAAAAGCCGGGCAAGGGCAAAAAAGCCGGCGTGATCGCGCTGGTCGTCGTGCTGGTGATCGCGCTCATCGGCGGCGGCGTGTGGTTCGCGCTGTCCCGCCGGCCTGACGAAAACCTGACCGCCGCCGAGAAATACATGCAGCGCGGCAAGTTTGAAGACGCGCTCGAGGCCTATCGCGCCGCGCTCGCCGAGGCCAAGGACCCGACCGACATCCAGTTCCAGATCGGCCTGCTCGAGGATTATCAAAAGGCGAAGCAGGAGGTCGACAGCCAGCAGTATGCGCAGGCGCTCGCCCGGCTGGACAGCCTCAAAAGCCGCCTGACCGACCCGGCTTCCCCGCTGGCCGACGCGGTCGACGATCTGATCGAAACCGCACAGACCATGCAGGCGGACAGCGAGTTTGCCGCCGAGATCGAACGCGCGAACGGCTATATCGCGGACAAAAAGTATGACGCCGCCGCCGCGACCCTCGACACCCTCGAGGCCGACGGTTCGCTCACTTCGGAGCAGAAAAAGCAGGTGCAGAAGCTGCGCGACGAGCTGACGCAGGCGCGCGAAGCCGCCGAGCGGCAGGAGCAGAACCAGCAGGAGCAGCAGCAGCAAAAGCAGTCGTTCGTCAGCCAGATGGATACGCTCGAGGAGAGCGACAAGAAGATCGCCTCCGCCGCCACCATCGAAGAGGAGCTCGACGCGACAGCCACCTCCTTTGAGGCGTGGGACACGCTGCTTGCCGATATGTACAGCTATCTGGAGGGCGTTTTGAGCGCCGAGGACTATGCGCGCGAGGAATCCGCCTACAATGAATGGGTGAAGGAGCGCGACGAGGGCGCGGCAAACGCCGCCAAGGACAGCGAGGACGAAGTGGCCGCCAAGCTCGCGAGCGCAAGCTTTAAGCAAAGCTACACCAAAACGCGCTGCTATAAACTGCTCGACCTGATGTAACGCGTATAAAAAGCCGGTTTGCCTGTCAAACCGGCTTTTTTTATAACAAAAGGGGGAAACCAGATGGAGCTTTTCAAACGGTGCCTGCGCGTATCCGCGCTGCTGCTGCTCGGCAATCTGCCGCTGCTCGCGCTCTTGGGGCCCGACCTGGGTTTGGGCTATCCCGCGCTGACGATCGCGCTGCTTGCGTTTTACCTGTGGTTCCACATCCGCCCGCGTGGGGACGCGCCGAAAGGCCGGCTGCGCGCGCTGATCGGCGGCTATGAGATCCTGCTGTGTTCGTTTTGCTGTGTCGTGGCGGAAACCATCCTTTATTTCGCGCTGCACGGCTCGGACGCGCTCACGCGCACCGAATGGAGCGCGCCCGCCTGGGTGCCGCTGCTCGTAAACGCGCTGGTGTTCGTGCCCATGATCGGGCTGCTGCTCGTAAACGGCTTTTTCCGCGTGCTTATCACCTCGGCGCGGCTGCGCGTCGTCTGGCGGGTGCTGCTGCTTTTATGCTGGTGGGTGCCGGTTTTCAACCTATACCTGTTTTACCGCGTGCTAAAGGGGGCGCGCGCCGAATACTTCTTTGCCCTGTCTCGGCAGGAGCTGGAGGAGGCGCACGCCGAAAATGAGGACTGCAAGACCCGCTACCCGCTCGTGCTGGTGCACGGCATCTTTTTCCGGGACTGGCAGCTCGTCAACTATTGGGGGCGCATCCCGCGCGCGCTGTCCCGCTGCGGCGCGACGATCTTCTACGGCCGGCAGCAGTCGGCCGCGCCGGTGGCGGTGAGCGCCGCCGAGCTTGCCGCGCATGTGCGCGAGATCGTCGAAAAGACGGGCTGCCAGAAGGTCAACCTCATCGCACATTCCAAGGGCGGGCTGGACAGCCGCTACGCCATCTCGAAGCTCGGCCTCGCGGACTGCGTGGCCTCGCTCACCACGGTCAACACGCCGCACCGCGGCTGCGTGTTCGCCCATCATTTGCTCGACACGCTGCCGGAAGGTGTGCTGCGGCAGATGGAGCGCAAATATAACGGCCTGTTTCACAAGCTGGGCGACGAAAAACCCGATTTCCGCGGCGGTGTGGAAAACCTGACCGACACATTCTGCAAGGAATTTAACGCTTCCGTGCCCGACGCCCCCGACGTCTATTACCAAAGCCTGATGAGTACGATGAAAAGCCCTAAAAGCGCGGGCTTCCCGCTGAATTTCACCTGGCGGCTGGTCAACAAATACGATAAGCAAGCGAACGACGGCCTTGTGGCGCGCTCGAGCGCCCCATGGGGCGAGTTTTTGGGCGAGGTCACCGTTCCCGGCAGGCGCGGCGTGTCGCACGGCGATATCATCGACCTGCTGCGCGAGGATATCCCCGGGTTCGATATCCGCGAGTATTACATAGGCCTTGTGAAAGGCCTCAAGGCAAAAGGGTATTAAAAAAACGCGCGCCGTTTGGCGCGCGTTTTTCCTATTTAAAGCTCTTTGTCCTTGCCCTTTGTGATCTTGACCACAAGCCCGGAAAGTGCCAGCAGGCCGATCAGGTTGGGCAGCACCATCAGGCCGTTGAACATGTCGGACATGTTCCAGACCAGATCGACGCGAAGCCCCGAACCGACCACGATGAACACGACCACGATGGCCGCATAGATTTTGACCGCTTTCTGGCCGAACAGCGCTTTCACGTTGGTCTCTCCGAAGAAATACCAGCCGATGATGGTCGAAAACGCGAAGAACAGCATGCAGATGGCGATGAACACGTTGCCGAACGAACCGAACGCCGCGTTGAACGCCGCCTGTGCAAGCGGCGCGCCGTCCAGCCCGCTCGACCACAGGCCGGACGAGATGATGACGAGCGCGGTCAGCGTCAGGATAATAAAGGTGTCGATAAACACGCCCATCATAGCGACCACGCCCTGGTCCTGCGGCTTTTCGACCTTGGCAAGCGCATGCGCGTGCGGGGTCGAGCCCATGCCGGCCTCGTTGGAAAACAGGCCGCGCGCCACGCCGTAGCGCATGGCTTTCTGCACGGAAAGGCCGATCACGCCGCCCGCCATCGCCTGCGGGTTGAAGGCCATGGTGAAGATCTGCTGGAAAGCATAGCCGACTGTTGCGTGGTTAATGCACAAGATGGCGGCACAGCCGACGATATAGAGCGCGGCCATAATGGGCACGACCTTTTCGGTGAACGCCGCAATGCGCTTGACGCCGCCGAGGAAGATAAACGCCGCGACGACCGCGCAGACGACGCCCACATAGATGGGCTTGACGCCGAACGCATTTTCAAACGCCGAGCCAATCGAGTTCGACTGCACCATGTTGCCCATAAAGCCGAGCGCCAGAATGATGGCGACCGAGAAGAAGCCCGCGAGGAACTTGCCGAATTTGCCCTTAAACGCTGCCTTTATGTAATAGATCGGGCCGCCGGTCACCTGGCCGTCCTCGCCGGTGGTCTTGAATTTCTGCGCGAGCACGGCCTCGGAATAGATCGTACTCATGCCGAAAAACGCCGAGACCCACATCCAGAAGATCGCGCCCGGGCCGCCCGCCGCGATCGCCGTTGCCGCGCCCGCGATGTTGCCCGTGCCGACCTGCGCCGCGATTGCCGTGGTCAGCGCCTGGAAAGACGACATGCCCTCTTTGCCGGCCTTATCGCCTTTCAGCGTAAAGTTGCCGAACAGGCGGCGCATCCCCTCGCCGAACTTGCGCACCTGGATAAAGCCCAGCCGGATGGTGAAATAAATGCCGGTTGCGATCAGCAGGAAGAGCAGGGCGTAATCCCACAAAATCGTATTCATCAGCGCGACGATCGCTTCCACCACATCGCCCGCGCCCCCGGTCATCGCGGCCTGCCCGACCGCCTGGAATCCCTCGATAATTGCCACTTTTTCCATTCCCCTTTTTCTGTTTTTACGGCAAACAAAAAGACCAAATCCCCCCGGAATTCGGCCCTGAAAAAGCGGCGGTCCCCCGTTTCCCGGAGCTCCACCGTTTCCACACTCTGTCCTTTTGCCTGAGAGATTAGCGCGTTTTCGCGCCTTGCACCTTCGGCACCCCTTTGCGGGATTTCTCCAGAGCCACATCCATCCATAGTCCTCATCCCCAAGGGGACGCCTGAGAGTTTTGCTCCTTCGGCAGCGGCTTTCCGCTTTTCCTACGAACTTCGTTTGTCGCATATGCAGTTGCTTTATCAATATAGCATCGGGATGGTTATTTGTCAAGTTTTTGTCAGGCCGTGCGCCGTTTTCCCGGTTGACAACTTGTGGTATAATGTATAAATGCCAATCCCCGAAAGGAGGGACCTTATGGAAGCCATCGTAGGCGGGCTGCAAAGCCTGCTTGACAATTTGGCCGCGCTGCTTGCGGACAACCCCCTAGTGGGCGCGTGGTATACGACGGTCGTCCGCTTTGTCTTCCCCGTCCTCGCTTTGATGATATTAGTTGGCGCCATCCGGTCGCTGTGGCAGGTCAAGCACCCGGACGAGGTCTGGGGCTATCTGTCGCTGCAAAACGGCGTGCGCCTGCCCGTCACCCACTGGGAAAACATCATCGGCCGCGCCCCCGCGTGCGATCTCCAGCTGGAATATCCCTCGGTGTCGCGCCAGCATGCCGCGCTCATCCGGCAGGACGACGGCTCGTGGACGGTCTACGACCTGGATTCCAAGGGCGGCGTCCAAGTCAACGGCCTGGACGTGGACGAATACGCTGTCGTAAACGACGGAGATACGCTTAAATTCGGCGGCATCCCGGCCGTTATGACGCCGATCTCCGCCGAGGAGAAGCGCGAGCAGATGTACGAGCGCAGGCTTGAGGGACGCCCTGCCGCCATGTGGGGCCAGCTCGTGCTGCTGACGCTGTTCCAGGTGCTTACCGCGCTGCAGCTGCTCGTCGCGGCGGGGGACAAGGCGAGCGTCGTCATTCCGCTCACCTTTTTGGCGTTCACCGCCGTCTGCTGGGGCTATTTCCTCATTCTGCGGTCGTTCCGGCGCATCGGCTTTGAAATGGAGACCATCGCGTTCTTTTTATGCACACTCTCGCTCGCGGTCACGGGCTCCAAGGTGCCGGAGGAGCTGCCCAAGCAGCTTGTGGCCATCCTGCTCGGTATGGTGCTGTTTCTGGTGCTCGGCTTTTTCCTGCGCGACCTGACGCGCGCCATGAAGGTGCGCTGGGTCATGGCGGCCGCGGCCATCGGCCTGCTCGCCGTCACGCTGCTCATCGGCAAGGAGGTCGGCGGCGCAAAGGCCTGGATCATTCTCGGGCCAATGTCTTTCCAGACCTCCGAGCTCGCCAAGATCTGCTATATTTTCGCGGGCGCGGCCACGCTCGACCGCCTGTTCAACAAGCGCAACCTCTGGCTGTTTATCGCGCTGACCGCCGTGTGCGGCGGCTGCCTCGCGCTGATGAACGACTTCGGCACCGCACTCGTGTTTTTTGTCACGTTCCTCGTCATCGCCTACCTGCGCTCGGGCGACTTTGCCACGCTCGCGCTCATCTGCTCGGGCTGCGGCATCGGCGGGCTGATGCTGTTAAAGCTCAAGCCGCACGTCGCCAGCCGGTTTTCGGCTTGGGGACATATCTGGGAGGATGTGTATGACAAGGGCTTCCAGCAGACGCACACGCTGACCGCTGCCGCCTCGGGCGGCATGACCGGCGTGGGCGCGGGCAAGGGCTGGCTCGCCGGCCTGCCCGCCGCCGATACCGATATCGTGTTCGGCATGCTGTGCGAAGAATGGGGGCTTTTAATCGCGGTGCTCACCATCCTGTGCATCATCGCGCTGGCCGTGTTCGCCGTGCGCGCCTGCCGCGCTGGGCGCTCGAGCTTTTACACCATCGCGGCGTGCGCGGCGACCTCGCTTTTGGTGTTCCAGACCTGCCTCAACGTATTCGGCGCGGTCGATATCCTGCCGTTCACCGGCGTGACGCTGCCGTTCGTTTCAAACGGCGGCTCGTCTATGCTGTCGGCCTGGGGCATGCTCGCTTTCCTCAAGGCGACCGACACGCGCCAAAACGCTTCGTTCGCGGTCAAGCTCCCCAGCCGCCGCGAGCTGAGAGGGGAGGGACGCTGATGCGCAAGATCGAAAAACGCGGCGTTTTCTGCCTCATTCTGGCGGCGCTACTCGGCCTCGGCCTTTTGCTGTTCTGCTTCCGCTTTGTGGTGGACGGCGGCGATTGGGCGTCCTATCCCTACAACCGCCACCTATATGACAACCAGGGACGCTTAAAGGGCGGCGTCATCCTCGACCGGGACGGCGACGTGCTTTCCAAACCCGCCGAGGACGGTTCGGGTCGCGCCTACTACCCGGACGCCGACGTGCGTAAAGCCACGCTGCACGCGGTGGGCGACCAGGCGGGCAACATCGGCGCGGGCGCGCAGACCGCGTTCGCGGACAAGCTCTCGGGGTACAACCTCATCACAGGGGCTTATTCGCCGCTCGGCAGCGGCAACTATGTGTACCTGACCATCGACGCGTATCTCAACAACATCGCTTATCAGGCGCTCGGCGGCAACCGCGGCACGGTCGGCGTGTACAATTATAAAACGGGCGAGATCCTGTGCATGGTGTCCACGCCGACGTTCGACCCCGCGAATCCCCCGGACATCGACCCGGATGATCCCCAGTGGGAGGGCGTGTATGTCAACCGCCTGCTGTCGGCCAACTCGATCCCCGGCTCGATCTTCAAGGTCGTGACACTGAACGCCGCCATCGAGAACCTGCCCGACCTGTTCTCGCGCCGCTGGACGTGCACCGGCTCGACCGAAATCGGCGGCGACGCGGTCACCTGTCCCTATGCGCACGGCGAGATGGACATTGAGGACGCGCTCGCAAAATCGTGCAACGGCGTGTTCGGCCAGCTCGCGGTCGAGCTGGGCGGCAAAACCATGCAGAAATACACGGACGCCGCCGGGCTGACCACCGCCATCAAGGTGGACGGCGTGAACACCTCCAAGGGCAGCTTCAATTTTGAGGGCAGTGAAAACCAGCTCGCCTGGGCGGGCGTCGGCCAGGGACAGGACGCGATGTGCCCGATCAATATGATGCTGTATATGGGCGCGATCGGCAACGGCGGCAAAGCCGCGATGCCGCGCCTGATCGAGAAATCCTCGACCGATTACGGCCTGCCGACCGGCATTTATTTCCCAAAGAAGTCCGGCAAACTCATTGAGTCCGACACGGCGGACACCATCGCCGATATGATGCACAACAACGTCATCGAGACCTACGGACAGGATCGTTTCCCCGGCATGGACATCTGTGCGAAGTCCGGCACGGCTGAGATCGGCCCGGACAAGACCCCGAACGCGTGGTTCACCGGCTTTCTGCGCGGCGACGCGACCCCCTATGCCTTTATCGTGCTCGTCGAGCAGGGCGGCGGCGGTTCGTCAGTCGCGGGCACGATCGCCTCGCAGGTACTGACCGCGGCGGTCGAAAAAGGCTATTAAGCAAAAAAATCTCCGCTTCCTTTTGAAAGTACAGTTTATCGGACAAGCAATCCGGTAAACTGAGACTATCAAAAAAGGAAGCGGAGGTTTTTTCTATGCGAAGAACAGTTTATATAGGCTTGCAGGCGGCAGGCGCGCTGCTGATTCTGCTGACAGCAGGCGCGTCCGACCTTGGCGCGGTCACCCTTGCACAGATCGCGGCACGCCTGCTGCTCGCACTCGCACTGCTGGCGCTCGGCACGCGCGGCAAGCGCCGCAGATCAGCTCTTGCTCTTGGGTTTCGAGAGCAGCGCGAACAGACAGCCGAACACGATCGCCGCCGCAATACCGCCCGCCGCACCGGTCACACCGCCTGTGAACACGCCGAGCAGCCCGCTTTCCGCGACCGCCTTGGCAACGCCCTTGGCGAGCGAGTAGCCAAAGCCTAAGAGGGGAATGGTCGCGCCCGCGCCCGCGTAATCGACCACGGACTGGTACACGCCGAAGCCCTGCAAAACAACGCCCAGCACCACGAGCGTGACCAGAATGCGCGCCGGGGTCAGCTTGGTCTTATCGATGACGACCTGGCAGATCGCGCAGATCAGCCCGCCGACCCAGAAGGCATTCAAATATTGCATGAAGTCCATCAGTTCCCGCTCCTTTCCAGCACGACCGCGTGGCACACGCCTGCGATTGCCTGTCCCTGCTGCACGGAAACCGGGCTCATCAGCGCGCCCGTGCCAGCGAAGATCAGGCGGTGGATCTTGCCGTCCTGCATGTCGCGCAGCAGCGGCCCGCACAGCACGCACGCCGAGCAGCCGCAGCCCGAACCGCCCGCGTGCGCGTCCTGATCGGGGCCGAACAGCAGGTTGCCGCAGTCCGAATACACGGGCGACAGGTCGATGTTGTCCTCGCGCAGCAGCGTCAGCAGCAGGTCGGAGCCAACATAGCCGAGGTCTCCGGTGACGATGCAGTCAAAGTCGCGCGGCTCCGCGCCGAGATCGGAAAGCAGCGTTGAAATCGTGTCGTAGGCGGACGGCGCCATCGCCGCCCCCATGTTGTTCGCGTCGGTCACGCCCATATCGACCTGCTGGCCGAAGATCGCGTGCGTCACGCAGATATTGCCCTTGCCGCCCAGTATAGCCGCGCCCGCGGCCGTCGCGGTCCACTGGGCGGTCGGCGTGCGCTGGCCGCCGTAGGCCAGCGGAAAGCGGTACTGCCGCTCGGCTGAGCAGAAGTGCGACGAGGCCGCCGCGGCCACCCGCCGCGCCGCGCCGCCGTCCACCAGGCACGAGCCGAGCGCAAGACCCTCCGCCATGGTCGAGCATGCGCCGTAAAGCCCCACATAGGGCACGTTCGACTCGACCGACGCGATCGACGAGCCGATGCATTGGTTGAGCAAATCTCCCGCAAGGATCATATCCAGATCGGGCAGGTGCAGCCCGCTTTTTTCCACCGCGCGCTCGATGGCCGAGCGCTGCAAATGGCTCTCGGCAAGCTCCCATGAGCTTTCGCCCAGACGGTCGTCATCGGCGACGAAGTCAAAGCGTCCTGCGAGCGGCCCCTCGCCCTCTTTTTGTCCGACCACGGACGCAAAGCCTGTGAGCGCGGGCTTTTTTTCGAGCACGATCGTGCGTTTTCCCATGCGTTTGCTCATAGCGGCTTCCCTCCCATCAAAAACAGGATGAGCCCGTAAATCACACTGGCCGAAATGCCGTAAACCAGCACCGGGCCCGCGATCGCGAACAGCTTGGCGCCCAAGCCGAGCACAAGCCCCTCGCTCTTAAACTCCATCGCGGGCGACACGATCGCGTTTGCAAAGCCCGTGATCGGCACAATCGTACCCGCGCCCCCGTGCTTGGCGATCTTTTCATAAAGGTGTAGGCAGGTCAGCAGCGCGCCGATAAACACCATGGTAATCGAGGTCGCCGCCGCGCAGTCCTCGGTGGACAGCCCGCGGGATTTGTAAAAATCGAGCACGCCCTGTCCGGCGCAGCAGATCAGCCCGCCGATGACGAACGCCTTGAGGCAGTCGAGCCAAAGCGGTGAGTTTGGGCTTTTCTTTTGGAGCATTTCCTGATATTGCTGTTTGTCCAGCTTCATGCGCATTTCTCCCCTTTTCTTTTGGCATAGCATGCGCAGACTTTTGCCGTCTATCCATCTGGCATTGTAAAAAAATCATAAATTGGCTATTTTAAAAATGCCAATTGCGCGCTATCATAAGCCCAGATACAAAATTCCTGAGGGGGCGTTTCCGTATGAAGCACCAGAAATTTACGCTGTACGACATCGTCATGACCGGGTTGATGGCCGCGGTCGTGCTGGTCGTCACCATGTTTTTATCCATCCGCATCCCCACGCCGACCGGCACGGTCATGATCAAGCTCGCGAACGCGTTCGTCCTGCTGTGCGGGCTGCTGCTCGGCCCGGTGCGCGGCGGGCTGGCGGCCGGCCTCGGCTCGATGATTTTCGACCTGATGACGCCCGAATACGTGCCCGAGGCGTGGATCACGTTCGTCCGCTTTTTCCTGATGGCTTATCTGTGCGGCCTGATCGCCCACTGGGCAGGGGCGCGCGCCAAAAAATTCAGCCGCAACCTGATCGCCTGCTTGGCCGCCGCCGTTTTTTCCAGCGTGTTTTACATGCTGAAGAATGTGCTCGTGCTGATGCTCGCCGGCAGCGCGTTTGTCCCGGCGTTCACCGCGAATATCCCCAAGCTGCTGACCTCGCCGCCCAATATTGTTATTGCGGTCGTCGTTTCGCTGGCATTGCTGCCCGCGCTGCAAAAGGCGATTTCGCACACCGCGTTCGGCCGCCAGCAGGCGGCGGATTAAACAAAAAACGCCTTTCCCTGTCGGAAAGGCGTTTTTATTTTACCAATTATAACGCAATATAATGCGGGATGATGTCCTCATACGTCCCGTTTTTCAGCAAAAAGCCGCCCGGGATGACGCCAAGCTGTGTAAAGCCCAGCTTTTGATACAGCCGCAGCGCCGCCGTGTTGGTACGCACCACCGCGTTGAACTGCAAAATGCCAAACCCCAGCCTTTTTGCCTGCTCCATGCAGTGCCGCACCAGCGTTTCACCGACGTGCCGCCCCCGCGCCCCCTGCTTCACCGCGTAGCTCGCGTTGCACAGGTGCCCGCAGCGCCCCACGTTGTTCGGGTGGAGGATGTATAGGCCGATGATCTCGCCCGTGTCCGCGTCGCACGCGAGGCCGGTGAATGACTGCTCCGTAAAAAACGTATGTCCCGTATCCGCGTCCAGACAGTCCATTTGCGGAAAGGCCACGCCCTCCTCCACCACCTGGTTCCAGATCGCGGCGGCCTGCGCGCAGTCCGCTTTTTGGTATTCCCGCATCAGGATCCGCATACCGGTTCTCCCCCTTGCTCTTTTTTATCCAGCGCGAGCAGCAGGCTGCAAACCAGCATGCCCGCGAGCGCGGCGGTCACGCTCATCATGCCCGCCCAGATGCCGAAGCCGGACGCGACCAGTCCGGTCACATACGGCATCAAAATCGCTCCCACGCCCGCCACTGGCAGCATGACTCCCACGCCCGCGCTCGACAGCGACCGTCCCGCGCTGGCGACCGTGGTCGGGTTAACGCCCGCGATTGCGAAGCCGAACAGCGTGAGCGCCAGCAGCGCGGAGGTCGGCCCCTTGGCCTGCATGAGCAGCAGATAGGTGCCCAAGCACCCCGCGGACATCGCAGCAAGCGCGCGGAAGCTGTTTTTGATGTGCAGCGCCAGTGCGATAAACAGCCGCGCGGCCAGCATCGCGCCCCAGATCACGGTCACCGTGAACTGTCCGGCCGTGCCGGTCAGGATGCCGGTGTCCTTAAAATAAGTGACCATCCACCCGGTCACGCTGATCTCGACGCAGTTTTGGCAGAACAGCACCGCAGTCAACAGCCAGAAGCGGCGCGAGCGGAAAAAATCCCACTGGCCGCCGCCAGCCGCGCGGCTGGCCCTGCGCGGCAGACGCGCCGCAAAGTAGCTGACGGTCAGCAGCGCGCCGCAGGCCGTCAAGCCGAGCATTGGCCCGCGCCAATGCGGAAGCGCGAGGGCGGCGATCAGCAGCGGGCACAAAAGCGATCCCAGCGCAAACCGGGCGTGCGCCAGGTTCATATCGCGCGTGCGCTCCTCCGCCGACAGGGCGACGAGCACGCTGTCCGTATTCAAAACGCAGCCCTTGGCCACGCCGACCAGACCAAACGCCAGCACCAGCAGCCACGGGTTTCCGGTGAATGCCATGAGCAGATAGCCCAAGGCGGCGCAGGGCGTGAGAAGCAGCGCGGTGTTCCGCATACCGCGCTGCACGGTCAGCATACCGGTCGAAAAGCCGGACAGCAGGTTGCCCACGCTGAGCGCCGCGAGCAGCACGCCGCCCCATTCATAGCCGAGCGCATATTGATCCTGCAGGAGCGACATGATCACGCCCCCGCTCGACGCGAGCAGGCCGCCCAGCAGCATCGTGCGGTTCGCGCAGCGCAGGAACCGCTTTTGCTGAAAGCTGCGCATATTGTTTCCCCCATTCCGCGGTATCGGTACCGCCGAATCCAGTTTACACCTCTGCCGCGCCGCATGCAAGCATAAAAAAGCCGCCCCGGGGGCGGCTTTTTCCCTTATCCCAGCCGTTCCTTGCGCTCGCGGCCGTCCCGCAGGAGCGCGGTGAGCGTTTCGCGGTCGTGCGCGCGGATGGCGCGGCGGTATTCATCCAGATGCAGGATGATCTCATCGATCTCGCGCGCGAGCGGCTCGGCGTTGCATAGGAACAGTTCGCTCCACATCGTCTCGTTGAGCTTGGCCACGCGCGTCAGATCGCGGTATGAGCCGGCGGAATACCCGTCGTGCTGGTCGGCCTCGGGGCTTTTGATGTACGCGGACGAAACCACATGCGCGAGCTGCGAGGTGAACGCGATCATGCGGTCGTGCTGGTCCGGCGTGCAGCGGACGGTCTGCCCGAAGCCCAGCCGCATGAAAAACGCTTCCAGCGCCCGAAGGCTGTTCTCGTCGCTCGACCGGTTGGGCACGAGGATCATGCTTGCGCCGTCGTACAGCGTGGGCAGCGCGTAGTCGAGGCCGGAAAACTCGCGCCCGGCCATCGGATGCCCGCCGACAAAATGCACGCCCGCGTCGAGCGCGGGCTGCTCCAAATGCTCTACCATAAACTGCTTGACGCCGACCATATCGACCACCACGCAGCCCTTTTTGAGCTTTTGCAGATTTGCGAGCAGCCAATCCACGCTGGCCTGCGGATACAAGCCGATGATCACAAGGTCGGCCTCGCCATACAGCGCGTCGGACGCGACCGCGTCGATCGTCCCATCCGCGCGGGCGCGCTCAGCAGTCTCCCGCGTGCGGTTCCAGCCGAGCACGCGGCAGTCCGTATGCCGCTTGACGGCCTGCGCCATCGAGCCGCCCATCAGCCCAAGGCCGACGATCAAAACCGTTTCAAACATGGTGTCAGTCTCCTTTTTTGGGGGTCACGGCGCACACCCTGCGCCACAGGGGCGGGATACGGCAGAGCAGATAGACGATGAGCGCGCCCGCGAGGTTCAAGATCAGGTCGTCCACGTCGCACGAGCCGGCGCCGGTGTACACCTGCGTCACCTCGACCGCCGTGACCGCAAGCGTGAGCGAAGCGGTGAAAAAAAAGATACTCCGCTGCCAGCGGAACAGCGCGGGCAGGAAAAAACCCATGGGCGCGAACGCCGCAAGGTTGCCCGCGAGGTTCAAAACGGTCAGCTCAAACGAGATGTTGCCGTAGTGGTAAGCCGAAAGGTAATCGTGGATGGTGCGGAAAGGCGTTAGGTTGACCGCACTGAACGTCCAGTCAGGCGAAAAGCCGCGCCCCATCGCGTTGTCGAAAAATAAGACGTTCAAAAGCACCCACACGTAGTACCAGAACAGGATGAGCACATAGTCGTGCCGCCGTTTTTGCCGCGAAGAACGCGGCACGCCGAAAAAGAACGCGGCAGCGAGCACGAGCGCGAAAACGGCGGCAAACGCCAGCTTCCACACCGGGCCGACCGTATACTGCGGCGACAGCTCAATATACAGGTTGAGACAGAGCAGCGCCGCCGAAAGCACGGCCGCCGCGCTGCGGACAAACGTTTTCATGGCGCCACCTTAGAGCGTTTCCAGCTGCGAGAGCCACAGGGCGGCGGCAGCGTCCGACGGCATGCGCCAATCGCCGCGCGGCGACAGAGACACCGAGCCGACCTTGGGGCCGTCCGGCAGGCAGGAGCGCTTGAACTGCTGGGAGAAAAAGCGGCGGATAAACACGCCCAGCCATTTTTTGATGGTCTGTCCGTCGTACACGCCGGCAAATGTCTTTTGCGCCGCGCGGAAAATCTTGCGCGGCGGATAGCCGAAGCGCACCATATAATAAAGGAAAAAGTCGTGCAGCTCATAGGGGCCGACAAGATCCTCGGTCTTCTGGCTGATCTCGCCGTCCCGCGGCGGCAGAAGCTCGGGGGATACCGGCGTGTCGAGCACGTCGCGCAGAACCGCTGAAAGCGCGGCCTCCGACCGCCCGGCCTCAAACGCGACCAGATCGCGCACCAGCGTCTTGGGGATGGAGGCGTTGACCCCGTACATCGACATATGGTCGCCGTTGTAGGTCGCCCAGCCGAGCGCAAGCTCGGACAGGTCGCCCGTGCCGACCACCAGCCCGCCGTGCATGTTGGCAAGATCCATGAGCACCATGGTGCGCATACGCGCCTGCCCGTTTTCAAAGGTCACGGTCAAATCGTCCTTGGATTGGCCGATATCTGCGAAATGCTGGTCGACCGCCGCCTTGATGTCGACCGTCTTGAGCGTCGCGCCATAGGCCTCGGCCAGCTTTTCGGCGTTTCCCTTGGTGCGCGCCGTCGTGCCGAAGCACGGCATGGTCACCGCGAGGATTCCTTTCCGGTCGAGCCCCAGCCGGTCGAACGCGTGCACCATGACAATGAGCGCGAGCGTCGAATCCAGCCCGCCCGACAGACCGATGACCGCGGTCTTCGCGTTCGTGTGCCGGAGGCGCGAGGCCAGCCCGGTCGACTGGATGGCGAGGATCTCCTCGCAGCGTTCCTGCAGCCTGTCCCGGTCTCCGGGCACGAACGGCGTGCGCGGGAACGTGCGGTCTGCAAGGTCGCAGTCCCGTTCGGGCAGGTAAAACTCCATCTGCCGGCAGGGGGACGAAGCGTACGTGTTCATGCGGCGGCGGTCGTGCAGCAGGCGGCCGAGATCGAGGTCAGCGTAGATCACGCCGCCCGAAAACCGGTCGCTTTCGGCCAGCAGCGCGCCGTTTTCCGCAATCAGGTCGTGCCCGGCGAACACCATGTCCTGCACCGATTCGCCGCACCCCGCGTCGGCATACACATAGGCGCACATCAGACGGGCGGACTGGCTTTTCACCAGCTCGCGGCGGTAAGCCGCCTTGCCGACCACCTCATCGGAAGCCGAAAGGTTGACGATGACCGTCGCCCCCGCGCGCGCAAGCGCGGCCGAGGGCGGCTCGGGCACCCAGAGATCCTCGCAGATCTCAACGCCCACGGCAAACTCGGGCATGTCCGCGTGCCGCCACACCTGCACGCCGCCAAACGGCACGCCCTCGACCACGTGCCCGCCCGGCAGCCGAAGGCAGATATCGGTATCGATCCCTTTTCCGGACGTAAAATGCCGCTGCTCGTAAAATTCCGCATAGTTCGGCAGGTGCTGCTTGGGCACAAGGCCGAGCACGTCGCCCCGCTCCAAAACCGCCGCCACATTATAGAGCTTGCCCTCCCACGAAAACGGCAGGCCGACGATGAGCAGCAGGTCGAGCTGCGCGGTCTCGCGCAGCACGGTCTCGAGCGCGTGGAGCGCGCCATGCAGCAGCGTTTCCTGCAAAAACAAATCGCCGCAGGTGTAGCCGGTCAGCGAAAGCTCGGGGAACACGACGAGCGACGCGCCTCTCCCGGCGGCTTCCTTGGCAAGCTTTATGATCTCGGCCGCGTTATGGGCCGTATCGGCCACGCGCAGCGCGGGCGTTGCCGCGGCGACCTTGATAAATCCGTCTTTCATCGGCTTTACTCCTTTAAATTCCAGATGGAATCAGTATACCCCTTTTTACCCGTTTACGCAAGAAGCGGTCATAAAAAGGGACGGCTTTCGCCGTCCCTTTTCCGCTTATTTTTCTTTTACAGCGCCGTCCTTGATGAGATCCCAGTTCTTCCGGAGGTAATCAAAGCCTGAATAGAGCGTGACAAGGGTCACCACCCACGGGGCGAGCCACCAAATCAAACCGGTCCAGATCGGCTGAGGCGCGGAATACGCGCCCTGCGGCGTCAGCTCGAACACGATCTGCGAGAGAAAAAGCAGAATAACGCCGCCGATCTGCACGCAGGTCTTGACCTTGCCCGTCCACGTCGCGGCGAGCACGCGGCCCTTGTTCGCGGCCACGATGCGAAGCGAGGTGATGATAAACTCGCGCGCGAGGATGATAAACACCATCCACGCGGCAAAATAGCCCTTTTCGATGAAAATGAGCAGCGCCGCCGTTACCAGCAGCTTATCGGCCAGCGGGTCGACAAACTTGCCGAAATCGGTCACTTGGTTGTATTTGCGGGCCACATAGCCGTCCAGAAAATCGGTAAAGCTCGCCACGCAGAACAGCGCGAGTGCGGCAATTTGAAACGCCACGGTATCCTGCATCGCGCACCAGATGAAAAACGGAATCATCAGAATGCGCACGATGGTAATTTTATTGGCGGTCGTCATACGGTCCCCTCCTCTTGCTTCACGCCCAGCAGGTCTGCTCCCAGGCTGTCGGTGATGCGCACGGGCACGAACGCGCCCGCGGGCACCTCTTCTTCGCTCGAAAACCAGACCTTGCCGTCCACCTCGACCGAATCGGCGTAGGTGCGTCCGAAATAGAGATTTTCGTCCTCGTCAAAGCCCTCGCACAGCACGGTCATAACCGTGCCATGGCGCGAAATGTTATAATCGTCCAGCACGTTCGACTGCAATTCCTCCACGATCAGGCGGCGGCGCGCTTTAGTTTCCGCGTCGATCTGGCCGGGCAGTCCGGCGGCCTCGGTGCCCTCCTCGGACGAAAACTCGAACACGCCGACGCGCTCAATGTGCGCCTCCTGCAAAAAGCCGCACAGCGCGGCGAACTCGTCTTCCGTTTCGCCGGGCAGGCCGACGATCAGGCTGGTGCGCAGCACGAGGCCGGGGATGCATGCGCGAAGCGTTTCGATCAGCCGCAGAAACTCGTCCCCGTCCCCCGGGCGGTGCATCGCCCGCAGGATGCGCGGGACGACGTGCTGCAGCGGGATATCGAGATATTTTACAATTTTTCCCTCCGAGGCGATCACGTCGATGAGCTCGTCCGTGATCTGGTCGGGATAGAGGTAGTGCAGGCGGATCCATGTGAAATCCATTTCGCACAGCTTTCGGAGCAGCGCGGCCAGCAACCGTTCGTGGCCGGGCAGATCCATGCCGTATTTTGTGATGTCCTGCGCAATGACGATCAGCTCTTTCACGCCTGCGTCCGAGAGCGCCCGGGCTTCGTCCAGCAGCGCGTCCATTTCCCGGGAACGGTACGGCCCGCGAAGCTTGGGGATGATGCAGTACGCGCACTTATTCGAGCAGCCCTCCGCGATCTTGAAATACGCGGTGTAGGACGGCGTGAGCCGGTCGCGCGCGCCATCCAGCGCGGCCGCGGCCATATCGCTCAGATAAGCGGCCTTTTGCCCCTGCAAGGCGGCGTTTACCGCGTCGACGATGTTTTCATAGCTTCCCGTACCGCAAAGCGCGTCGACCTCGGGCAGCTCCGCGCGCATTTCGTCCGCATAGCGCTGCACCAGGCAGCCCGTGACGACGAGCGCGCGCATTTTCCCGGTCTTTTTATGCTGCGCGGCCTCCAGAATGGTTTCAATCGCCTCTTCCTTGGCCGCCTCGATGAACCCGCAGGTGTTGACGACGCCGCACTCGGCCTCGGCCATATCGTCCACGATCTCGTGCCCCGCCGCCCGCAGCAGGGCGAGCATATGCTCGCTGTCGACCAGGTTTTTGGCGCAGCCGAGCGATATCAGTGCAATTTTGCTCACAGTATTGTTCTCCTATTCCGTTTTTCGCTTGCAATTATTATAACACGCAATCCCGTGTTTGTCAGCAACAGAAAAACGCGCCCCAAAGGGCGCGTTTGTTACAGCTCGTCTGCTTCCGAAAGGCTTTGCTCGTAGGCCGCGAGCGCGTCGCGGATGTCATGCCAGCCGTAGCCCCGCCGCTGCAAAAAGGCGACCGCCTTGTCGATCTCCTTTTTGTCCGACAAATCGCCTTTCAGGCGTTTATCCAGCAGGGCAAGCAGCGTTTCCTGTTCGGGCGCGAAGCCCGCGAGCGCCCCTTCCGCCGCCTCGCGGCTCACCATGCGCTTTTTAAGCTCCTGCCGAATGCGCATTTCGCCATAGCCCTTGCGCGCGCAGGAACGCACGACGCTTTCGGCATACGCCGCGTCGTCCAGCAGGTGCCGCTCGAGCAGCCACGCGACCGCGTATTCCGCGGCCTGTTCCTCATGGCCTTTGTCGATCAGCTTCTGACGCAGGCCGTCGCAGGACAGCGCGCGGTAGGAGAGCTGCTTTGCCGCCGCGTCGAGCGCGGCGCGGTATTTATCGTCGCTCATTCTTCGAGATCGTCAAAATCGTCCGCATCGATGGACACGGCCTTGGACGAGGCCGCCTTGGGCGCGGCGGGCTTCGCCGCCGGCGTGCCGGCGGCCGGGGCGGCCTTGACGGCCGACGCCTGCGCGGTTTTTGTGCGCTCGGCCTCAACGGCCTCCATAATCTTCTTTTGCAGCTCGTCCGCCTCTTCGGGATGCTCCTTAAAATACAGCTTGGCGTTGTCGCGCCCCTGGCCGAGGCGGGTCTCGCCCATGGCGAACCACGCGCCCGCCTTCTGCACCATGCCGTACTTCACGCCGAGGTCGACCAGCTCGCCCGTGCGCGAGATGCCCTCGCCATACATAATGTCGAACTCAGCCTCCTTGAACGGCGGCGCGACCTTGTTCTTGACCACCTTGCAGCGCGTGTGGCTGCCGATGGCCTCGGTGCCGGTCTTGAGATGCTCGGTGCGGCGCACATCGATACGCACGGAGGCGTAGAACTTGAGTGCGCGGCCGCCCGTCGTCACCTCGGGGCTGCCGTAGATCACGCCGACCTTTTCACGCAGCTGGTTGATGAAAATGGCCACACACTGGCTTTTTGCGATCGAGCCGGCAAGCTTGCGCATAGCCTGGCTCATCATGCGGGCGTGCAGGCCGACGAACGAATCGCCCATTTCGCCCTCGATCTCAGCGCGGGGCGTGAGCGCGGCCACCGAGTCGATGACCACAATATCGATCGCGCCCGAGCGCACGAGCGCCTCGGCGATGTCCAGCCCCTGCTCGCCGGTATCGGGCTGGGAGACCAACAAACTGTCGATATCGACGCCGAGCGCCTTAGCGTAAATGGGGTCGAGCGCGTGCTCCGCGTCGATAAACGCGGCGGTGCCGCCCTGCTTCTGCGCCTCTGCGACCGCGTGCAGCGCGACCGTCGTCTTGCCGGAGGATTCAGGCCCGTAGATCTCCACGATGCGGCCGCGCGGCAGACCGCCGATGCCCAGCGCGAGGTCGAGCCCGATCGACCCGGTCGGGATATGCTCGACGCTCATGCCCGTGTTCTGCCCCAGGCGCATGACCGAGCCCTTGCCGAACTGGGTCTCGATCTGTCCGAGCGCTTTTTCAAGCGCTTTCTGCTTATCCGCCGCCGGGGCGACCTTTTCGAGCTGTTTTTTCGTTGCCATATGTTGTTTCCTCCGCCTTGCTTTCAATGAACCCATTATAACAGGGTGCAAAATAAAAAGCAAGAATAAATCGAACAAATTTTCGTTTTTATAAAAAGCACCCGGCAGCAACTGCCGGGTGTACCTCTATCAAATCTCTTCCTGCGCCGGGTTTTCCCCGTAAACGATCCGCGGCACGCCCGCGAGATCCTCCGTGATGCCAATGCCGGAAAAGCGGTTGTCCTCCAGAATGGCACACACCTGCGTCGCCTGCCGGTAGCCGCACTCAAACAAAATCAGGCCGCCCGGCACGAGCAGGTCGCCCCACTTGCCGCAGATGGATCGATAAAAATCGAGGCCGTCCGGCCCGCCGTAAAGCGCCTGTTCGGGCTCGAACTCCCGCACGCTGCGGTCCAGCCCGCGCATTTCCTCAGCGGTCACATAGGGCGGGTTGGATACGATCACATCGAACTTGCCCAGATTGTTCTGCGGTCGGAAGCGCACGTCGGCCTTGAGGGCGACATAGCGCGAAAACACGCCGTTCGCCCGCGCGTTCTCGCGCGACAGGCGCACCGCGTTATCCGAAATGTCTACCGCGGTCACCCGCGCGTCCTCCACCTCGTGCGCAACCGCGATGCCGATGCAGCCCGAGCCGCAGCAAAGGTCCAGCACGCGCGGGTTGACGGCTTTCTGCGCCCGCTCGATGGCAAGCTCGGCCAGCCGCTCGGTGTCCGAACGCGGAATGAGCACATTTTTGTCGATCTTGAACGTCAGCCCGTAGAAATCCCACTCGTTTAAGATGTACGCGAGCGGCTCGCCGTCCAGACAGCGGTCGCAAAGCAGGTTCGCGAAATCGACCGTCGCGTCGTCCAGATAGATGTGGCCCCATTCGGCTGTACGCCCCTTGTCCACCTTGCAGGCATAGGCGGTCAGCTCGCGCGCCTCGAGCGACGGCTGTGGCGAGCCCGCCTCCTTAAAGCGCTTGAAAAGCTGCATATACACATCGTTGATCGTTTTCGTCAATGCGGGCTGCCCCCTTACCTTTTTTCACCATTGGTCGGAGTTATCCTCCGGGATGACGCGCGTCATGCCCTCGATCGCGACCTCGATCATCGAATCGTCCGGCTCGAACACGGTCAGGCGCTGGATCATCAGGCCGGGCCAGCGCAGCGCGCGCGACAGCGCCCCGTCCGACCGCCCCGCCCAGCGGTTGAATTCATAGCTGATGCCGACCACGAGCGGCAGCAAGATCAGGTGCGCCAGCATGCGCAGCCACGGGTTGGTGATCTCGATGAGCGAAAACACGATGGACGACACAATCGTCGCGATGATGATGAGCACGAACATAAAGCTTGTGCCGCAGCGCGGATGGAACCGCCCCTGCTTGCGGACGTTTTCGACGGTCAGCTCGGCGCCCGATTCATAGCAGAAAATGGTCTTGTGCTCGGCGCCGTGATACTCGAACGTGCGCCGGATGTCCTTCATATGGGAGACCGACCACATAAACAGCAGGAAAATGAGAACGCGCACGGCGCCCTCAAACACGTTGCGCGCCAGAACGCCCCACGATTCGGGCACGAACCCGCCCAGAAAGCTGGGCAGCAGCATGAACAGCGCGACCGGAAGCGCGATGCCGATCACGGTCGACAGGCCCATGATAAACTTATCGATGCCCGCCGAGCTGAATTTGTTTTCGAGCCAGATCTCAAACTTGGAGGGCGGCACGTCCGGCTCGTCGTCCTCGAAGAACGAGGCCGAATAGTTGATGGCCTCGATGCCGTCCTTCATCGCGGCAAACAGCGTATACGCGCCGCGCAGGATGGGCGTTTTCCAGATGGCGGCAGGGGCTTTGGTCTGGTCCTCTTTGACGACCAGCTCGCCGTCCGACTTACGCACGACCGTGCAGGACTTTTTCGGCCCTTTCATGACAATGCCCTCGATGATGGCCTGTCCGCCGATCGTTGTTTTCTTTTGTTCCATTAGGGTTCTCCTTCGGGTGAATAGGGGGTGTCCGGGATTGGCGGGATCGTGCCCGTGATGCCCAGTTCGTTTTCCGCCTCGGCGGACGGCAGCAAGATGGTGACCGTTGTGCCCGCGCCCAGCGCCGAGTCAATCTCGAGCGTGCCGCCGTGCAGGCGGACGATCTCGTCGGTCACAGCAAGGCCGATGCCGCTGCCGCGCTGCTTCGACGAGCCTTTGTAAAACTTCTCCTTGACGAACGGCAGCTCGGCCTCGGGGATGCCCGCGCCGTAGTCCCGCACGGTGACAGCGATTTTGCCGCCCTCGCGCCGCAGCGTGATATCGATCTTTTTGCCGTCCGCGCCGTATTTGGCGGCGTTGTCTAAGATGTTCAGGAACACCTGCTTCATGCGGTGCCGGTCGCCGTTAATATAATAGGTCTGTTCGTCGTCCTCGTCATAGGAAAGCTGCATACCGGTCTTCTTCAGCAGGTTTTCATACATATACACGGCTTCATACAACTCGATGGATACGTCGAACAGCTCGACCTCGAGCTTCATGCGCCCGGATTCGATGCGCGCAAAATCCAAAAGCTCCTCGACCATGCGCGTCAGCCGGCCGGCCTCTTTCTGGATGATGTTGAGGCCCTGCATGACCTCCTCAGGGTCCTCGCCGCCGCCCGCAAGCAGCGTTTCGCTCCAGCCGCCGATGGCGGTGAGCGGTGTCCGCAGCTCATGCGAGACCGAGGAGATGAAGTCGTTCTTCATGCGCTCGGCGCGGCTGATCTCGTCCGACATATAGTTGATCGTGTCGCACAGTTCGCCGATCTCGTCGTCATAGGTCTTTTGCAGGCGCACGCCGTAGCGCCCGTCCGCGATCTCCTTGGCGATGGTGTTAATTTTGAGCACCGGGTCGACGATGGATTTGATGAAATACGAGCTTGATGCGACGACCATGAACAAAAACACCAGGCTGACCAAAATCGCGATGCCGATGATGATCCAGATCTGCTTTTCCGCAATGGAAAGCGAGGAAATGACGCGCACGCCGCCGATCAGTTCGCCGCGCCCTGAAAACAGCGGCGTGGTGACGCTCATCACGCGCTCGTCCGAAAGAGGGTCGCGCCCCGAAAAGACGGCCGTCTTCTGCTCGCTGATCGCCTGCCCCGCGTCCTCGGTGGAGGGCGTACCGCCGCCGGTCAGCCCCGAGGTGGACATCATGACGCGGCCGGTGCGGTCGAGAAACTGCAATTCCAGCTTATCGGGGATCTCAAAATCCGCGATATACTGTTCGGCCGCCGAATAAAACTGGTTGTAGGTGCCGGTCAGGTATTTGTGGAAAAAGCTCGCTGCATTTTCGCTCCGGCCGACCAGGCTTTCGCGCACATTCGAGTAATAATACCCCGAAACGCCGACCGAAACCAAAATAACGACGGCCGCCAGGATGACCAGCACAAAGCTGAGATAGTTCATCATCCAGCGGCCGCGCAGGCCGCCCGGCGAGTGCTGCACCTTGGGCGCGGACGGCACTGCTTCGGGCTGTATTTTCTTTTGCTTGTGGTAGTTCATAGAAAAAGGCCTTTCGTTTTGGTGTTGGCGAAACCCGTTTACCCTTCCCACATATACCCATACCCGCGCACGGTGACGATATGGGACGGGTTGGCGGGGTCGTCCTCGATCTTGATGCGCAAGCGGCGGATATTCACGTCCACGATCTTGAGCTCGCCCACATAGTGGTGCCCCCAGACCATTTCAAGCAGATCATCGCGCGATAGCGCCTTGCCGATATTCTCCATAAACGCTTTTAAAAGCCCGTATTCGATCTGCGTCAGCTCGATCTTGATGCCGTTTTTGAGCACCTCGCGCGCGCGCAGGTTGAGCTTGAACGGGCCGGATTTGATCACGTCCTCCTCGGAGAAAGGCGAGCCGGACACGCGGCGGTACAGCGCGTCCACGCGCGCGGCAAGCTCGATGACGGAAAACGGCTTGGTCACATAATCGTCCGCGCCGTTCATCAGGCCGGTCACCTTATCGGTCTCCTGCACGCGGGCGGTCAGCATGATGATGCCGGCGGCATAGCCCGCCGCGCGCATCGAGCGGCAGACCTCGTAGCCGTCGATACCGGGCAGCATCACGTCGAGCACCGCGACCGCGATATCCTGGTTTTCATGGTATTTTTCGAGCGCCTGCTCGCCGGTCTCGGCTTCGATGACTTCATATCCCGAGCGCTTCAGGTTCAAAACTAAGAAGGAGCGAATGTTTTCTTCGTCTTCCAGCACCAGTATTTTGCGTTTCATGGAGAATCCTCCTTAAAGAAATTCAAGCTTCTAATAATGCCAATCCTGCGTGACGACCGAGAACCGTTCCCGGATGCCGTCCTCGGAGACCGAGATGTCGCTCCTGCCCGCGGTGTCCTCAATGCGGGCAAAAAAGACGGCTTTGCTCGTTGTAGCAAGCTGGATGAGATCGGTGCGCGCCGCGTAATAGTCGCTCAGCGTGCCGGTCGCGCAGTATATGGTAAACAGCGGCAATCGCTGGTCACCGCCCAGGTATTGATAAAAATGCGTGGCGTTGAGGCCGTTTTCGCTGGTCTTCGCGGCGGTGATACGGTCGTGCCAGCCGTCGTCGATGGACAGCGACCACTCCTCGGACACATTCTGATAGGTGGTCTTCACCTTTTGCGGCTGCCCGTCCACCCCGTAGGCGTACCAATCGATCATAAACACCGCGTCGGCCGAGGCGGCGTCGGTATAGCCCGCCATGAGCACCGCGCGCGGCAGCTCGGTCACGCCGTCGGCGTTGACGTCGGCCGCGTAGACCAAGATCGGCCGGTAGGTACCGCGAGCTGAGGTATCCTCGCCGTCCAGCGCGAGGTTTCGGAGCGTGCCGTCGGTAAAGACGAAAATGTCGGTGGTTAACCCCGCGCCGGACTCGGTGCGCTGCTCTGCGAACACTGCAGGCACACTATCCTTTACGCGCCCGCTCGTCATCCGCACGACCGTGACCGCCTCGGGGCTGGTCGCGACCTCGCCGCCGAGCGTCAGCTCGCCCGCCGCGTACTGGTATAGGCGCGCGACGCGACGGCCTTTTTCATCTGTGCCGAGCAGCAGCAGATCCTTTGCGCCGTTTCCGGACAGATCCGCGAGCTGCATGGCGGAATACTCGGTCTCCAGCAGCACGCGCGGCGCGCAGGAGCCGTCGAAATCACACACCGTGGCCGCGCCCAGGCCGTCGCCCGCGAGCTTCCATGAAATGACCATCCCGCGCCTGCCGTCCGGCGTGATGACCGGGTAGTCGACCGACTGGATAGCCGTGCCCGAGCCCTGCACCGAGCCTGTGTTTACATAGGTGTCGCCCTGCTTCTTGTGGACATACACAGTAAATGCATTGCTGTTTCCGGTTTGCTGGAAAAAGGATATGGATTCCTCAACGCCGTCACCGTCCAGATCGACAAGCTGCACGGTCGAACGGTTTTCGCCCGACACCGGCGCGGCATAAATCTGCGTGGTCTGAATTTTTTCCAGCTCGGTTTGCAGCGTCTGATAGTTTTTGGAGGGTTTGGGCGCGGCGAGCAGTTCGTCGCCCGAGGGGATCGTGCAGCCCGACAGCCCCAAAAGCAAAACGAGCAGCACGGGAATCACGCGGAATCGCTTCATGGTCTCTCCCATCCGTTACAAAACACTTATACAGATTTAGTATAGCACACAACTTGCCGGTTTGGTATAGCTGTTTACAGTTTTTTGCGGTGAATTTCCCCCAAGTACGCAATTGACAAGCCGCCCCAAACCCGGTATACTAAATATAAATGCGGGTATGGCGGAATTGGCAGACGCGCCAGATTTAGGTTCTGGTGTCCTTGACGTGCAGGTTCAAGTCCTGTTACCCGCACCATGGCGAGTGGTCTTATAGCATTTGAAATGCTGTGAGACCACTCGCTTTTTATATTGCGATCTCACAAGGGGCGTAACTGACGGTTACGCCTTTTCTTGTGTTTACGGACACTTCAGGGATAAAGGGCTGGGCGCTGGTTGATTTGTCGGTTATAATCGAAGTACGAAGGGAGGCGCATAGCCTATGACAAAGGGCGAGATCATCAAGGATTTTCTGAAAAAGAGCGTGCTGCCCGTGGCGGTTGCCGCGCTGCTCTATTGCATTTTCAAATCCGCCTGCATCAAAAACGGAGAGATAGACTATATGTGGCTGTTCATACTTTGCGGATTGCCCTTCGGCATCCCCCGTATGTTTGCGTGGATCGTGCCGGGCGGTTCCCTGGGAACGGCGCTCCCGCTGTTCCTGCTGAACTTCGTGATCGGTGGGATTATCGGCGGCTTTGTCCTGGTGTGGCGGCTGCTCGTCGCCGCATGGTATGTGCCGTTGACAGGTTATAGGCTTGTGCTTTGTGTGGTTCCTGCAAAGAGAAAAATGTAAAATGAAGGCAGTTTTATCCGAACTGATGATAAAACTGCCTTCATTATTCTTTTATGCCCGCATACAAGGGATACAGTTGCCCTGCTGTGTATATTATCAATTCTCGATTTTCACTTTTCCCACGAAGTACAATGCAATTCCATATTCCGTCTGAATTTGCAACTGACCTTTTTGCAAATTCCTTATATGAGAAGTGCGGTAGATGTATGTTTTTGCATAGATCATCAAACTCGTCATGAGATAGGACAATTGACGTTAGGATTTTATAAGGCAACACTTTTTTGCTGTTCAACTCATGCAAATGAGTCTGCTCTTTTAAGGCATCCCAATTTGTATTACGATCAACTTTAAAAAATCGACAGTAAAGCACAAAATCACCACCTGTTCTTGAAGTTTGCTTAAAGCCATGGTATTATTATTATGAATAGTTATATCCAATTGTTAGAGGAATTATGATGGGAAACAAGCATTTTTATATTGATATTTTTGCAGGATGTGGTGGCTTGTCTACTGGCTTGTTAGAAGCTGGGTGGGCAGGCTTATTTGCAATTGAAAAAAATGCTGATGCTTTTTCTACCTTGAACTATAATCTTATTCAGAGTAAGAAACACTTTGAATGGCCGGCTTGGCTACCAATTGAAGAATGTGATATCAATATATTACTAAAAAAGCATACGCAAGAGCTACTTGACCTGCAAGGCAAGGTAACATTGGTAGCTGGTGGACCACCTTGCCAAGGTTTCTCTATGGCGGGCAAAAGAGATAAGAATGACCAGCGGAACAAATTGGTAAAATCCTATATAAAATTTATTAAATTAGTTATGCCAAAGGTCATTATTTTTGAAAATGTTCATGGGTTTACTGTGAACTTCAAAGGAAAAAAAGGAACCAAACAATACTCCTCTTATGTTGAACGTGCATTAAAGCGATTAGGGTATAAAACTGCACATCAAATCGTGGATATGTCTGAATATGGTGTCCCGCAAAACAGGAAGAGATTTATTTTGGTGGCGATGAGAGATCATTCACCTAAAGATGTTTTCTCAACACTTGAAAAGAATAGAAATGCATTCTGTAATTCAAAGGGCATTTCCTGCTCAACAAATATTCGGGATGCTATTGACGATTTGAAAAAATCTTGTGGAACAACGCCATCACCTGATACCAAAGGATTTCAAGCCGGTGTTTATGGTTTCGCGCAATCTGGTTATCAGCGTCTAATGCGAAAAGGTATAGTAGTCGATGGATGTGCTGTGGATAGTCATCGTTTTGTTAATCACCGCAAGGAAATTATCAAGCTACAAGAGGAGCTACTACTGAACGCTCCAATAGGTAGGCGAATTACGCCTGATGATAATATAGTCGAAAATCTAAACCGCCGTGGAGTTACTGTTTTGGATGCAAATGCGCAGGCCCCAACGATTACATCTATTCCTGATGAATTGGTTCACTACGAGGAACCTCGAATTCTAACTGTACGTGAGCATGCACGAATTCAAAGTTTTCCTGATTGGTTTCAATTCAAGGGGAAATATACATCTGGAGGAAAAAGACGCAAACAGGAAGTCCCTCGCTATACTCAGGTAGGTAACGCAGTTCCACCGCTGTTTGCAGAGCAAGTAGGACTTGCTATATTGGAGGTGCTATCGCATGAACAAACAGAATAGTGAGTTAGCCTTCCGCGTAAGCTCCGGGCTCAAGAATATTATTGGCCGAGATTTAATCAGTGATAAATACATAGCCATGTTCGAGTTGGTCAAAAATTCATATGATGCAGGTGCAAGTAAAGTTACAATATCATTTGTTCAAACAGACGATGGTGCTGAAAAAATTATTATTTCGGATAACGGGAACGGCATGACCTACGATGATATTATTAGCAAGTGGCTGTTTGTCGCATATTCGGAAAAGAAACCACAGAACCGTGAAAAATCCTCATATCGAGATGAAATTAAGCGTGAAGTAGCTGGTGCTAAAGGTGTGGGTCGCTTTTCATGTGATCGGTTAGGTGCACTATTAACTCTGGTTACTAAGACTGAAAACGATAATGCTGCAAATATGGTAGAGGTGAATTGGAACAAATTTGAGCTTGATGATACGCAAGAATTTATGAGTATCCCTGTTCAATACTCAATTGTGAAGCAGCTTCCCGGTGGTTTTGAGAAGGGTACAACTCTTATTGTCGAGCAGCTGCGTGAAGATTGGGATCGCGATGCACTTTTGCGGCTCAAGCGCTCGTTAATGAAGTTGATTAGCCCTGATGCAAACAAGGGAGAGATTCCATTTGATATTGAGCTTATTGTAGCCTCCGAGAAGGAAAATGATAATATGACGCTGCAAAAAGCTGGGATTAATACCGATCGTGATATTGTCAATGGCCTAATTCACAATGACATTTTTGAAAAGCTAAATATAAAAACAACTAGCGTTGAAGTAAGCGTATCTCAAGATGGTAAGCACATTACAAGCAGGCTGTCTGATCGCGGTGAATACATCTTCTCCATTGTAGAAAAAAACCGGAATTATCCTGAGCTACACGACATCAGTATTGTAGTTTTTTTCCTAAATCAGAGTGCTAAGGTTAGCTTTACTCGTCAAATGGGTGGAGTTCAACCGATAAAATATGGCTCGGTCTTTATATATAAAAACGGCTTCCGAATTAATCCTTATGGTGAACCTGGTCAAGATTTCTTTGGGATTGACCAGCGCAAGGCACAGGGATGGAAGCGGTTTTTAGGCACCCGCGAAATAATGGGACGTATTTCCATCAAGGGTAAAAATGACGGTTTTGTTGAGACAACGAGTCGCGCACATGGCTTTATTCATACAAACGCTGTAGATGAGCTTACAAATCTCTTTTTTGAAAAAGGCTTGAAGGTTCTTGAAAAATATGTCGTCAATCTTATTGGCTGGGGTGAGCCCCTAAAGAGTGACCCCACACATACTATACAGCCAAATGAGATTGGCAATCAGATTATTTCGCAGTTCATCACCAATGTGGATGCGAACGATATAGTCAGCGTTGATTATAATCCCAATATTTTATTAAAAAATGACAAAAAGCAAGAGAGCCTTACAACTTCCCTGAAAAAGCTTGAGAGCGTTGCTGAACAAACTCAGGACAGTGGGCTAATTAGTTTGGCGCAATCGCTGAAAAAGCGAACAGAAGCAATTGCATCTCATAATATTGAATTGGAAGAAGAAAAAGCGGCTCAGGAGAAGGAACTAATTAAAGCTCAGCAAGAGGGACAAGCTAGAGAACGACAAATATATTTCCTCAAAGGAAGTGCTAATCAGGATGTAACAAACCTTATTAACGGGTTCCATTCAGTATACACCCTTACCGATGCCGCCAAGGGGTACATAAATTATTTGCGCGAATTGCTTGCGCCCGCAGAGATGGAGAACAAAGACTTTGTATTGTCAATTATCGGTCAAATCTATCAAGCTAACGAGAAAGCGCATAAATTATCTGATTTAGCTATACATGGAAATCAGGCACTGAAACAAAATGGAAAGAACAGTATCTATGATTTTATTCGTCAGTATATTGATGCTGGTCTTGTAATTCAAGGCTTAAAATATAATTTGACTTTCTACGATCAGGCATTTGAATGCAAATTTGATGCATCATCAATTGGTGTCATTATTGACAATATTGCAAGTAATTCGATAAAGGCGGGCGCAACAGCACTCAACATTGAAATGTCTGAAGCAAGCAACTATGTTGAAATTATTTTTTCTGACAATGGTATTGGTCTAGCTGAGGATATTGACCCAACATCTTTGTTTGAATGGGGATTTTCTTCTAATACAAAGAAAAAGGGATTTGGAATTGGATTATATCATATTAAACAGCTTGTCGATGAAATGAAGGGTACTGTTGATATAGATACCGCATATCGCGCAGGATTTAGATTGATTGTGAGGCTAAAAAAATGAACACTTCTTTTAGAATTTTGTGGTTTGAAGATGAACCTGCTTGGTTTAATATGGAATGTTTGCTTGTTAAATCCATTCTTGAGACACACTATCTTACGCCGGATATTACAAGAAGAGATGGTGATGACTTCTCATTAAGTGAATTGATAGGCAATGATTATGACTTGATTTTAATGGATTATAAATTAGCGGAAGGTGCGACTGGAGACACAATTGTTGTAGCGTTACGAAACAGTAATATATTGACGGACATTTTGTTTTACTCGTCAGAAGAACAGAATATGCTATCCGCTATCAGGAAACAAATGCCTCCTATTGATGGCGTGTATTTAACCAAGCGCGATTACACGATTTTCACCGATAAGGTCGAAAAAATTATACAAAAGATAGTTAGACGTTCTGAGGACATTGTTAATTTGCGCGGGTTCGTTTTGGACAACACCAGTGGTTTTGAAGTTCGAATCAGGGAAATTCTCAACATCTGTTGGCGAAACTTTGACCAAACGCAGAAAGAACGTTTATCGCAAAAACTCACCGCTTTATTGGATAACAAAAAATCTCACGTCAAGAAAACGGTTGAAACTGCAAAGGCCGCCGAGTGTTGTTTTAGTCATGCGAATAACGATGATTATACATTGGGCATAGCTGATAGACTAGATATTGTTCAAGTCATTTTGCCAATTTTATCGACAGAATATCATATGCCAGGCGATACCTGCCCAAGTGATTTTAAACAATATTATATAGACAAAGTCAATATGTATCGTAATCGATTGGGGCATATTGCTTTAGGCGAAAAGGTAATACATATTAAAGGGCATGATGTTGAAATCAATCAAGATATGCACCGACTTTTGAGAAAAAACATTTCCGAAGTAGACGCTACTATTTCCAAAATAGAGACTTTTATCACTACTGCCATATAAATATAAGGAGTGTCACCATCGGACAAGCCGATGATGACGCTCCTTTGCCATGCTTTGAAAAGGTGTGTTTTCACGCCCTTTTCCTTCATTTTCGCCCCATGCGCCTTGCATGGGAAATCATACTGCCCGCCTCCCGAAAAGCCGACACGGAGGATTTATTTGCCGCTTTTCAACCTTTATCGCCGCACTTTTTGGAACGGAGGGAAAGGTAATGCGGACATTGTACCAGCGTTGCCCGGAAACTCTGTTTGCAGCCGTGAACGCAGCCCTTACAGACCTTGTTATACTGCCGCCTGCCGTTCTCGCCCAGGAAGAAGGACCATTCCAGCCGCCATTTCTTGCTTTTGCTCATAGGTCGCCCAGCTCCGGCGGTTTTTTCTGCGGCGCTGCCTTATCGAGTGACTTGCGCCCGGCGCACTCCCGTTTGGCGTCCTCCAGCCGCTCCATGATGGAGGGCTTTTTATCCGGGACAGTTTTTGCCGCTGCCTCCTTTGCCTTTTCCAATTCCTCGTCGCGTCTGCCGTTGTTTACAATGCCGTCGATCATGCCGTAATCATCTTCCAGGGTCATTTCAGCGGTGCGAAGGGGATTGTCCGGCTCGGAGCGCGTGAGGGCGGTTTCGCTTCGGATGGCGAAGGCCCGCGTCCCGTTTGCCATGATCTGATAGCGCCCATCGTCCGAAGCGTGATGAAAACCGTATCCGGCCGCCTCCATCTGCTCTTTCGTCATATCGGTCAAATGGAAGCTGCCCCTGGGCGTGCGGATTGTTTCTCCAGTGAGGCAGTTATCTGGCACAGGTGCCGGTTCCAAAAACTGTGGCACCTCCGTAAAGCCTGCGCTATCGCAGAAGTGGGCAGTATCCTTGCCGTCCTGATGGAATACCACCACATCGGACACCGACAGAGAATGACCGTGAAAATCATCGGGGCGGTCGATGTTGAACTTCGTGAAGATGCTTTCCAAATCATCTTTCCCGGTCAGCGGCGCAGTATAAACCCGCTCGTAATTCTCCGGTCTTACAGAAAGACCGGCTCGCTGCAAGCTGTCCAGCGACTCAAAACGATAATCCCGCAGCTCCGCGCCATCTTTGATCTGATAGATAGAAAAGGTATCCTCTGGCGTCTGGTCGCCGTAGACCGCCCGCGCCTGCTCCAAGATACTTTCCGGGGTCTGCACGAAAGCGGCGGCTTCGGCGGCGTACTCCCGTTCCACCTTTTCCGCAAAGGCCAGCATTTTATCCACATGGGATTTATCCGGGTCTTGAAGCGCCTCACGGATCGCCGCCGTGTCAATGTCAAGGTATTCCTCATAGCCGGTTGCCTCCTTGTACCCGGCAACCTCAATCGGAAGGGTGTCCTGTTCTGTCTGTCCCAAATCGGAAAGCCGGGCATCGATCTCTTGCAGCCTGTCCGCTACCAGCAAATCCGCAAGACGCTCCTTTGCCTCATGGGGATCGGGATACGCCCCGGCATAATCCTTGTCATGGGCACGGAAAAACTCGTCCAGGTCAAAGGCAAGATCGGTCGCCATATCCAGCTTTTCATCCTGGGTCAATTCATCTTCCGCCTCCGGCTTGCTCATAACGCGGTATTCCTCCGGGATATTGTCACGGTCGCCGTTGTAATACTCATGGAAGGAAGAACCCGTATCCCGCACATATCCAAACTCGGTGAAGCTGCCCCCTTCCTCCAGAGCAACATCCCGGCCGTAGGCCTCGTAGTCGATATAATTCTTCAAATGCTCCGGCACCTGCATGGCGTCCAGCTCGTTGATGTAATACCGCCCCAGGTCGTCATGGTCCTCAATATCCGGGTCAATATCGTAGCAATCCAGATTATCCGTAAGGTTAATGATCTCCCGCAAGCTGCCCGAATGTTCGCCTATCTCCATAGCCGCAAGGAACTGGTTGTATTCGCCGCGGTCCATCTCGCCGATCTTCGACGCCAGATAATTGAGCTCGTCCAGGCTTTCGTATTCGCCCAGCTTGTCATACAGGCTACCCACATAGCAATCGTAATCGGTGATGAACCATTCCTCATAGGGCTGCCCGAAATCGTCCGTCTTGCCGATACCTATGCGCTCAAACACTTTTTGCAGTTCGTCATAGGTGGTGGGAAACTTCACCCATTCGCCCACAAGCTCACCCTCGTTGTACTTCCCAAGGTTGGTAATAAAGGCGGCGAAAGGATAATCTTTATCATAACTGTAATCCGGCATACTCGCACCTCCTTAAAGTTCCGGCGCAGATTTTCCCCGGTGGGGCTGCGCCTTGTTCTGGCCTGCACATTCCTTTTTGCTCTGTTCAAGCCGTTCCATGATGGAGGGCTTCTTTTCCGCCTGCTTTTTCGCAGGGCGGGCATCCTGCTCATGCTGCCATTCGTCGCCGGGAGGGGCGAGATAGCCGTAGTTGGTAAGGCAGCCCTTATCTTCCTCCATAGCGTGCTTTCCAAACGGCACAGGGTCGATGGCGTCCAAAAGCGGCGGGGTCAGAAGAATGTCCATGTGCTGTGCTACATAGCTCCAGCCCAGATCGTCCAGCCGCTTGATGCTCGGCTCCAGGGTGAAGAACTCCGTATTATGTGGAAACTCCCGGAACTGTTCCAGCGTGGTAAGGCGGTAGGGCGACTCCTGGACTGCCGCCAGCAAATCCCGGTCCTCCAAAGAGAGATCGGAAAGCCCTTGTGCCAGCATAGCCAGCTCGCCAAAATCACAGTACATGGGGAGGACCGGCTTCATGCCGTCGATCCTGCAAACATAATCGTCAATGAAATACTTGCCCGGCGGCGCGCCCGCCGGAAGGCCGATCTGCTCCATGACTTCATTGATTGCCTCGCCATAGGTGGGAAAGTACAGCCATGCGCCGGAGGCCTCACGGTCTCCGGCGTCATAGGCGGCGGTGTTCACCACATACGCTTTGAAAATGTAATCGGAACTATGGTCATTTTCCATTTGCACCGTCCTTGTATTATAGAGTAGTAGTTATTAAAGCCCCTCTCCAAGGGCTGTGCTACACTGTAAGGGATGCTGTGGATTGGTTGCACCCTCCTACCACAAGATGGTTCAAGAAAGGTTCCAACCACAGCCCTTTGCAGTTTTGTTGATCAGTTAAATACCGCCAGACGGTTTATATGGAACAAGGCTACAAAAGCAAAGTGTTCTGTGGAAACAGCATCACAAATTTGCCGTTGGAGGTTTTACTATGATTTGCGTTGGAATTGATGTGGCCAAGGATAAGCACGACTGCTTCATTCTCAGCTCCGAGGGCGTCACCTTGGCGGATGTATTCACCATCCCTAATAACCTGGAGGGCTTCAACACCCTGCTGGACAAGCTCCGGGCCTGTTCCACCTCCCAAGGCAGCATAAAAGTAGGGCTTGAGGCGACCGGGCATTACAGCTACAACATTCTTGGGTTTCTTCTTGACAACGGTCTGGCCACCTATGTCTTGAACCCTCTGCGCACCAATCTATACCGGAAAAGTCTCAGTCTCAGGAAGACGAAGACAGACCGGGTTGACGCACGAACGATTGCGGCTATGCTTTTGTCCGATGTGGGCCTCAAGCCCTACACGGATACAGCATACCACAACGAGGAATTAAAGTCACTCACCAGATACCGTTTTGACAAGGTAAAAGAACGGGCCAAATTGAAAACTTCCATCTCCAGACTGGTGTGCATCCTGTTTCCTGAGTTGGAAAAACTGGTGCCAACACTTCACATGGTGTCGGTTTATGCGCTGCTGTCTGAATTTCCGGGGGCCAAACAAGTTGCTGAAGTGCATTTGACCAGACTGAAGGCCCTGTTGGCAGATGCCTCCAAAGGCCACTATGGGAGGGATATGGCAGTAGAGGTCCGGGATGCCGCCAGATGCTCCGTTGGCTCCAGGATGCCAGCCAAGTCCCTGGAATTGCAGCACACCATCCGGCTCATCCGGGAACTGGACGCTGAGATTGAGGAAATTGAAACCGCGATCCAGTCCATCATGGATGAGCTGCATTCTCCCATCACCACCATTCCAGGGATTGGATACCGCATGGGTGCCATGATCCTGGCCGAGGTTGGTGACTTCTCTCGCTTTGATTCCCCGGACAAGCTGCTGGCCTTTGCTGGGATGTCCCCCTCTACCTACCAATCCGGACAGCTTAAAAACTGCTATCCCCACATGGAGAAACGAGGTTCACGGTATCTGCGCTATGCCCTCTACAATGCTGCCAAGTACGTCTGCCATTGGGACCCCGCATTCGCTGCTTACCTTGCCAAGAAGCGTACTGAGGGCAAGCATTACAACGTCGCCTTATCCCATGCTGCCAAGAAACTGGTACGGCTCATCTTCGCTCTGGAGAAATCCAGGCAGCCATACTGCCCCGCAGCCTGATCCCCCTTAATAGCCATCTGAGGTCCTGCCGGACCTCTGCTTTGCTATACCTTTTTCGAGCCATCTGACTTTTTACCACCATCCTTCATTTTTGGGGTTGACTTCTAATAGTTAATCTTTTTTGTAGTTTAACATAAGTTCTCCCGTTTGATAAGGACTTAAAATAGGAATCCCGTTAAATTGCCGCATTGTATGTGATCCAGCTTGCAGAATAATCGTCTCCGCCTGCAAATCAGTACATGCCTGACGCAGCAGATCAATCTCCGAGGTTTGCCCCTGGTTTAAAACGATATTGGGCGCCGTGAGGGAATGATCGGCCAAGTAGGCCGCCAGCTGCTTTTGTGTAGGACTGTGCAGCACCAATGTGTGAGAACCGATTTGTACGCCTAGTTTGCCGTCCGTCACCGAAAAAAGCGAGATCTTCGGTGCATCGCTGATTTGCAGAGTGTCAGACACTTTGTTCACGGGAACCGCCGTTTGATCCAGCTTATCCAGATATGCGCCATTGTGCTTGGTACGCTTACAACCTTCAGGGATGATGATTTTCTCTATAGGTATCCGGTCAATCACATCTGGCAGGCTACGGGCATGCCCTTTGTCAACAGCAGTTAATATCAGTGTATCGATATGATCAAAATTATGCCAAAGCATCCATTCCTCCAACAACTCTGCAGCATCCTGCCGCGTGCTGCTGCAGTCAATGACGGTCAGTTTTTCCGGTGCTCTTGAAATGAGGATTGATTGGCCAGAACCACATGGGAGATAGGTTACTTGGTATTGTGAGTACTGTACAAACGTACCCACAGCAGTCAGCGAAATCAACATTAGAATAACACACGGCAAGACAACGCGCCACCTGACTTTTGTGGCGGCATACATCCAAATCCACACCGTAGCAAAAAAGAGAAACAAGGCCGCAATGCCAAAAGCATCTTCCCAATAAATGAGTCCGAACGGGATGGAAGATACTAGTTCCGCCACGCGGAGAATATAAGATAAAAAAGGCCGTAGCACGAATGCAATCCCTATGGCAAAGCTCGCATGGAGCGATCCAAAGACGCACAGCAGCAGACCGCCGATAAAGCACACCGCTGTCACGCCGACCACCAGTAGATTACTGAGCAAAGATAAAACAGACACGTAACCGAAGGTTGAAAATAAAATAGGCATAGTGAATAGCGACGCGCAGATCGTACACGAAACAGCACCTGCCAGAAAACGCATTGTGCTCCGCATCGGCCTGGAAGCGCCGGAAAACAACCGCATTATACTGCATTGCAGTTTTCCCGAAAACAAAATGAGTCCTAACGTAGCGGCAAAAGATAACTGCAGGCTGAGGCTTGCGATTGCGTAGGGGTTGGACAAAAGTAAGATCAACAGCGCGAGAAACAAGGAGTTGAGGCTATCAGCCTCTTTACGCAGCAGGAATCCCCCTGCTGCGACCAGATACATGATGCCAGCGCGGATGACCGAGGGGGTTGCACCCGCCATTGGAATGAAAAGCAAGATGACCAAGACAGAAAGAACCGTCCCCCACCTTCGCCCAAACAGCAGATAACAAAACGCGACCAAAAATCCCACATGCAACCCAGAGACCGCTACCAAATGGCTCAGTCCAGATTTTCGAAGGGCGCTGGAATCTGTGCGGCTAAGACCGGATTTATCGCCTAAAAGCAAGGCGTTCAGCAAACTGCCTTCCCGCTCAGGAAGGCTCTCAGAAATAATCTGCTTGCAATAGCGAGCTATGCGTTGGGGATACTGCCAAACTGCTTTGCCGCTACTTTTTATAACCGAAAACCGGACAGCGCGGCCATTGTCGTCCTTTACAAACTCTGAAGAAATAAAGCAACCACTGGATGCCTGAAAAGTTGCACGGTCAAAACCCTCGGCATCACCTGACAGATAAAATTTCGCTTGGAGTTCTACTTGATCGCCTATCAAAAGCGACTCTTCCGTTAATGGCAGATAACAAAGCGTGCGAAACGCGCGCGGCACATTATCGCTGGGTTCTATTTGCAATTCTGCGCGTTGGCAGTCATCATAGATAGTCGGGTCTTGGCACAGCGTTCCGGTTATGTTCAGAGTCTGACTATGAAGCGCCCGAATTGGAGAAACGAAAACTGCATCATAGGCCGACAAAAAGGTCAGAGCCATACTGGCCGACAGCGTAAGCAGCAGAATAGTCCGGAGATATCTCTTCTCAAAGAAAACGGCAAGAGAAATTAAACATAGTGCACAGAACAGAAGCGAAGCGGAAAGCGCAATACTTTTTTGCAGCATGACCGCTACATATAACGCCGCGGCAAACATGGGCACACAGAACACCAATGGTCGTCTGGACAATCGCTCCCCTCCTTTCAGTGCACAGCAAAAGAAGTGGCGTTTTTACGCCACTTCTTTTTTCTTTTATCAGCCCGGAGGCCAGATCATATCACGTCCAGCAAGCACGTGAAAATGCAGGTGAAACACGCTTTGCCCCGCCTGCTCGCCAATATTGGATACGATACGGAAACTGTCTAACCCCAAATCCTTAGCAACCTTGGCGATTACCTCGAAGCAGCGTGCGACAACCGCGCTGTTAGACGCGTCCACCGCCGCAGCCGAATCAATGTGCTGTTTGGGAATGACTAGAAAATGCGTCGGCGCCTGTGGGTCAATGTCATAAAAAGCATAGCATTGCTCGTCCTCATACACCTTTTTTGAGGGAATCTCACCTGCAGCGATTTTGCAGAACAGACAATCCATGGTATCCGCTCCCTTCACAGTGATTTACAATATGGAGTCTACTAGATTATTGACAGCTTCTAAGGCCTCTTCCAATTTCGAGGCATCCTTGCCGCCCGCGGTCGCACTGTCCGGCTTGCCGCCGCCGCCGCCGCCCACGATCTTAGCGACCTCCTTAATAATTTTCCCTGCATGGGCGCCCTTTTTAACAGCTTCCGCTCCGCATACGCAGAGCAGATTGACCTTTTCGCCCATGACACACGACAGAACTGCTACCATATTGGGCGCTTTCTCCTTGATACTATCACCCATGGATCGTAGCATATCGGGGGTTGCGTCGTCAAACTTTGCTGCTACCACATTAACGCCCTTGACATCGCGCGATACATTGAACAAATCGACCATCTGCATATTGGCAATCTTAGCGTTTAGCTTTTCTACATTCTTGGAAAGATCACGCAAATCGTTCAGAGTCTGTCCTAGTTTCTGTATCAATTCACTCGGCGAGGTTTTAAGCGTCTTGGCGGTTTCGGTCAGCAACGTCTGATGCTCACTCATCAGCGATAGCACGCCCTTGCCTGTGACCGCCTCGATACGCCGCACCCCGGCCGCGACAGATGCTTCGCCCGTGATCTTGAAAACGCCAGCCTTGGCGGTATTATCCAGATGCGTGCCGCCGCACAGCTCAACAGAATCGCCGGCCTGAACAACACGAACAGTTTCGCCATATTTTTCACCGAAAAGCGCCATGGCACCGCGTTTTTTCGCCTCGTCAATTGCCATTTCCTCGGTGATGACCGGATGCCCTTCAAGTATCGCATCGTTGACCAACGCTTCCACTTGGGCGATTTCCTCGTCAGTCAGCGCGGCAAAATGGGTAAAGTCAAAGCGGATATGGTCTGCAGCAGTATAGGAACCCGCCTGCTCTACATGTTCACCCAACACAATGCGAAGCGCGCGCTGCAGCAGATGCGTGGCCGTATGCGCACGGCAGATCGCTTGACGATAGGCCGGATCGACCGTGGCGGTCACCTCGTCATCCACACAAATTTCTCCCTCGGCCACGGTGCCGATGTGCATGAATTTGCCATCCTTGGTTTTTTGCACGTCGGTCACAGTTACCTTTCCGCTCTTAGCGGATAACACGCCATGGTCTCCAATTTGTCCGCCCATTTCCGCGTAAAATGGGGTATGGTCAAGTACGATAGTCACTTTTTCACCGGCCGCCGCATTGCCGGAGGGCTCCCCCTCGCAAACGATAGCCAGCACCTTCGCCGGCTCCTCCAGCGTCTGATAGCCGTCAAATCGGGTCTTGATAGACTTGTCCAGCCCAAGCTCCTCGCTCTGCCAGCCAAGATCGCCCATTTTCTTACGATCCTCGCGCGCACGCTCACGCTGTTCATTCATCAGCTGGTCGAATGCCGCGCGATCGGTCGTCATGCCCTGCTCTTCCAAGATTTCGAGCGTCAGATCGATCGGGAAGCCATAAGTGTCGTAAAGCTGGAACGCATCTGCCGCAGGCAGTTCCTTGCCGCCGCAGGCCGCGATCTTATCATTCAGAATGGAAAGTCCGCTGTCAATCGTCTTATTGAAGCTGGCCTCTTCATTCTCAATAACCTTGTGGATATAAACGCTTTTTTCACAAAGCTCCGGATAAGCGCCGCCAGATTCCTTGATTACGGTTTCTGCGATCTCTGAAAGGAATGGGCGGTTGATGCCGAGCAGCTTGCCATGGCGCGCCGCACGGCGCAGCAGGCGGCGCAGCACGTAACCGCGGCCTTCGTTGGACGGGATAACACCGTCGCAGACCATCATGACCGTAGAACGAATATGGTCGGTGATGACGCGGAGCGAAACGTCCGTCTTGTCGCTCTCGCCATAATGCTTGCCGGCGATTTTAGATACATGGTCAGTAATGTTTCGCACAGTATCCACATCAAACAGCGAGCCTACACCCTGCACCACACAGGCCAGACGCTCCAGCCCCATGCCGGTGTCAATGTTCTTCTGCTGAAGTTCGGTGTAATGTCCCGCACCATCGTTATCAAACTGGGAAAAAACGTTGTTCCAGACCTCCATATAGCGGTCACAGTCACAGCCAACCGTACAGTCCGGCTTGCCGCAGCCAAACGCAGGGCCACGGTCGTAATAAATTTCTGAGCAAGGACCGCACGGGCCAGAGCCGTGCTCCCAAAAGTTATCCTCTTTGCCAAAGCGAAAAATACGCTCTGCTGGAATGCCGATATCCTTGTTCCAAATCTCAAACGCCTCGTCGTCATCCACATAAATGGAGGGGTAAAGCAGATCGGGATCAATGCCAACCCACTCCGGGCTGGTCAGGAATTCCCAGCTCCAGGCAATGGCTTCTTTCTTAAAATAATCTCCAAAAGAAAAGTTGCCCAGCATTTCAAAAAACGTGCCGTGCCGCGCCGTTTTACCGACATTCTCGATATCGCCTGTGCGGATACATTTCTGGCAAGTCGTCACACGGTTGCGCGGCGGCTCCTGTTCGCCAGTAAAAAACGGTTTCATAGGCGCCATGCCGGAGTTAATCAGCAACAGCGACGGATCGTTCTGCGGAATAAGTGAAAAGCTCGGCAGGCGGAGATGCCCCTTTGATTCAAAAAAACTAAGATACATCTCGCGCAGTTCATTCAGACTTCTGTACTTCATATTTATCCTCCATGCTTTTAAATCTGCAAAATAAAAAAAGCCTCCGCCCAACGTTAGGGGCGAAAGCCAAGCTTCCACGGTACCACCCTAATCTGCCCCTCATTTTAAATAGAAGCATCTTAGCGACCCGGTATCGGAGGTCCCGCCGGCCTGTTTTCACAGGCTGCTCAGAAATGGCTGCTTTTTGTCCGTGATGAGGGCTTGCACTATCCCCTCTCGCTGTGTTCCGGTATCAAAAAACTCGTTTCTTCATCACATTCACATGATAGCTTAATTATTATCCCACTTTTTTACCCGTTTGTCAACAAGAAAACCAGCCTATCGGCTGGTTTTCAAAAAGGAGAGAGCGTTTTGTGGACTTATGTAGGGTCGGGCCGTGTGACTCGTTTGACCCATTTCCAGCTATGCAGACGGATAGCAACTGGTACAGCCTTATAAAGCTGATCCCATTTGAGCAAAAAGAACACCACGACCGGCGGGAATTTCCATACAAAGGCGGCAAGCCACGAAAGCGGCACAATAATCAGCCACATGCTGAACAGATTCATTTTCATGCTGAACGAAGTATCGCCGCCGCCGCGGATAATCCCGTTGTCACAGGCCATTTGATACGAGGTGCCTACCGTTGTGACTGCCATTACAACAATAAATTGCAGTGCTAAGCGGTGCGCTTCCGGAGAAATATTGTAAAACGTTAAAATCGGGTTGCGGGCAAAATAGATTGCAAGCCCGGACAGAACGCCAATCGCGATAAATAAAATTTGAAGTGTTTTAACCAACGGACGCAGAAAGCTTTCCCGCCCCTCTCCGATCGTTCGTCCAACCCATATACTGGAGGCCGAAGCTGCGCCATAGGCTACCACAGATAAGACCTGATAAATGATTGTTGCAATGGAGTTCGCTGCAATAGCCGCCGCGCCGAGGTGTCCTAAAATGCCAGTCTGAACCATCTGCGCTATGCCCCACTGCGCCTGGTTGAGAAGAACCGGCAAAGACACCTTTTGATAATCTTTGAGAAAGCTGGTATCAATGTGTACCAGTTTGCGCAGCGTAAGCTTTAGCCTCTGTTCACGGAATTTCAAGTATAGGATCACGATTAACAGTTCTACGCATCGCGAAACCAGCGTTGCTAAAGCAGCACCTTGAATCCCCAATTCTGGGAAACCTAATTTTCCATAAATTAGCAGTGAATTGAGACAAATATTAATAATGAGTGTGGATGCCGAAATGATATAGCCAATTTTCACGATACCAATAGAACGCAGCGAAGCGACCAGTATATTGGTGGCTGTAAAAATGATATAGGTAAAGCAGATGATTCGAAAATATTTGACACCCTCTGCGATGACTGCAGCATCATTGGTTAGCAGCCCCAAAATCTGTGCCGGGAAAAACAAGACGGCTGCAAACAAAGCCGCAGCCATGCCGACGCCGAACCGCAACGCGCAGCCAATGATATGCGGGATCGGCTCCAATTGGTCTTTCCCCCAATACTGAGATCCCAGCACAACTGCCCCCTCGCCCGCTCCAACGACCAGCATTTGAAGCAAGAACTGCACTTGATTACAAAGGGATGCACCATTTAAAGCGTTCTCACTATACGCGCCAAGCATCAAATTATCAGCCAAGTTGACGCCGTAGGTCAGCAGGTTTTGCAGCGCCAAAGAAAACGTTAATATAAAAAACGTTTTATAAAAAGATTTTTCCTTGATCATTCGGCTGCCCTCCTAACCTTTTTTCCATTTGCAGTAGATCTGCTGCGTTTTCGGATTCTTGCGCCTCTACTGTTAGCATAACGAAAAAAACAAGGGCTGACAATAAGAAAACAGTGCAATCTATTTATATTTTGTGCTATCATTATATCGAGGTGGGAGCAGTATGAAAGTGTTAAATGAGCCAGGTGTGCTATGGCGTTCCGAACGCTTTTTTTCCACGCCGTCTGCTATGGCGCGCAGCCTGTTCTTTTATGTAACGCGCTGCGGACACTACTATTATGATAAAAACTACGATTTCCGTGATAACTGTGAGATCAGCAAACTTGGGAGCCATAAAAACTTTTTTTTGATCTATGTGCGCTCAGGGACTGTACATTTTGAAACGGATAGCACCTATTCCGTAGAGCAGGGACAGATCGGTCTGGTCGACTGCCGCAGACCGCATAGATTTTACGCTGCCGGGAATGCAGAAGCTATGTGGCTCCATTTTGACGGCAGCAACGCACGCGCCTTTTTTGATCAGATTCTTGCGTTTCGCGGCGGCAGGCAAGTGATGACACCGTCAGGAGAATGCCACGCAGAGCAGGAGTTTGCGCAGATCATTTCGGGCTTGCGCGATGAGACAATTACGGAGATCGAATGCTCGCAGCGCGTTTACCGCTTGCTTTGTGGCCTGCTGTTCCCGCAGTATGCTTCTCTTGATAAGACAGCCGAACATCCCGTCGCACAAGCTCGGGAATACATTGCTGCACATTTGTTTGAAGAACTGCCGGTTGAGCGCGTTGCCGCTGCAGTTAATTTGAGTCCATCGCATTTTTCCCGGCTTTTTCGCAGCAGTACCGGTTTTTCTCCCCATGAATATATCGTATTGCACCGAATTGACGAAGCAAAAGCCCTGCTCCACTCAACAGCCTTGTCTGTCAAAGAGATTGCGTATCGGGTAGGATATCGCAGCGAGGTGAATTTTATTGCTTCTTTCACTGATAAGGCCGGGGTTTCACCCGCGACGTTTCGCAAAAATCCCTTATGAGAATTAGCTCGCCATTTACTGAAATACGCGAATCTGATATAATAACATTTGTTAATTATTTGTCATTTAAAGGAGGTGCGTCATGTACCGTGTTCTATTGGCCGATGATGAGATCCATATCTGCCAGCTCATCCAATATCTCGTCGATTGGGAAGCGCTTGATCTCGAACTGATTGGAACTGCTTCCAGCGGTGTAGACGCGTTTGAGCAGGCATTTGCCAAACGCCCGGATATTATTATTTCGGACATTCGGATGTCGGGTTTTAGTGGTATTGATCTGTTGGAAAAGGTTCGGACGCTTGGTCTTGACTGCCGTTTTATCCTGATCAGCGGCTACCGGCAGTTCGAGTATGCGCAGAAAGCCATACAATATGGCGTGACCGACTATATTGTTAAGCCTATTAAAAAGAGTGAACTGGAGGCTTCGCTGCGCAAGGCGGTTGCCGATTTAGAACAGCTCCGTGGACAAAACGCCAATGCCGGAACCATGCCGACAGAAGTCCTGTCGCCCGCTCCACGCCATGATAAGGAGCGTCTGACAGCCGATCTCCAGAGCGGTGCGCTTCCCTTGTCCCAAGCAACCGCAGAGTGTCTGCGTGAGGTATATGGCATCGACCTATCGGAAGTATGCTTTGTTTTGTGCTGGCATTTCGTGTGTCACAGTGAATATTCGGATGAGACTCTAAGGCTTTTGGAGGGGAAAGTCTCCTCTTGGCTGGAAAATCAAAGCAGTGAATGGTTTGCACAGTCGGTTCTGCTGCGGCATGAGGGGCGGCTATTCTTTGTCTGCACTGTGCCGCGTTTGGAAGATATGCCGGGATTCGACCTGATTCGGGATGGATGTCAGTCAGTCATCTCTATTTTCAGCAATTGGGAAGCTGTTCTTGGCGCTGCACAGCTACAAGCGGGACAGGCGCTCTCCATGCCCATATCTGCTGCTGCCAACGCGGCTGACGTTCATTTGTTCGACAGCGAAAAAGCCGTGCACACTGAATCACCGGCTGAACGCAATGTGGATGATTTCCACGAGGCAGTCGGCTATGATGCATGCAGCCATCTGGTCTCTGCCATGCAGATCTTAGACGCAGATGCGGTGCGAATCGATTTAACAGCCGCGTTCGCCGCGCTAATAGCGCATCCTGCATTGACAGCCAGTGCGGTTTATGGCTATTGCAGCTGGGTAATTGGTGAAATGAACCATGCACTGAGCGCTTTTGATACCGGCAGCGAAGCGGCAAGCCGCTATTTGGACCGCGCCGCTCTTGAACATGAGCTGCACCATATAGCACCGGCCGGGCGTTTGGGACGCCGATTAACCTCGGTACTCACAGAACGGATCCACGCTGTGCGCGATGCGGTTCGCTTGGCTGAAAACCGCCCGATCCGACAGACAAAAGAAATCGTTGCTCGGCGTTATATGGAACCGATCAGTCTCAACGAGGTGGCTGCCGAGGTCGATTTGAATCCTGTTTACTTATCTGTGCTGTTTAAAAAGGAAACCGGCACCAATTTTAAGGATTATGTGATCAATGTTAGAATGGATATTGCGAAAAGCCTGCTGCGGGATGGCGAATCACTGCTGACGGTTTCGGAAAAGGTCGGCTACAAGGATGCAAAATATTTCAGTAAGCTGTTTACACGGATCGTTGGCGTTAATCCCACACAATATAAAAAGCTGTATAATTGACGGAGGTCCGTGCATATGAAACTTCACTCCATTGCGCTATCCCGCCTGCTTTTGCTACTGCTAACCGGCTTCGGCCTGCCGGCAGCGGCTTTTTGCGCTGGTTTAGCGATGGGGAAAATATCTCCCCTGCCTGCCGGGCTGCTGATGATGGCGGATGCTGTCTTGTGCGCCATAGCACTGGTCGTTCTGATCGGACGCCCGCTCAGTCAAATGGAACAGGCATTGAAAATGCAGGAGGGCGACACTTTGGAAACCCGTTTGTCGCGTATCGCAGACCTGCCCGAAATGCATTCCCACACGCTGGGACGTTCCCTGTTGGATTTTGAAAAAGAAATTCACGCGCAATATACTGCGGCATTGATTGATACACAAGCTGAACTCGACGCGCTGCAAAGCCAGATCAACCCTCATTTTCTGTATAACACTTTGGATTCCATCCGCGGACAAGCCCTTTATGAGGGCGTGCCCGATATTGCGGATATGACAGGGGCGTTGTCGGCGTTTTTCCGATACTCGATCTCCAACCGCAACAGTATTGTGACGTTGGAGGAAGAACTGGAGAATGTACGCGATTATTTTGAAATTCAGCAATTTCGTTTTAATAACCGATTCCGCTTGCGCATTCTTCCAGCCGCGCGTGAAGACGTGACCCAGTGCCGCCTGCCGAAACTATCGCTGCAGCCGATCGTAGAAAATGCGATCCTACACGGCATGGAAGGGAAATTGGGAGAAGGAACAATCACCATTCGCATTGAGGGGACCGCCCGGCTTATATCCGTCACCGTATCGGATGACGGCATGGGGATGAATAATGAGACCCTGCAACGCGTACAGGCACGTGTGCGCGGCGAAACCGTTGAAGCCGGACGGCAAGGCCGCGGCGGGCTCGCACTGCCTAATGTGGCTCGCCGCATCCGGCTGCTCTTTGGGGAAACCTATGGGATGCAGGTCATGAGCACTCCGGGAATCGGCACTGACGTGGTGCTAACGCTTCCGCGGGATATGGAGACAGCGGAGGAACAGAATGAAACGTGAAGTCTTACGTATTTCCGAGATCGTTTCACACAGCGCTGGACGGCTACGGTTGGATCATGTAAGCTTATTGGTCACGCAGGGAGAAGCGTTGGGAGTGGTCGGCTCAAACGGCGCAGGCAAATCGCAGTTGGCGGCCGTCCTGTCCGGTATGCAGAAAGCGGACAGTGGAGTGGTGCTGTTGAACGAGATGCCAGCAAACGCGCAGATGTTGCGCCAGGCTGGTGTTTATATCGCGCGCAGCGAACACCTGTTAGAGAATTTGACAATTTCCGAAAACCTTTTCGGTATGCAGGCGGAGCGTTCGCAGATTTTTTGGCGTAAACACAGGATGCGTGCACTGTGCCGGGAAGTACTTGACGATTTCAAGCTGTCCGCTTATGTGGACACGCCCCCCAGCGAACTGACTACCGCTGTGCACCACTGTCTGTTGCTCGTGCGGGCCGTTATGCAGAGAAAGCGGTTTGCAATCGTGGAAAATGCAACTGAACGCTATAGTGCCGAGGAACAGCTTTTGCTCCTGCATGTTATCCAAGCGGTATGCCGCAGAGGCATCGCAGTTATCTATACGTCCCGGCGTATGGATCTTGTGCAAAACGGCTTACACCGCTGTGCGATTCTGGCTTCTGGGCGAATCGTTAAGCTGATCCAACCCCAGCAATATTCCCCTGCCGCCTTTCGCGCACATCTATATGGCTTTGACCAGTCACACGCTGTTGTCTCATCGCTGTCTCCGCCGATGGTGGATCAGCGTCCCTCCCTTTTGTCCTTGTCCGGTATTGCAATTTATCCCGGTACATTTCTATCGGTTAGTGATCGGGACGGAACAGCTGATGAACTGGTGTCCATTATCAAAGCAAGCTGCTTGCACGCCAAACTGCCCGTGGGGATTTTGAACGATGATGTATTGGATGCCAGTTTCATTAACCAAATGACAGTATTAGACAACATATTATTGACAGCCTCTCGCAAAGTTGCCGGAAAGCATTTACACGTAAGCAGGCGTATGCAGCGCGTTATCCGGCAGGAATGTGCAACACACACCGGATTGAGTGATGCGCAGCTGCTATGCACGCCTCTTGGCCTGTCACGCGCCGAAAGGCTTTGCCTCTTACTATACCGCTATTCCCTTTTAGGTGCAAAAATATATATTATCGACCGTCCGGGCGCTACACGAACTGATCGCGCCGGACTGGAACGCGCGGCGGAAAAGCTGCTTTCTTCTGGCTGTGTGGTTTTTTATATCACAAATGGCGCGGATGAGCCGACCGAGCATGCTGGCCGGACGCTTTTCTGGAAAAATAGTTCTCTGAAGGAGGATACCAGATGAAAATGAAACGCCAGTTTCCAAGCGACTATCTTCCTATAGCTTTAACCGCTCTAACCATCCTGATCGGCATCTGGTTTATTCCGGGCTTTGACCAATTAGGCATGTATTCCAGCATCCTGACACAGGCAGCGACAACTGGAATACCCGCGCTCGGTATGCTATATGTTTTAATCTGCGGCGACATCGACTTATCCATCGGCGCACAATCGGCGTTTTATGGGATGCTGTGCGCATACCTGACAAAGATTCTGCCCTTACATACTAGCGGCGCAATTATCGCCACATTTGCGGCAGCCGTTTTGATTGGGATTTTTAATGGCTGGCTGATTGACAAACGCAGTCTGAACCCCATGATCGCAACAATCGCGACCGGCGTTACACTATCCGGCGTCACGTTTACCTTGGGTCAGGGTATGCCCATCTTTACTGTGCCCGCGCTGCTCGAAAAGATCGCAGCGCTCCGTATCTTTGGTCTATCATTCTCCGCCATCCTATTTGGCCTGATGGGGATTGCCACCGCTGTCCTTTTATATGACACTTACTGGGGAAAGTTCTTGTATGCGATTGGTTGGAATGAGCCTGCCGCTCATCGTGCTGGTGTGCCGGTACGGCGAACACGTATGCTGGCTTATGCACTGTGCAGTCTGTTCTGCGCAGTTGCCGCCATCGTTTTTATCGGCCGAATCGGCCTAGCTTCACCTACTGCGGGCAACAGTGATGTGCTAGACGTGTTAACAATTACTGCTTTGGGCGGCGTAGGATTTTCCGGCGGCCGCGGGAAAGTCCTCCCTGTCGTATGCGCTGCTCTGCTACTTTCTGCGCTTACTTCCGCGTTTTTAGCGTTACGTGTCGCTTATTATTATCAAAATATCATAAAAGGCGCTATTCTTTTTGCTGCAATTTCAACAAAGTTTAACAAATCTTAAATTTGTCCCCTCCAATATAAAGTGCGTCCCATTGCAACCCCTCCCCATTCTAGCTATGATAAAGATACAACAAAGTTTGTTAATTACTTATCATAGGAGAAATAAAAGGAGGGGAAATCTGGATGTCGGAATTCATTTTGGAAATGAACCACATTGCGAAAAGCTTCCCTGGTGTCAAGGTGCTGGATGATGTCACCTTTCAGGTACGTCCCGGTGAAGTCCATGCGCTGATGGGCGAAAATGGCGCCGGCAAATCGACACTAATGAAGATCCTAATGGGCATCTATACGGCGGATGCGGGCGAAGTCGTTCTGGACGGCCAGCCGCTGGTCGCGCGCAATCCGCGCGACGCGATGGATAAAGGCGTTTCCATGATTCATCAGGAACTCAATCCCATTCTGGACATGCAGGTATTTGAAAATATCTACATTGGCCGTGAATGTAAGAAGGGGCTGCTTGTCGACAAAAAGCGCATGGTGGAAGAAACGACCAAACTGTTACGTGACCTCGGCATCGATATCTCTGCCACCGCATATATGCGCGAACTCAGCGTCGCGCAATGCCAGCTGATTGAGATCGTCAAAGCAATTTCACTGTCGTCCAAGGTCGTTGTCATGGATGAACCGACCTCTGCCATTACCGACCGTGAGGTCGAAACGCTGTTTCAGCAGATCCGCCGGCTGAAAAGTGAAAATGTGGCTGTGATCTATATCTCACATAAAATGGATGAAATTTTCCAGATCTGCGACACGATCACCGTACTGCGGGACGGGAAATTCATCGGCACGGACGCTGCCGCCAACATGACGAACGACCAGCTTATCCGCATGATGGTTGGCCGCGATATTACCGATGTCTTCCCTAAGACCGAAGCGCAAATCGGAGAGATTGTGTTGGAAGTTAAGGATTTATCATTAGGGCGGCATGTCAGACATGTCAATTTTTCCTTGCGGCGCGGCGAAGTGCTTGGCATCGCCGGGTTGGTCGGCGCGGGGCGCTCGGAATTAGTGGAAACCATTTTCGGTATGCGGCATAAGACCGAAGGTGAAATCTTTGTCAACGGCCAGCCGGTCAATATCACGCATCCCCGGCATGCGATCGCGCACAAGATTGCGTTGATCACCGAGGATAGAAAATTTACTGGGCTGAATCTGGTCGGCACAGTAGCAGAGAATATTACACTAGTTGATCTTGCCCATCTCTTCCCTGCCGGATTGATTGACCGCAAAAAAGAAAACAAAGTTTCGGATCACTATATTCAGGAGCTATCCATCAAAACTCCATCTGCACAGCAGCTGGTAGGCAACCTCTCTGGTGGAAACCAGCAAAAAGTAGTTATTGCTAAATGGCTTCTAAGCGATCCCGATATCATAATTTTGGATGAACCTACCCGCGGTATTGATGTCGGCGCCAAGCGAGATATATATCTGCTGATCGGCGAGCTCGTCAAAAACGGGAAGGCTGTTATCGTTATTTCATCCGAAATTCCAGAGGTTATGGGGCTGTCCGACCGTATTATTGTCATGGCGGAAGGCCGCCTGACTGGCGAAATAGACCGCAAGAATTTTTCACAGGAACGCATTATGACATTTGCTGCACAGTTTGGGGAGTGATTGAGATATGAATACAACTGCATCCAATAATAAGTTGAAAACTTTTTTAAAGGATTTTGGACTTATTTTAATCTTTTTACTTTTGGTAGCCGTGCTGGCAGTGATTTCAGGCGGCGCATTCGTAAAGCCGGGAAATCTGATTAGTGTATTGAAGCAGACCGCTGTCAACGGTATTCTGGCCATGGGTATGACCTTTGTTATCATTTCCGATGGCATCGATCTTTCTGTCGGTTCGACCGTCGGGCTGACTGGCGTAGTCGCATGTATGCTGGCGCATCCGGTCACGGCAGGTGCAACCAGCGGCCCTGGGCAGTTCCCGCTCATTATCCCAATTTTGGCGGCACTGGCTGTTGGTGCCTTGATCGGCTCACTGAACGGCATCGGGATTGCCTATGGCAATATTCCGCCCTTTATCGTCACGCTGGGTTCGATGACCATTGTCCGCGGTTTGGCGCTCATTATTTCGGGCGGATCCCCGGTTTTTGATGTCACCAAGGGCTTCGAGGATATTGCTTCACTAAAGCCAGCCGGTATCCCGGTCCTCGCCATCTACTTAATTTTAATCGTAGCAATTTGTGCGTTTATCCTGCAGAAAACAGTATTTGGACGCCGGGTGTATGCTATTGGCGGCAATGAAACGGCTGCTGCGGTTTCCGGCATCAATGTTAAGCGCATTCGTGTTGCCGTATATACGATCGCAGGACTGTTGGCGGGCCTTTGCGGCCTGTTGACTGCCTCGCGCACCATCACCGGTGCGCCCACTGCCGGGCAAAGCTATGAAATGGACGCAATCGCCGCTGTCGTTATTGGTGGTGTCTCAATGTCTGGCGGCGCTGGTAAATGGCATGGTGTCGTCATCGGCGCGCTGATGATTGCCGTCATTGCCAATGGTCTGGATATCATGCGCGTGGATTCCAATTTCCAGCCAGTAATTAAAGGATTCATTATTATCTTTGCGGTATTGATGGATATCAGAAGCAAGGGCAAAAAGGCCTGACGCTTATTGATATATAGTTTTTCAGAACTGAGAGGAGAGAAAAAACAATGAAGAAAAGAGTTTTAGCAATGCTGTTGACGGGTGCAATGTGCCTGTCGCTGGCGGCTTGCGGCAACGACAACAATGCGGCTACCCCAAACGAAGACAGTGGCAACAACGATTCCGGAAGTAAAGAGTATAAGATCGCGCTTTTAATGAGTCACCAGACCAACGCGTTTACCACGGCTGTTTCGCAGGGCGCAAAGGACAAGGGCGCGGAGCTGGGCGTTACAGTCGAGGTGTTCGACGGTGGTCAGGATCAGGCCAAGCAGGCTTCGCAGATGGAGCAGTGCATCACCCAGGGATACGACGGTATACTGGTCGAACCAATCTCTGTTGACGGCATCGCGCCTTCCGTTAAGGCCGCGAACGAGGCGGGCATCCCTGTCATCACTCAGACCCAGAAAATGACCCAGCAGGATCTGGCGAAATCTTACTGCGGCGGCAACGACGCTGCTGCGGGCGAACTGCAGATGCAGAAAGCAGTAGAGGCGCTCGGCGGCAAGGGCAACATTGTCGTACTGTACGGACCTATGGGCTCCGATGGCCAGCTAATCCGCAAGGAAGGCTATGACAAGATCCTGGCTGACAATCCGGACGTTAAGATCGTATTCGAAGATACGGCCAACTGGAAAACCGATGAAGCGCTGGCGAAGATGGAAACTTGGCTGCAGACCGGCACCGAGATTAACGCGGTTGTGGCACAGAACGATTCCATGGCATTGGGTGCTCAAAAAGCCATTGAAGATGCTGGCAAGCAGGACAGCATTCTCGTATTCGGCGTAGACGCTGTGCCCGAAGGCATCGCTTCGATCGCTGAAGGCAAAATGGATGGCACAGTCTCTCAGGACGCTTCCGGGCAGGGCGCGCTGGGTGTTGAAACCATGGTCAAACTGCTGAACGGCGAGTCTATCGAGCCGCTCAACTACACCGAGTGCATCTGGGTAACCAAGGACAATGTAGCAGATTATCAGTAATGCTCTCTCTAAAAGAGCCTCCGACAAAAGTCGGAGGCTCTTTTTTATGTGTATTTACGAAGCGATAATCACACGAATCTTACCGCCGTTCTCTGCGGTTTTATTGGCGTAGACACGGAACTTGGTATAATTGTTCTTTGCCGTTTGCAGGGAAATCATTTTCTGCTGCGCGGAAACATAAACGCCAATATCGTCGGCCAAGTTATAGTAGCCGTTTTTAGTACGGACACCGGATACACCGTCAAAGGCGGAAAGTTCAACGGTATCCACCAAAGACAGTGGGAGAATATCGAAAGAACTGCTAGGAGTTACCTTGCTGTAGCCCTTGGGAATGCCCACAGGGTTCCCTCCTAAGCCGTTTGGAAGCGAAATCACAGGGAAGGTTTCTTTTGTTGAATCACTACCGTTCCAATATGTGACCGTTACTTCACTTCTCTTGTCTTTATCCGGGTCACCTTTGCTGCCATAGCCGATGCCATAAATCCAGCTATTCCCCGTCACATCACCCAGCACAATATTAGTAATTGTGCCGGCATTGTCCGATACGGTGTAGCGGATCTGGCTAGAAGTAACCGTCGCTTCTTTAATATCGCCTAACGCGATCTGGTTCAAGGGCGCACCGCTCAACACTTCTTCATATACGCGCACTTTCGGGGAAACCTTATTCGTTCCCAAGGTGTTATCCTTGATAGTCCAGTTGCCCGAAGCCTTGCCGCTTAAAGAACGCTTGGTCAAATAGCAATTTCCATTTGAGGACTGCCCTACCGTGACCAGCCGCCCCAGCAAATCATCAATCGATTCTCCTTTGCATTTGGGCTGAAGCGTCAAACCGTTGGTCAGCGCAACCGTGGCCACCGAATCTTTAATATTGATTACAATGCCCTGCATATCGGCGCTGACTGTTGATTTCGGATACGCCGCCACAACATTGCCGGCCGCGTCAAACAATAGCGTGATATGATCTTTTATCTTCAAGTTTTCAAAGGTTTTTGCAGCGGAATCAGAAATCGTGTACGGCGTATCATACATTTTTACAGTCTGCGGATAGCTTACCGTCGGTGAACCTTCCGCATAAACTCCACTTATACGAGTATCCGAAACCACAGCCTGCTTATTGGCGGCATCCAACGTCACAACATCGTATTTCTGGATTTTGGAGCGCTCAACAACCACACCGTTCTTCACAACCGTATAATTGCTCGGAATATTAGCGGAGGTGGCTAAGCCATAAACAAACGACGTGCTGTTTCCAGTTCCCGCTGCCTTGGGCAGCACAGCCATCAGCTTCAGTGTACCATATTCGTCGTAGTACATCGTCAGTGTATCGCCCGGCAGAATACTGGACCAGAGCTCCCCAAACGTGCTCATCTTCTTTTCATTCGCTAAGTATAGATCAGCCGATCGGTCGGGCTTGATGGTCTGCGCATCCGTATGAATCGCTTCAGCACTGACGCTGGTAACAGACAGAGTTTCCACCTTGTTGTTATTTGGCACGATACCCAGCGCCACCTTGTTGTCGTCCTTACCGATCACAAGCGTGCCGTACGCGCCAAGCATGCTCTTATCCAATGTCCCCAATGTTTTGCGCGGCTTTGCGTGATCGACTACGCCGGCCTCATAAAACACCGCTTCGTTCGGCGCAAGGTTTGGATCGGTCGCACTGGTTGCAAGCAAAATACAGTCCTCAACCGTTCCCGAGGCTACCTTGCTGAGAAGCAGTGTTTCACTGTCTTTCGTCTTTGCCCCCAGCGTGTTCAGCAGCATAATCGCTGCATCCGAACGCTTGACGGTGCTTTGCGCGTCGGTCGTGGAAACGCCGGTCGTCAAGCCGAGCGACTTGGCGCGCGCGATATAATCCGCCGGCCAAAACGGCCCGACGTCTTCTTCTTTATAGCCCAACATACGCAGTAGCATCGTGCAGGCTTCCCCAAAGTTGACTGTCTTGTCGGGGCCAAACGTACCATCCGCATAGCCGCGGATGATATTGTATTTTTTTAGTTCACTGTCTCGCACCGCAGCGTTGATATACGGAGCCGCCCAATGCGACTGCCGCACATCCGGGAAAATCGTATAGCTACCGTATGGGCTGACGTCTGAACAGCCCATCGCCGTGACCGCAAGCTTGCAAAACTGCGCGCGCGTCAACGAACTGGACGGGTCAAAGCGATCGCCGCCTACACCCTGCATGATGCCGAGCGCATCTAGAACGTTGGCCGTCTGCGCGAGCTTTGCGTCGGAAATATCCGAAAAAGCCGAGGCAGATGAAAGCGCCAGCAGCAGCGCCAGCCCCACACTGATAATTTTTTTCTTCATCTATCCAGTTCCTCCTTACTGCGTGCGCAGCGCGTCGACCGGCTGCAGGTTTGACGCCTTGTTCGCCGGGTATAGTCCAAAGATGATGCCGAGCAACGCGGAAAACAGGAACGCGCCGAGCATCAGCCCGAGCGACGGCAAAACCGTAAACTGCTCCACTTGCGGCATCCAACCGCCTTGTAACTGCTGCGCCAGCAATAGATTGCCGAGAATCGCCGAGGCGAAACAACCAACGATAATTCCGATAATGCCGCCGCAGCACGAAACGACCGCGGCTTCGATCAAAAACTGGCCGATAATATCGCGTTTCCGCGCGCCGATCGCCATGCGGATGCCGATCTCGCGCGTGCGTTCGGTGACGGACACCAGCATAATATTCATAATGCCAATACCACCTACCAGCAGCGAAATGCTGGCAATGCCGCCACCCAAAAGGGCGAGCAGGTTGTTGGAGGCTTCGGACTGCTCCTGCCACTGGCTGTTGGAGTATGCGTCGAAATATCCATAGCCGCTGGTGGAGTCAAAGCGGGTTGCCATAAACGCTTTCAGCTTATCGATAGCGGGCTGAATGGCTTCCTTGTCCACGGCCTGCGCATAATATTGCTTGCTGCCGCCGGACGAACTCATCATGCGCTGTTCCAGCGTATAGGGCAGTAAGATCATCTGATCCTGCGAGTTGAGCTTTCCACCGTATTTCCCTTTGTACACGCCGACGACCTTGAAGCTGGTGCCACCAATGCGGATTGTCTGATCCAGCGGGCTCATGGCGCCGAAAAAAGCCTTGCGCACCGTTTCGCCGATCACACAGACTTTGGCTGCGTTGCGGCAGTCGGCCTCGGACAAGTCACGTCCCGTCGAAATCACGTTGTTCGTGCATATGCCGTAATTCTGGTTGCCAAAATAAATTTGTGTGTTATCGGTTTTCAGGCTTTTAGTGCGGTATTTAATGCCCTTGTTCTGCCAATCCCAATAGTAGCTTTGCGGCGACCATGCTTTAATCTGGTCCTTAAGCTCAGTATCCATATATTCTTCAAGCGCTTTCCAGTCCGCGCTTTTAGGCCCGTATCCGGAAATCTGGATCTGGTTCGTTCCCATCGCCTCAAATTGGAGGCGCTGCAGCTTACTAGTGCCCTGGATCGAGGCGACGATCGCAATGACCGAGGCCACGCCGATGATGATGCCGAGCATCGTCAGGATCGAGCGCACTTTGTTGTTGCCGATGGATTTGACCGCCATACGGATGGTCTGTATCCAGTTCATGTGTGCATGCCCCCTCTCCCTTGACGGTCGGATATGATATGGCCGTCCTGAATGGTGACGATGCGGCTGGCCGATTCTGCAAGATGGTTATCATGCGTGATCAGGATGACCGAAGTCCCCAGCCGGTTCAGTTCAACCAGATAGTCCATGATTTCCCGGCCGGAAGCAGAATCCAAATTACCGGTCGGCTCGTCCGCCATAATGATCGGCGGCTTGGCCGCGACTGCGCGGGCAATTGCAACACGCTGCTGCTGGCCGCCAGACATTTCGCCCGGACGGTGGTCCATGCGTTTGCCAAGGCCAACCCGTTCCAACGCTTCCACTGCAAGCTCATGCCGTTCTGCGCGTCCCATTCCGCGGTAGATCAGCGGCAATTCTACATTTTCTTCCGCCGTTAGAGCCGGAATCAGGTTGAATCCCTGAAAGATAAAGCCAATTTCCCGGTTACGGATTCCCGATAGCACCGAGGGCTTCATATCACTCACCGCTTGGCCATTCAAATGGTAGGTGCCATAAGTCGGGATATCCAGACAGCCGAGAATATTCATCAGTGTTGATTTGCCTGAACCCGATTGCCCCAAGATACAAAGAAACTCGCCCCACGGCACTTGCAACGAAATATCATCGAGTGCACGGACCTCATTTTCTTTTCCCTCGTTATATATCTTGCTCAGGTGCTGCACGTCGATCAGCAGGCCGGTGCGCTCATCCTCCTGCAGCTCAGGCGCTTGGTTTTCAGTCATGCGAGCCTCCTTAGCCAACTGCAACGGTCATTCCGCCCATGTCGCCCATATCTGCATACAGATCCTCAGGGCCGGCAAGATAGACTTCGGTGCCCTCGTCGATACCCCACAGAATTTCGGTGTTCGCGGCATCAGCAATACCTACCTCGACCGGAACAAGCACAAAATCATCCGGCACGCCCTCAGTACCCTCAGGCAAAGGCATGGCGTTTTCAAACTCTTGGCCCTCAACTTGCTTGGCAAATACCGCGGTTCCCTCCTCCGTGTTGACGACCGCCGAAGAAGGCACCATGATGCAATCCATCGACTGCGCGGTGGTAATCTTGTAATTGACCGAATAGTCCGGACGCAGCGTCTGCCCTTCGACTGGATCGATCGTGATAACAGCTGGGAAAGTCGGCATGCTGCCCTGCCCGCCGCTCGAATCCTTGGAAGCCTCCATTGAGACCGAATCAACCGTACCGGTCAACGTGATTTCGCCTTCCGCCGTATACATGGTCATCATAGCCATCTGTCCCGGCTGTACGGCCGATACATCGGTTGCCGGGATATTGGCGTTGACAATGATATCCTCAAGATTAGCAACGACACATAGGGCATTGGTCCCGCCAACCTCTTCCTCAACATTGACTGGCAGGCTGACGACCACGCCGTCCATCGGAGACTTGATCGTTGCGCTTTCAATCAGCTTTTTCAGCTCCGCGATACGCTCCTGCTTAGTCTTGACCAGCTTCTGCGCCGTCGTTACAGCATTTCGTGCAGAAACGACATCGCTCTGCGCATTTTTCAGCTCGTCCTGCAGGGAATCGCTTTTCAGGCGCATGATGGTTGCGCCGCTGTTATATTTATAATAATCGAGGCCGCCGACAGAGGTGATCTCACCAGACACCTGCGCGGTGATCGCCTCTTCACGGTTATATTCCAGCGAACCCGCGTCCGCAGGTGCGACATCACCCGCATTGGTGCTGATCATGGCGGTCGCCGTCATACCTTTGGTGAGCGTTCCGGGATTGGACATCGAAATCACCACGCGGAACATTTTCACGCCCTCATCCGAAATCTTCTGCGCTTGTTCCACCGAAGAAACCTTGCCAGTCACCGAACTCATAGCGGACGGAATAGAAACCGTCGCTGCCTGCCCAGGCTTAATATCGTTGATATAAGCATAGCTGAAATAGAGCGAAAGTTTCATCGAGCTGTCGTCCACCATATTGCCGATAACCGTACCCTCGCCGATCTGCTCGCCGACTTTATAGGTCTTGGCCTTGCTTTCCGGGTCGTCGTCCGCCGGGACGATCTTGCCGGTAAACGGCGCGGTCACCGCAAGCTTACCCAGCTTTTTTTGCACAGAGGATACCTGATTTTGCATTTTGGTCACATTGGACTGCGCCTCGGAAACGCTGCGCTGCGCGTCCGACAACTCTTCCTGCGCAGTATCTAGCTCTTTGCGGGTCTCGGTCGGATCCACAACAAGCAACTTATCGTTTTTCTTAACCTCGTCGCCTACGGCGACCAGCACCTGACTGACTTTGCCTTTGAGGTCTTTGCCCAATTCCACGCGCTTTTTTGCTGCGGTCGTGCCATCGCCCTCGATATAGGTTTCGAGCATGCCGCGGGATGCAACGGCAGTCGTCTGCTGTGCATCATCCGTACCCGAGTCCTTGGTGCGCATCACCAAAAAGATGCCAAGCGCCACCAAGGCCGCCACGACAGCAACGGCAATCCCGATCCGAACCCCCTTGCTCAGCCGCTTTTTATTCTTATTCATTTTATCGGCATATTTGTTGCGTTTCGGCGCATCGGGAACGTCCGGTGTCTGGGCAGCCTGCGCGACGTTTGTGCCTGGCTGGGCTACATGCGCACCGCCTTTGGCTTCTTCCGGGGTATTCTGCTTGTTCTCTTCGCTCATGCTCGATTTCCTTCCTTTTATGTGCTCTCGGAGTGTACTAACTTGGTTCATACACTCATCATCATACTCTGCCAGCATATTTCTGTCAAGCTTTGATTGACATATCCCTATTTTTTTGACGGATTACGGCGAAAACAGTTCCTGCAAAACCGAAATAGAGCGCGAACAGCTTGTCCGCGCTTAGACTCCTATTCCCGCATCAAGCTGCTGAAAAAACGTTCCACTTTTTGCGGCAATTCTTCCATCGGTCCGTCGTTTTCAAAGATGTAATCATAGGCATACTGGCTAACGCCATCGTCCGAACGGTTTCCAAGCGGTCCGCGCGCCTGCTCCATAGCGGGACGGCGCACGAGCAAAGCGGCACATGCAGGACCAACCGCCTTGCAAAAACGCGAAATTTCTTCAGGTTCGCGGATATGAACGAACAGCAGTTCATCCCCGCTACTCAAAAACTGCTGATATCGTTCCCAGCAGTATTGAAACGGCAGGTCGTTATACTCTGTGCATACCTCTTTCAGACGAGACAATAGTCGCCGGGCTGCTGGGGATTTCTGCCCGTCCCATCCAGCCGCACGAGCGACTGACAGGATCGGCGTGATGGAGGATACATTGCATACCCGCCAGTGCCGGGCAGCCAAACTGCAGACCGTGTCCTTACCGACTCCTCCGCTGCCGTTGATGACAAACACGCGTTTCGTCACAGATTCACCCCACATATACCTGAATACCCGTTTATTTTAGCACAATATATGGGGTTTGGCAAGCAATATCCCGTTTACTTCCAAGTTGTAACCATAAAAAAGCCCGGCGCCGCAAATTTTGCAGCGCCAGACTTAAAATCCTATAAGATAATGCAGATCAGGCCGCCCGCGCTCTCGTTGATGATTTTTTCCAACGTTTCACGGATCTTGCTCCGCGCATCCTCGGGCATACGGCTGAGCTTATGTGACAATTCCTCGCGCACCAGATCGTTAAGCGACTTGCCAAAAATATTGGTGTCCCAGATTTTTTCCGGCTGCTCTTCAAATTCGCTGAGCAAATAGTGCACCAGTTCTTCCGATTGCTTCTCTGTGCCGACGATCGGATTGACCTCCGCCTTGATATTGGCGCGCATCATGTGCACCGAAGTCGCGGACGCGCGCAGACGTACGCCGTAACGTCCTCCCTGCCGCACGATCTCGGGCGGCTCCAGAGACAGGTCTTCTATCGAAGGCATCACGATACCGTAGCCAGTCTGATAGACCTGATCTAGCGCGCCGCGAATTCGTTCATACTGCTGCTTTGTCTTAGCGAAATCGTCCAGCACACGGATCAGGTCAGCGGCATCTCGCACTTGAACGCCGGTCTGCTCGCCGACAATCCCGTAAAATACGCTTTCCGGGATCTCGACACGCAGACGTGCTTCGCCGCTGCCCAATGCCAAGCTGTCGATATCGGCGCGGCCGATATAATCGTTTTCTGCGAGTGCCGCGCACATTGCTCTAACATCACGCATACGCTGGCCCGGCTGCGCCGCAGCACGAATCGTCTTATAAATGCTGTTTTGAACCGGATGGCTGGACGGCAGCGAGCCAACATAGCGCGGCAGCACAAAGCCGACCTCACGAACCGGGAATTCGTATAGAACGCGCTGCAGCACCTCCGCGATCCCGCCCTGGTCGAGTTCCAGACAGTTAACTGCTACCGGGTCGATCCCGTGCTGTTCATGCAGCGCGGCACAGACCTTCTGCGCCGCCTCTCCCTGCGGTTCAGCAGAGTTCACCAGCACAACAAACGGCTTGCCGATGCCTGTCAATTCTTCGATGACCCGCCGTTCCACAGGCTCGTAGCTCTCGCGCGGCAGCTCGCTGAATGTACCGTCCGTTGTGACGACCAAGCCGATCGTCGAATGCTCCCCGATGACCTTATGTGTGCCCAGCTCCGCAGCTTCGGCCAGCGTCATCGGGGCTTCGCGCCACGGCGTCGACACCATACGTGGCGCATCGTCCTCCATGCTTCCCAGTGCGCCATCCACCAGATAACCGACGCAGTCGACCAGGCGTACACGGCACGAGCCGCCATCCGGCAGCGCGATCTCGGCCGCGTCTTCCGGCACGAATTTAGGCTCGGCTGTCATAATGGTACGTCCGGTGCCCGACTGCGGAAGCTCGTCGCGTGCGCGTTCCCGCTTATACATGTTTTCCATGTCGGGCAGCACCATGGTTTCCATAAAGCGTTTGATAAAGGTTGATTTGCCCGTGCGCACAGGACCGACTACGCCGATATAAATATCGCCGCCCGTCCGCGCGCTGATCTGTTCATAGATCGCATTGTTTTCCATCTAGTCCCCCGCCTTTCAGCCCTGAATCGGAATAAGCAGCATGGTTTCGGCCACTGCCGCCGCATCTGCCGGCAAATCATTTGCACTGCGGATCGCATCCATAGTCGTGCCGCACGATTTCGCAATGTCCCACAACGGCTGCTCGCTGTCGATGTAGCGCATAACAAGCGTCACTCCGCCCAAGTCCTGCTGCGCCTCACCCACTTCGATGTCGGTGATGCTGCGGAACGCGCAGTGTTCTTCCGCCGCCAGCATACCGGATACGCCGACTGCGAGTAAAATACCCTGTTCCCCAGTTGAGGTGCCGCGGGCAGTCAACTCAATTTGTGACAACTCGCCCTGCATGGCGCAGGGAACGCTGAGCGGCAGCGTGCGCTGCAGCGAGCAAAGCCGTTGGTCCTCATCCAAATACAGTACCTGTGCTGCGGCTGTCAACTGTAGCGTATCACCGTCTATCCTTTTGGCGCCGCAGCATCGGGCGTTTGCCGATATGATATGCGAAACGCGATGTGCGGTCTGCAATGTTTCAGACGCTTCCCCGACAAATGGAGACGCAGGCGGCATATTATGCAGCATGACCTTTTCCTGCTGCAAATGCAGCTCTTTGCCGGGCAAATACAGATCATTGATCTCGCTTAATGTCTGTACCTGCCGCATGGTAATCAGCGCTGAGGCATTCACGGTATAGGACAGCAGACCATCTGGTTCCAGGCGGCAATCCACTTCACGTGCGGCAAGCCGCGCGCTGACCGGGTCACCCTCGCCGACTTCCGGCATTTCCAGAATCTGTGTAAACGGCGTGCTGTTCGACAGCGTCCGAACGCTGTCGTCCGGCTGCATAGCCAGACAATTTACCGCTGCTTCGCCTTTGAGCACGACTTTGCCGTGCATTGCTCGGCATTCGGTGACGCGCAGCGTGCAGGCGGCGTGCAGCAGCGTTAAATCAGCCGCGTCCGGCAGTGTCGCGTCCTCCAAAATAGTGATCGGACAGACCTGCGCCTGTTCAACCAGAGTGACTGTCCGCGGCGTGCGCAGCAGCTCCACGCTTTCTAATTCCACACTTTCCGTAACCGCGCATTCTGTTTTTTGAAAACCCTCTGCCTCAAAGCAAAGCTGCGCGCTGACTGTCAGCTTGCGGGAATTGACCGGTACGGCCTCCACACTCGCGACATGGCAGGCTACCAAACATGCCGCTTCATTATCCAGCCCCTCGCACTCCTCGATATGGGCAAAACTGATCGGAATGGACAACTGACGTAACCCATCGCCGTTTTCAGGCTGGTAAACGACTGTTGTGCGCACCATGCCCGATACCAGTAAACGGTCGTTTTGCGGCGTCTGGTCCTTGATGGCCGCCGTACCGTATGCGCAGGCGATGCGCCCAATGTCGGGGAAGGTGTCGGGGACGATTGCGTCGGTCGATTCGGTGCAGGTCGCGGTGCGCTGCAGGCGCCTGTCGTAATAGCCGATGCTTGTTTGATTCAGTTCCATTGTGCTGCTCCTCCTTTTCACTGCTGCTCCTGTTACACGATATGTCCACCTTTTGCAGAATATGAAAAAAGCAGAGGCAAACTTGCCTCTGCTTTTTTCTTAGGTAATATGGAACAGCCTGCACAGGATGCCGCGCAGATACTTTGGGCTTTTCCAAATGACAACTTTCATTCTGCCACCTCCCTACCAACGTACGCTTGCTAAAAACACGCCGGCTGCGATCAGCGCGAACGAGAGCAGCCATTTAAACCATATGGACGGCAGGATACTGCCGACCAGTACGCCGACGCCCAGGCAGATAAGTGCTAGGCCGAACGCCTGACCCCGGCAAAACATTGCGCATCACGCTCCTATCACAGTATAGACAGCGTCACAGCTTTTGGTGATAAAAAAGCGGAGCTTCTTTTCAAAGCTCCGCTTTTTGTTTACTTGTTAGTCGTGCTGCCAAAGCCGCCGTGCCGCTGTCCGTCCGCGTCGTCGTCCTCGGTGATGCCGAACGGCAGGAAGATGCCTTGCGCAAACCCTTCGCCCGCTTCCACATGCACGGTTTTGTTTTCGTTGCTCGCGTTAGTCAGCTTGATAAAGATATGCCCTTCGTTATCCGCATGGAAATAATCGCTGTCAATAATGCCAACCGTGTTGTTCATCTGTAAGCGGTATTTAAATCCGAGCCCCGAACGCGGATAAAGCTGCAATACCCAGCCCTCCGCAATTTCAGCGCGGATGCCGGTCGGGATACGGATCGTCTCGTTGGGCTTTAATGAAAAAGCTTCGGGAGCATAAAAATCGTATCCGGCTGAGCCGATCGTTGCGCGGCGCGGTAATCGGATGGACTCATAAACCATTTGCGCTTCACTGGTTTCGCGCCCTGTTGCGCCACACCAGTCTGCAATAAACTGATGTTCGCTGATCTTATCAAATTTAGCGATCTTCTGCATGGATTTTCTTTCTCCTTTTTATTGTACGCCATCAAGCAGCACGATTTGCCCTAACTCTCTGGTCCGTCGCACATCAATCACGCGCTGGTTTTCGCTGCCGCGCCAATGGAGCTGTGGGTCGGCGATCGCCTGGACGAAGCGCCCATCCACCAGTACGTCAAGCCACTCGACAACAGGCAGACCGCACACCTCGTTCCATGTGTAGCCGGTATACAGCCAAATTGTTTTATCGGGATAGCTGTTTTTTATTTCCCGGCATAGTGCGGTGATTTCGTCCCGGTTGGCTGGATAAAGCGGGTCACCGCCCGAAAAGGTCACACCGGATAAATAATCCTTGTTCAGTTCGGCAAACAACTCGTCCTTTGCGGCTTGATCAAATGGGATACCGCCCTGCTCGTCCCAAGTGATCGGATTATGGCATCCCGGGCAGGCGTGACTGCAGCCCGACACCCAAAGCACGGCGCGTAGCCCCTCGCCATTGAGCATATCGTTTTTGGTTATGTTATGGTACCGCATGTCACATACTCTTTCTTTCTGCAATTTCAGCCATTTTTGCGTCGTTGAGGCGCGTGTCGCCCTTGACCCGGGAATACGACAGGTAGCCGTTCATCCGTTCGATTTTTGTCAGGTTGTGGCTGCCACACTTGGGGCAGACCTCCATGGAAAGCTCCTCGTGCCCACAGTCGTCGCAATACGCGAGCGACAGGTTGACGCCCTCATAGAAGCCCTTCGCCATCGCGCGGCGCACCAACACGCGGATCGCATCCAGATTATAGTCAATCGGGTATTTGACATATTGGATCTTACCGCCGTTGCAAAGATCCCAGAACCGCCCCTCCAAATCCTGTTTTTCAATTGGAGAGATGTCCTCGGTCACGTGGCAGTGGAAGCTGTTCGATACATATGGGCGATCGGAAACGCCCTCGATAATCCCGTATTTCTTGCGGAACTGCTCGACTTGTAAACCGCACAAACTCTCGGCAGGCGTTCCGTAGATCGCATATAAGTTGCCATCCTCCTGCTTGAACTGATGCACCTTTTGATTGATATATTCGAGTGTTTCTAGAGCGAATGCACCGTCCTCCGCAATCGACTTGCCGTTATACAGCTCCTGCAACTCGTTGAGCGCCGTGATACCGAAAGAAGCGGTCGCGGTTTTGAGGATCGGCTTAATCTTATCCGTCGGCTTCAAATGACCGCCATAGAAGCCGCCTTCGCAATAGGCCAGCGGGTTGGTCGAGGCGCGCATCTCGCCAAGATAAGCATAGGTACGGATATGCAGCTTGCGGATCAATTCCAAATAATAATCAAGTACCTCGTAAAACGGGCAGCTTTCCTGCTGGGCTTTAGCATAGATCATCGGCAGATGAAGCGACACCGCGCCAATGTTCCAGCGGCCAACAAAGACAGGCTTGTCCGCGTCATCGGCCGGTGCCATGCCGCCGCGCTCATACCACGGTGACAGGAAGGCGCGACATCCCATAGGGCTAATGATCTCCTTATATTTTTTGTACATGGACGGCACATAGCCCTCCCCTGTCAGGCTGAGCCAGTCCGGATACATTGCCTTGGAGGAACACAGGATGCCCGCCTCAAACACATCCTCGAGGGGCCTTCCGGGTCCATGCAGGTTTTCATCATACAGAAAGACGATCTTCGGGAAGAGTACCGGCTTTTTCTGCCCCTTCTTCCCCTGCCCTTTACGCCGCACGTTCAGCATCGTGATTGACGCCAGCTTGGCAAAGCGGCCTGTGCCCGTACCCATTGTCATGGTGATGAATGGATAATCGCCGCGGCTGGAAGCGACGGTGTTGAACTTGTATTCCCAGCCCTGGAAGCCCTGCTCAAAGTCGTTCAGGATGTCGGCCATAACCTCGTTTTCGACCGTATCCGCATCCAAGCCAAGACGCTGATATTTTTCCGTCAGCATCCGGTAGCTGCGCTCGGCGTACGGTTCCAGCAACGTGTCGACAGACGGCACAGTAAATCCGCCGTACTGCTGGCTGGCCGCCGACAACACAATATCGCCGATCACATCAAATGCCACATTCAGCGTTTTAGGTTCGTTATACCAGAGGTTACCCATCTCAAAGCCGTCTTTCAGAACATTTCCGACATTGAACAGGCAGCAATTCATGGTGTCACGGCGGGCAGACATGTCGTGGACGTAAATATATCCGTCCCGGCAGGCCTGAAGCTCTTCAGTATTCATAAAAAACTTTTGGTAAAGCTCCTTGTTGAGCTGGTTGAAGATCAGGCTGCGCTTAGTCGATACCAGCGCCGAATCAGTGTTCGAGTTTTCCTTATCACCAATATACATGATGGATTGGCTCTTCTGGTAGACGCTGTCCAGCATGCCGACAAAATCCTGCTTGTAATTTCGATAATCCCGATAGCTCTTGGCAACCTCGGGGCGCACGGTTTCCAGCGCAGACTCCACGATATTATGCATCTGCCAAATCTGCACTTCCTGCATCTGATGTTCGGCGATGTAGCCTTCCACATGTTCGCAGATAGACTGTAATTCATCCTGCGTGAACGTATACAGCACACGATTTGCCGATTTGTTCACCGCAACGATCACCTTTTGAATGTTAAAGGCTTCTTTTGTATGATCTTTCTTAATCACGCGAACCATAACAGCATCCTCAATTCTTTCATTTTGTGGTAGGCTTTTATTATAGCACACTATATGTTGTGTGAAAAGGGAGCCGAGACAAAAAAATATCCACAAAAAGAAGCGTCTGAATTTGACAGATTTTGAAGTGATCAGTACTGGATGGTTTTCAAAAAGAAAAACCGCCTTGCAAAAGGCGGTTTTATTTGGTGGACATTGACGGGTTCGAACCGCCGACCTTCCGCACGTCAAGCGGATGCTCTTCCAGCTGAGCTAAATGTCCATATGAGGGACGGCAAATTGCCGTCCGTATTCACTTGATTAACCCTTGCAGCGCTCTAAATACTCACCTGTGCGGGTATCAATCTTGATACGCTCGCCCTGCTCGATGAATAGCGGGACCTGAACAGTAGCACCTGTCTCGACAACAGCGGGTTTCAGCGTGTTGGTGGCGGTATTACCCTTGAAGCCAGGATCGGTCTCAGTGATCTCCAGTTCAACAAAAAGCGGAGCTTCTACGGCAAAAACACTACCCTTGTAAGAGCATACCTTGACATTTTCGTTTTCCTTAACAAAACGAAAATCATTGCCAAGAGTATCCTTGCTAATCGGAATCTGCTCATAGCTTTCGTTGTCCATGAAATAATACAGATCTCCTTCATTGTAGAGATACTGCATATCGCGACGCTCAACATAAGCAGGCTCATATTTATCAGTTGGGTTGAAAGAACGTTCCGTGACTGCCCCGGTGATGACATTCTTCATCTTAACGCGAACAAAAGCTGCACCCTTGCCTGGCTTGACGTGCTGGAACTCAACGACCTGCTGCACCTGACCGTCCATCTCAAAGGTTACGCCGTTGCGAAACTCACCTGCGGAAATCATATCAAAATTCCTCCAAAGAAAAAGCCTCATTCAGCTGTTCGAGCGAACAGCGCTTATTTATAATACTCCATATCTTTCTTTTTTGCAAGAGGAAAATTGAATTTCTTTGAAAAAAGTTTTTGGCGGTAAAAACATGGCGGCGCGGCAAACGCCGCGCCGCATTTTAGGACGGAAAACCGTCCGCTATGTGGGGTAAATCAGCAGCAGCCGCAGCCACAGCCGCAACCGTTGTTATCGCAGCCACAGCCATTATTTGCGCCGCCGACACCATTATTACCGCAGCAGACCCAAATCAGGATAATTACGATAATGATCCACCACCAGCTGTTTTCGCCCCATACATTGTTAGAACACATAAGTCATTTCCTCCTATGAGTGATTTCACTTCATACTATGGAGGCTGCACGGTATTGGTTACAACGGGCGCTATATTTTTTCTGCAAGGAGTCCGTCCCGATGTAGGCCAGCTACGCGGATCACGACCGGGTGGTTCTTTTGGATCGCCTGCCCTTTCACATAAATGGGAAATCCATAATCTCCATGCGCCGCCCAGAGGCCCCCTGCAGTACGGTGTTCAGGAAGTGCGTTGAGCGTACGGCCGACAAATGATTGCCGGTAGGAGACGCTAAGCTTATTCGCTATTTCTTTTGCTTGCGCCGCACGTTCTGCCTTTAATGTATGTGCAATCTGCCCGTCCATAGAAGCAGCCCGCGTTCCCTCCCGCTTAGAATAAGGAAATACATGCACGGAAGCAAAGAAACAACGCTTCAAAAAAGTCAGCGTCTCCTGAAACTCCTGCTCGCTCTCCTGCGGGAAACCTACAATCAAATCGGTTGTTATTGAGCATTCTGGAAACGCTTTTCGCAGACGGCTTACATTATTAAAAAACTCCTCTGTGGAATAGCGCCGTCCCATCCTCTCAAGAACGCTGTCGCAGCCACTCTGTAGTGAAAGATGAAAGTGCTTTGCCAGATTTCCATAGGGCTCCAGCATTTCACAGAAGGTTTCATCCGCTGTACGCGGGTCCAGTGATCCGAGGCGGAACCGCACATCAGGATACCGTCTGAGTAAGTCCTGCATCAGAGTAGAGAGCGTCACGTTAGACATCAGATCTCTCCCATAAGATGAAAGCTCAATGCCGGTCAGCACGATCTCCCGCACGCCGCTTTCTGTCAAACGTGCCACTTCCCTATTTACCACAGCGGCAGGCATTGAGCGCACATGTCCGCGCGCATATGGAATAATGCAGTACGCACAATAGTTGTCACAGCCGTCTTCGATCTTCAGCAAAGCTCTCGTCCGGCCGCGCGGCACTCCGGCCGGCAGGTATTCAAATCCATTCTGACACTTTGAAACGGATGCGGTTTTACCTTCCACAGCCTGTTCGCATAGATTCAGAACCTGCCCCCTGTTTTGCGTACCGCAAACCAGATCGATTTCGCCCGTCGCACGCACCTTTTCTGGTTCAGTCTGCGCGAAGCATCCGCATGCGGCGATAACGGCGTCCGGATGATCGCGCCGAAGCTTGTGGAACGCGCGGATATTTTTATGGTCGGACGCCGAAGTGACCGTGCAGGTATTAACGATAACGGCATCGGCCCCCTGCTCCACTATCTCATGCCCCCGTTCGGCGGCTAGCTGCGTCAGCGCCTGAGTTTCAAACAGGTTGACCTTACAGCCGAGCGTATAAAATGCGAATTTCATGAAACGACTCCTAAAGAAACAATTTGTCGTATTTTGTTTGCTATTACAGCTTTGCGGATCCTCTTCAGCATTAAATTTCACTCATATCAAGAGCATTGCATCCCCAAATGAGAAAAAACGATATTCCTCATTGACAGCCTGTTGATACGCATGCAAAATGGTTTCACGATCGGAAAACGCAGAAATTAGCATCATGAGTGTGCTTTCTGGTAAATGAAAATTTGTAATTAAATGGTCAATCGATTTGAAATGGTAGCCCGGATAAATGAAAATATCCGTCCAGCCAGATTGTTCCCTGACGTGTCCAGCTTCGTCAGCAATTGTTTCCATAGTACGGCAAGCCGTCGTACCGACCGCCCATATCTTGCCTCCGCCATCACGGACTTGGTTGATTGTCTGTGCGGTTTCCGCATCCATCACATAAAACTCGGAATGCATGATATGGTCGGTTATTTCGTCCTCTTTGACCGGGCGAAACGTCCCCAATCCCACATGCAGCGTGACAAACGCCAACTGCACGCCTTTCTGCCGAATTTTATCCAAGAGTTCCTGCGTAAAATGCAGACCTGCCGTCGGCGCGGCCGCCGAGCCGGGCGTTTTGGAATACACTGTCTGATAGCGTTCTGGATCCTCTAGCTTCTCTTTAATATAGGGCGGCAGCGGCATTGTACCCAAGTTATCGAGGATCTCCAGAAAAATCCCATCATAATGAAACCGAATCAGCCGGTTCCCATCAGCCGGGTCAACAGACTCGACCGTTGCGGTAAGCAGGCCGTCTCCAAATGTAAGTTCAACACCTTCCCGCGTTTTTTTTCCCGGACGGGTCAGACACTCCCACAGGCCGTTCCCCCGATCGTGCAGCAGCAGGACTTCAATGGGCGTAGTCCGTCCAACCGCATGACCCATCAGTCGAGCCGGGATTACGCGCGAGTTGTTGAACACCATGCAGTCCCCCGGTTGGACATATTCCAGCACGTCATGGAAATGGCGGTGTGTGACTGAGCCGTCTTTTCGGTCAAGCACCAGCAAGCGCGAAGCGTCGCGCTGCTCTAAAGGATGCTGTGCGATCAGGCGTTCGGGCAAGTCGAAATAAAAATCACTTTTCTTCATAAAAACGCATGGGCGCCCGCGCGGAGCGCCCATGCTATTCCTCCCTCTTTACTTTTGAATCTGGATACCGGTATAATAGAATTTTAAAATCTCATCATACCCAAAGCCTTTTTTTGCCATGCCGAGCGCGCCGTATTGACTCATACCGACGCTGTGACCCCAGCCCGTCCCGCTGAAGGTATAGCTGGCGGCATTGGACACCGGCGGCGTTGTCTCCGCCTTGCTACTGATTTTGACCGTTTGGCTGGCGGATTCCCAGTCGACGCCAAAGCCCAACGCCGTGCCAACATCGCGCACCATATAATAGTTATTGCCATTTACGCGATAGCCGACCAGCGAAATCTTTTTGCCGTCCAGCAGGATCTCCGAATCGGATGGCGTACAGTTTTCAATCTTGGCGGACGCAGCAGCAGTCATTTCACCGCCGACTTCTTCATAAGCCGTGCTGCCTGTCAACCGGATCTGATTGTTTTTCCCATCCCACGCGACATTAAACTGTGCGTCCGTTCCATTCAATATGTACGCGATATCGCGGAGCTTAAAATAGTTATTGTCATTGATATTATAGCCCTGCGGTGCGACCGCCTTGCCGTCCACGGTCACTTTATGAGGAGACACGCTGATTTTCTTGGCTTCGCCGCCCGCCTTGGGTACGACGGCTTTCTCATCAGCTGCCTTACCGGTGGTGCTGGGCGTAATTTTATAGCGGATACTGTTCAGCCCAAACACTGTGCGCACTGCATCTTTTGTTATCGCGACCTTTTTGCCTGCGGTATCGGTGACCGTCACTTCATTGACATTGTCTGTTTTCGTACGCTTGGTCACTTCAACACTTGCGACCTCACCGATGGAATACCCTGCCGCCGTCAATTTATTTCGAACCTCAGCCGCCGTCAACGTTACCGACCATACCCCGTTATAGGCGTTCTCCACATCCTCATAGGGGTCTTCTTTTCCCTTGAGATATCCGTAGTCACCGCCCCAGACATTGGCAGCGTCCTCCGTCGCGCCGCCATCCGAAGAGAAGAAATATCCGATCGCGAGTTTTCCGTCATACATTAAGTATTCGCCCTTGGTCTCGTCCACTGCCTTGTCCGAGTTATCTGTAGCATTATTCGCACCTTTATAGACCTGGCAGTTCGTCGTGTTGCAAAGGTCGTATCCCTCGTTTGCATGCTTGTTTGTGCCAAGCGCGAACGACCGCGCGCAAACCGCCTGCGCCTTAAGTGCCTCGATCGGCCAGCTTGCGTTGACCTCATACGGCAGCACGCCTTTCACATAGTCCTCCAGTCCAACATAATTTGTAACTGTCAGATTGCTGCCGGACGCCTTGTACACAAAATCGCCATACCATTTATAACCTTTGAACCAAGTCAGTTTGCTGTTCGGACGGATCGCCAAATGATCTGCACCGGCTTTGGTCGTATATAAGACCGAGCCAGAGCTGGTATCACTCACCTGAAACGCATTCCCAACAAGTTTAATAGTAAGCTGAGTGTTTGATACCGATTTGTCGGCCTGGAACGTTGTGCCGTCCATCGCACCAAATGTATAGCCGCCATCATATCCGCTAACGTTTTCCAGTTTCGGGTCAGCAAATGTACTTGCCGAATCGATCGTCAGCCGCACACGCAGCGTCTTGTTCACATCCACCGCCGACGCGGGAACGATACTCAGGCCGCCGACCAGCATCGCGGCTGTCAGCAGCAGAGAGAAAAAGCGTTTCATGTTTTGTTCCTCCGTTGATTTTTCATGCGCTCTATTGACAAATATCCAGCATTATTTTACAATATAAAAACAAGTGAATTGCAAAGATAGAGGCGCGGTTTTCATTAGTATCGGCCGGGAGGGTCCGTAAACCCCTGTGAAAGGCCGAAAAAGGGACTTCCGCCGAAGTGCAGTCTCGTTACGGCAGGCCTGTGCTGGACACCCGGGAAAATATCTCCGTGTCTGTCATCAGCAGCATTGCCGGTGGAGAGCTATCCTTTTTTAGAAGATTTCGGTTTGTCCGCCTCTTCTATTATAGTATAGATCATACCGGTTTTTCAACCGGTATTTTTCTTTGCCGTCAAATTGTTCTTATTTTTACGGTCAACAAATCTTTTGGGAGGAATAGAAACAAATGAAGCACTACAAAGTCGGTATCGTCGGTGCAACCGGCATGGTGGGACAGCGTTTTGCGCTGCTGCTGGAAAACCACCCTTGGTTTGAGGTCGTCGCACTCGCTGCCTCCGGCCGCAACCGTGGCAAAACCTACGCCGAGGCTTGTGAGGGGCGCTGGAAAATGAAAACGCCGCTCCCCGGAAAATATAAAGATATGGTCATGTACGACGCGACGGCCGATGCGGAGGAAATCGCCTTCAGGGTCGATTTCATCTTCTGCGCAGTCGATATGAAGAAAGACGAGATCCGTGCGCTCGAGGAGCGTTATGCCAAGCTCGAATGCCCGGTATGCTCGAACAATTCGGCACACAGAATGACGCCCGACGTACCCATGATCATTCCTGAAATCAATGCTGAGCATGCAAAGATCATTCCGGCGCAGCGCAAGCGCCTCGGCACGAAACGCGGTTTTATCGCGGTTAAGTCCAATTGTTCGATCCAAAGCTATGTCCCCGCGCTTTCCGCTTTGATGGATTTTGAGCCGACCGAAGTCGCGGTTTGTACTTATCAGGCAATTTCCGGCGCAGGCAAGACCTTTGACACTTGGCCCGAAATGGTTGACAACGTCATCCCCTTTATCGGCGGTGAGGAAGAGAAGAGCGAGCAGGAGCCAATGAAAGTCTGGGGCCATGTCGAGGGCGACCATATTGAGCATGCCTCCTCCCCCGTTATAACAGCCCAGTGCCTGCGCGTTGCCGCGTCAGACGGACATATGGCTGCCGCGTTCGTCAAGTTTAAAAAGAAGCCAACTAAAGAAACCATGATTGATCGCTGGACGAAGTTTTCCGGTCGTGCGCAGGAACTCGATCTTCCGTCCGCACCAAAGCATTTTCTGACCTATTTTGAAGATGATAACCGTCCGCAGACTCGTCTGGACCGCGATTTAGAAGGCGGCATGGGCGTATCGATCGGTCGTCTGCGCGAAGATAGTATTTATGATTACAAATTTGTAAGCCTTTCTCACAATACCCTGCGCGGCGCAGCCGGCGGCGCTGTCCTGATGGCGGAGCTACTGTGCGCCGAGGGCTATATGGACCGTTAAGGAGGTCATTACACTGATGAAAAAGCCTATTTTTACAGGTGCCGGTGTGGCCATCATTACGCCATTCACCTCGGACGACAAAGTTAACTATGAGGAGTTTGGCAAGATCATTGACCATCAAATTGAAAACGGCACAGATGCCATCATTGTCTGCGGTACAACTGGTGAAGCCTCTGCGCTTCGCGACAAGGAACACCGCGAGGTCGTTTCCTGGTGCTGCGAATACGTAAACCACCGTGTTCCGGTTGTCGCAGGCGTAGGCTCCAACCACACTGACTATGCCATCGAACTGACAAAATTTGCTGCCGAATGCGGCGCGGATGGCGGGTTGTCTGTTACGCCATACTATAACAAGACCTCCCAGCGCGGTCTTATCAAGCATTTTACTGATATTGCCGAATGCTCTGACCTGCCGATCATTCTGTACAATGTACCCAGCCGGACAGGCGTCTGCTTTACGGCGGACACATACGAGCAGCTTTCTAAGCACCCGAATATTAACGGCGTGAAAGAAGCAAGCGGAAACTTTTCCTTGATTGCTGAAACCATGAGCCGCTGCGGCGAGGAGTTGAATGTCTGGTCCGGCAATGACGACCAGATTGTTCCGCTGATGGCTATGGGCGGTAAGGGCGTAATTTCGGTGCTGTCCAACGTCGCACCGCGAGAAACACATGCCCTTACAGCGCTTTGTTTGGAAAGCCGCTATCCGGAGGCTGCTAAAATGCAGCTTGGCCTGCACAAGCTGATCGATGCTCTTTTCTGCGAAGTCAACCCCATCCCCGTCAAAAAGGCCATGGAGCTTTTGGGTTGGTCAGTAGGCGACCTGCGCATGCCGCTCGTACAGCCGAGCGCAGAGCATGTTGCCTACATTCAGCAGGAGTTGGTTGCATCAGGCTGCAAAATTTAACCCTCCGAATTATTAAAGGAGTTTTGAAAAGATGTTGAAAATTGCGCTTTCTGGTTGCAACGGCCGCATGGGTCATGTTATCACCGATATTGTATCGAAGCATAAAAATATGCAGATCGTAGCTGGATTCGACGTAAATACTGCTAAAAACAGCGATTTCCCGGTCTTTTCCGATCCTTTTGAGTTTATCGGCGCATGTGACGTCATCATTGATTTTTCCAATGCGACTTCAACCGAGCACTTGCTCGCCTACTGCTGCCAGCATAAAATCCCAATCGTGATCTGCACAACCGGACATTCGTCTGAACAATTGCAAAATATTCGTGCGGCTTCGCAGGATATAGCGGTATTTCGATCCGGCAATATGTCGCTTGGCATCAATCTTATGGTGGAATTGCTGAAGAAAAGCGCTTCTATTTTGGGCGATAAATTTGATATTGAAATTATTGAACAACATCATAATCAAAAGCTCGACGCCCCCTCCGGCACTGCACTAATGCTTGCCGAAGCCGTTTCAGAGGCGCTTCCCTACCAGCCAGACTACGTTTATGACCGCCACGAGCGCCGTGAAAAACGGCCGGCTCACGAAATCGGTATCCATACAGTACGCGGGGGGACAATTGTTGGCGAGCACAGCGTACTGTTCTGCGGGCGGGATGAAATTATTGAAATTAAGCACACCGCGCTGTCTCGAGAGGTTTTTGCTGTTGGTGCTGTCGATGCGGCTGCTTATATGGCTGGTTGTAACCAGCCAGGCATGTATGATATGAGCGATGTCATTGCGTCAAAATCTGACATTTAGCATTGTTATATTGCACAATTTTCAATGTTATATATTATGCAATTCATACAGTTTTCTTCTTGCATTTCCTAGCAGCACACTGTATAATAAGAGCATAAATCAAACGTGAAAAGGAGTGTATGATCATGAATAGCTTTATGTCTCTTCTGTGCAAAATGAGCGAAGGCAGCATGGAGCGCAACGGGTACGTTCGCAACTTGGTTCGCCAGTATGATAAATACCCTACGAACCGGAACAATTCGCAGAGATAAGCCTCTATGCATTAGCAGAAAGGGCCGGATACACATGTATCCGGCCCTTTCTGCTAATTAAGAGAGAGAATTAAGAGGTAGGTTGCGTGAATCGGAACGAGGCGCGTCCAGCACTTACAATTCCGAGGCATTTGGAATTGTCGTTCCGTGTCACACTATAGGCGCTCTTCGGACAATTGTCAAGACAATTATCCTGAATTTAAGTTTTTTTGTAACAACTGTATATTTTAAATTTTTACTTTCGTGAAATACGCATAAAACCGTTCCCGCGCTTACTACTAAGTGATACTTCTCATTTTATCAAAAACGCTTTAATTTGTGCATGATGCTCAGTTTCTGAATCTCTTCCTTGTCCAATATTCCAAATTTCATTTTCAGATTCAATCAAGGGATTGACAACTTTGACAAGTGTGTTATAGTTTCAGTGTAGGAACATAATACGAGCGACTGTCGCTGCAACTGCAGAATGGCAGCTTTTATTTTAGCCGCTCGCGGTACCGTTCCCGCAACCGTTTTTATGTAATTTTGCGTGTTATCGCAATTTAATTTAGGAGGGAAGCACAAACATGAAAGAATTCAAAATGTATGCCGACATTGTCTACGAAGACTCTTTCAAGGCATTCATGGAAAGCGAAAACCTTGGTGCAAGTGATTTCATTTTAACCAATGAATTTCTCTACAACCAATATGTTAAGCTATTGAACCCGACCTGCGGCTCGCTTTTCATCGAAGCTTACGGCAAAGGTGAGCCGACTACCGAGATGGTTGACGAAATCAAGGCTCAAATTCCTACCGGCGTGAAGCGCTTAATCGCTATTGGCGGTGGTTCGGTCATCGATATTGCAAAAATGTGCTCGTTGCACGTTTCCTCGAACAAAACCGAGGATCTGTTCGACCTAAGCCCCGAGGCGGAAAAGCCCACGCGCATTTATGATGTCTACGCTGTGCCAACTACTTGCGGTACCGGCTCTGAAGTTACCAACGCTTGTGCGGTTGAATTATCCAGCCTACATACCAAACGCGGCCTGAATAGCCCGCTGATGTTTCCCGCGAAGTCGGTTTTGATTCCCGAGCTCATTTCCGGCCTTCCCTATAAATTCTTTGCTACTTCTTCGATTGATGCGCTGATCCATGCGACAGAGTCCTATCTCTCCCCCAAGGCCAGCCCAGTTTCCGAGTTGTTTTCCAAAGAAGCAATTCGTCTGATTCTGGAGGGGTATCAGTACATTGTCAAAAACGGTCTGGATAAGTGGACTGACCTTGCGCAGGAATTTATCAACGCTTCCAACTTTGCCGGTCTTGCGTTCTGCTCTGCCGGCTGTGCCGCAGTACACGCTCTTAGTTATCCGCTTGGCGGTGGATATCATATCCCGCATGGCGAGGCAAACCAGCTTGTTTTTGCTGCGACATTCCGTAAATATAAGGAGAAACAGCCGGTTGGAAAAATCAACGATTTGGAAAAGCTTTGGGGCGATCTGCTTGGCGTATCGGCCGATCAAGCGCTTGAGGCTGCGTTTAAGCTGTTTGACGAGGTGCAGCCCCGCAAGCCGTTAAAGGAATTTGGCATTTCTGACAGCGAATTTCAAGGCTTTGCAGAGGGTGTTATGGCTGGCCAGACCCGTTTGCTGAACAACAATTATGTGCCGCTTACCGTCGAGGACATGGTTGAAATCTACAAGTCGGTTTATTAATTACGTTAAAGAAAGCGAAGTGAAACCAAAATGAATAAAAGTGTCAAGGAACTGAACCTCTTCGCCGCAAAGATCCGTAAGGCAGCGCTGCGTTCGATGAATTCGTTCCACGGCGGGCATGTTGGCGGCTCAATGTCGATGTCCGACCTGATGGCTGCGCTGTATGGCGAAATCATGAAGATTGACCCGAAGAACCCACAGTGGGAGGAGCGCGATTGGCTGGTCGTATCCAAGGGCCACTGCGGCCCCGCTGTTTACGGCACACTTGCCCTGATGGGCTATTTTCCTGAGGATGAGCTTGAAACGCTCAACAAGGAAGGCACCCGCCTCCCCTCTCACTGTGACCGCAACCGCACACCCGGCATCGATATGACGACCGGTTCGCTCGGTCAGGGCGTTTCGTGCGCGGTTGGCGCCGCTTGGGCGATGCAGTATAAGAAAATGCCCAATTATGTTTACACCATCCTAGGTGACGGCGAATGCGATGAGGGCCAGGTCTGGGAAGCCGCGCTGTTTGCCGCGACCAAAAAACTCGGACATCTAATCGGCTTTGTCGATTATAATAAGAAGCAGCTCGACGGCTTCACCAAGGATATCTGCGACCTGGGCGACATGCGCCAGAAGTTTGAGGACTTCGGCTGGCATGCGCAGGAGGTCGACGGCCATGATATCGAAGCTATCGTCAACGCTGTGGCAGTGGCCAAAAAGGTTACTGATAAGCCCTCGATGATCGTGCTAAACACGATTAAGGGCAAGGATTGCTGCTTTGCCGACATGTACTACAACCACTTCATCCGCTTCAGCCAGGAGGATTACGACGCCGCTGTCAAGGAGTTGGATGCCAAGATCGCAAAGCTGGAAAGTGAGGGTTAATCGCATGTACAAAGTTGTAAAAGAGATTCGTCCCGAAGCGGTCGAAATGAGAAAGACTTTTGCGGATACTATGGATGAGCTTGCCGCGAAAGATGATGCCGTCGTATACTTTGACTGCGATGTCATCAATTCCATTGGAATGACCGACTTCGGCAAAAAATATCCGGATCGCTGCATCGACTGCGGCATTCAGGAAGCTAATATGATCGGCGTGGCTTCTGGCGCGTCAGCGCTCGGACTCAAGCCGTTCACACATACGTTCGGTCCGTTCGCGGCACGCCGTGTCATTGACCAGGTGTACATTTCTGCCGCTTATGCCAAGCTCAACATCCGCATGGTCGGTTCAGACGCTGGCGTAACCGCCTCCTATAACGGCGGCACGCACATGCCGATTGAGGATATGGGCCTTTTGCGCACGATCCCGGAAGTCACGCTGCTCGAGCCTACCGATTCTGTCATGCTGGCCGACCTGATGCGGCAGACCGCGGATATGCACGGTGTTTTCTATATCCGCATTACCCGTAAGGTGACCGACCAGATCTTTGAAGAGGGCTCCACCTTTGAAATCGGCAAGGCCGTTGAGCTGCGCGACGGCAGCGATCTGACCTTGATCACCTCCGGCTTCTCTACCTCTGATACGCTGAAAGCCGCCGACATTCTTGCCAAGGAAGGTATTTCAGCTAAGGTACTCAATATGTTTACTTGGAAACCGATCGACGCGGATGCCATTACCAAGGCTGCACAGCAGACCGGCGCAATCGTTACCGTTGAAAATCACAATATCATCAATGGCTTGGGTTCCGCTGTCTCTGAAGTTATCGGCGAGACTTGCCCGGTTCCGGTTAAGCGTATCGGCGTACCGGATGTCTTCGGTGAAGTCGGTTCCATCGACTACCTCAAGGATACATTCGGCATGAACGTTGATCACATTGTGGCTGCTGCCAAGGATATCCTCAAGCGTAAATAAGCCTATTTCACATAGGAAAGGCCCTGTGCACATCACGCACAGGGCCTTTTTATTGTTCTTCCCCGCTTTTGTGCGGCTTCACCATAGCTAGTGGGTTTTTTGCCGCGGCCTCGCGAATGCTTCGATCCTCGATATGCGTGTAGATCATCGTCGTATCCACACTGGTATGCCCGAGGATGCTCTGCAGCGTACGGATATCGACGCCGTTTTGATACATCAGCGTCGCCGCTGTATGACGCAATTTATGCGCAGAATACTTTTGCGTGTCCAATCCGGCCTGTCCCAAATATTTTTTGACCAACCACTTAACTGTCTGCACATTGATTCGGTTGCGATTACGGCTGATAAACAACGCATGCTTATCCTTTTCATGGGGCATGATGCGCTTGGGAAGATATGCCTCTAGCGCTGCCATACAAGCTTGGTTTAAGTAAATCGTGCGTTCCTTTCCGCCCTTTCCCAGTACGCGCACAGTATCTCCCTGAAAATCCGGCAAGTTGAGGCCGACCAATTCAGAAACGCGCATACCACAGTTAAGAAAGAAAGTCAGGATGCAGTAATCGCGCTCGGCATTTTCCCCTTCTACGGCCTCGAGCAGTCTGATGCTGTCGTCTGTCGTCAGATAAGTCGGCAGGCCGTGCCTTACTTTTGGAGACTCCAAATTACTGACTGGATTAACCTCCAGCAAATGCTGCTTATCCGTCAAATAGCGAAAGAAAGCTCGGATTGACGATACCTTGCGCGCACGGGAGTTGCTGCTCAGCCCATGGCCTGTTGTTAAGCTGTTTTGCTGTGTCGGCCGTTCTCCGGACATATATTCCAGATAGTCATAGGCATCGGACAGCGTAATCTCCCTGATAAACGGCAAATCGATATCATCAATTGGGATTTGCTCAATCGGCAGCTCTGCAGGAACCATTCCTTTATTATGTTTTAGTACGCGAAAAAACAAGCGTAAATCTAGATAGTATTCATGTGCGGTTTTTGCCGATTTGCCGCGGATTGTTGAAATATAAGTTAGAAAATCACGTAGCAGTCTCGGCGCGTCTGCCGCATAGACAGACATCGGCTTGTCCATTTCGTCGCTCCCTTTCGTCCCTACTGTTTCTACCATTATAACGCGGGTTAGTGCTGTCGTCAAACTTGCCTTTTTAACCAATAACGATTATACTGATCCCATAAATATCTCTTTAAGGAGGCGACAAGGATGGAACGCCTAAAAATTATACACGGTGATATTACTAAAATCCATGTAGATGCGATCGTCAATGCAGCAAATACCCGTCTGCTTGGCGGCGGTGGTGTCGATGGTGCGATTCACCGCTCGGCCGGTCCCGAACTTCTCGTCGAATGCCGAACGCTTGGAGGCTGTGAAACTGGAAAAGCTAAAATCACCAAGGCTTACCATCTTCCTTGTAATTATGTTATTCATACGCCCGGCCCTATCTGGCAAGGCGGCAGCGCAAATGAGGAGGAACTGCTTGCTTCCTGCTATCGTTCCTGTTTTGCACTTGCAGTAGAAAATGGTTGCCAGACTATCGCATTCCCCTCAATCAGCACCGGTGTCTATCGGTTCCCCGTTGATCGTGCAGCACGTATCGCGTTGAAAGTAATCTTGGATGTCCTACAAGAGCAGCCGCAGCTACAAGTGATAATGGTTTGCTTTGATGCTGCGACCAAAGCAGCATATGAACAAGCTCTTGCAGAAAGGATAAAGATAAATGGCTAAGAATTCAAATCAAAAACTGAAGTTATTGTATTTGTACCGTATCTTTCTGGAAAAGACCGATGAGGAGCATAAGCTCACCATGTCACAAATACTAAGCTCCTTATCGCACTATGGCATTGAGGCAGAACGGAAAAGCATTTATGACGACATTGCCGCATTACAAGATTACGGACTCGATATCGCGCTGCAGCGCGGCCGGAACGGCGGCTATTACATCGCCTCACGGGATTTTGAACTGCCCGAGCTAAAGCTCTTGGTAGATGCCGTTCAGTGTTCACGGTTTATAACGGAGAAAAAATCAAATGAACTGATCAAAAAAGTAGAAGCACTTGCAAGCGAGCCGCAAGCACGCGCGCTGCAAAGGCAGGTTTATATTTCCGGGCGTGTCAAAACCATGAACGAAAGTATTTATTATAACATTGACAAACTGCACACCGCCATTTCCTCAGGCAAAAAGATCACTTTTCGCTACTTTGAATGGGCGGTTGATTTTTCCGGAACAGAGCGGATCTGCAAACGCTTTCGCCGGGATGGCGGCAAATATACCGTTAGCCCATGGGCTTTAACATGGGATGATGAAAACTATTATCTGGTTGCGTACAATGGGGAATCCGATCAGATCCGCCACTACCGGGTGGACAAAATGGAGCATATTGCGCTAAGCGCCCAACAACGCGAGGGGCAAAAACATTTTCGGGAGCAGTTTAACGTTGCGGCTTACACGCGAAAGATGTTCGGCATGTTTTCCGGCGAGGAACGAACTGTACGGCTGCGCTGTGAAAATCGATTTATCGGCGTGATTCGCGACCGCTTCGGCAGCGATCTGATGCTGCAAAAACTGGATGAAGAGCATTTTGCGGTCAATGTTACCGTTGCGGTCAGCCCTCAATTCTTCTCGTGGATTTTTGGACTAGGTGGCGCTGTTCGTATTCTGGAGCCTGACGACGTTCGCTCTTCTTTCCAAAAACAATTACAGCACATGACAGAATAAGTCCGGTTTATCGGACTCTTTTCTTGGTATACTGGGCACAGATCAAGAAAGGAGCTTCAAAAATGAGCTATTCTATTGAGTACGTAAATGGTCATATCGAGGTTTATGATGAGCAAGGTCGTTTTTTGTTCTCCGCCGACAACAAGCAAGAGGCGCTGGATGAACTGCAAAACGCAGCATAATCTTCATGCGAAGCAAACATATAAGTGCAAAGCCTCCTATCGGGACTCCGAGCAGGAGGCTTTGCCTTTATCCTAAAACCTGTTGCGCACAATGCACAGTTGCCATTGCATCACGTGCATAGTAGTCCGCGCCGATGGTATCGGCGTATTCCTGTGTCAAAACTGCGCCGCCAACCACGATTATTGCGTCAGGCTTTCGTTCGTGCAGCAACCGGATCGTCGCTTCCATACTGACGACCGTGGTGGTCATCAACGCACTGAGACCAATTAGTCGGACATCGTGCACAAGCGCCGCGTCTACAATCACTTCGGGGGCAACATCCTTGCCCAGATCGATGACTTCATAGCCATAATTTTCGAGCAGCACTTTTACAATGTTTTTCCCAATATCGTGAATATCACCTTTGACGGTTGCCAAAATGACTTTTCCTCGTTTCTCCTGCGGCTGTCCTTTCATCGCATCCTTAACCACGTCAAAGGCTGCTTTGGCTGCCTCGGCACTCATCAGCAGCTGCGGAAGAAAAACTGTGCCTGCTTCAAAGCCTTTTCCGACCCGGTCGAGAGCTGGGATCAGTTCAGAATTCACAAGCTCAAGCGGTGCAATTGTTTTTAACGCGTTATATGCTGCCTCAGCGGCTCGTTCTCTCAAGCCGCGTTCAACGCTTTCTGACAAAGACAACGCTGGCTGGTCAGCCCCTGCCGAAGCCGCCGCCTGTTGCCCTCCATATGCCGCGATATAACCCGCACATTGCGCGTCCTGTCCTGATAACGCCAAAAACGTATGATACGACCGCATCATTGTCTCAGCATTCGGATTAATGATACCGCAGGATAGCCCGCATTGCAAAGCAAGCGTATAAAAGTTTGCATTAATAATCTCACGCTGCGGCAAGCCAAAGGATATATTGGATACGCCCAAAATCGTGTGTCCATGCAATTCGTTGCGGATACGGCGAAGGGTTTCAAGCGTCACCTGCGCTGAGGCATGGTCAGAGGAAATTGTCATAGCCAACGCATCAATGACAATATCATTCCTCGATATCCCATAAGATGCCGCCGTATCGTAAATCTTTTTCGCAATTCGCACTCGCCCTTCGGCAGTGCCCGGAATGCCATTCTCGTCCAGCGCCAGGCCGACCACAACGCCGCCGTATTTTTGAACGAGTGGAAAGACGGCTTCCATACTTTCTTTTTTACCGCTGACGGAGTTAATCATCGGTTTGCCGTTATAAATGCGCATGCCACGTTCCATTGCCCCGGTATCAGAAGTATCAATCTGGAGCGGCAAAGGCAGAATACTTTGCAGTTGTGTTATTACGCGCTCCATCATCGCTGCTTCATCGATCTCCGGCAAGCCGACGTTTACATCCAGAATATGCGCGCCCTTATCTTCTTGCATCAGACCTTCGGACAGAATATACTCAATATTTCCCTCACGCAGTGCTTGCTTAAATTTGCTTTTTCCAGTCGGATTGATGCGTTCTCCAATGATAATCGGAGCCTTTCCAATTTCAACTGCTTGAGAAAATGATGACACAACCGTACGGTGTTTAGGTTTTACGGCAGAAAACGGTTTCTCTTTGCATGTTTCAATCATCTTGCTGATATGGGTGGGCGTTGTGCCGCAGCATCCGCCCAGCACATGTACGCCCATATCGGCTATTTCCCCCATCAGTTCCGCAAACATGTCCGCATCCACATCAAAAACTGTTTTTCCATTTTCGCTGCGCGGCAGACCGGCATTGGGATTGACAATGATCGGCAAAGAACAAACCTCGGTAAGTTCCCGGACAATTGGCAACATCTGTCGAGGTCCCAATCCACAGTTGACACCCAAAGCGTCAACCCGCAACCCCTCCAGCAATGCGACCGTTGAGGAGATCGTGCCGCCTGTAAGCAGCTTCCCCTTTTCGTCAAAAATCACGGTAACGCATATTGGCAGGTCACAATTTTCTTTCGCGGCAAGCACTGCTGCCTTGGCCTCGTAGCTATCGCTCATAGTTTCAATCAGCACGAGATCGGCCCCTGCCGCAGCACCAATGCGGACTACCTCCCCAAATATCTCGACTGCGCGTTCAAACTCCAGATCCCCCATGGGCTGGAGGAGCCGGCCGGTCGGGCCAATATCGAGCGCGATATAGGCATCCGGCCTATTAGCCAGCTCACGCGCTTTTTTTCCATGCATTACCGCCTGCCCGACGATTTCATATAAATTATCAGGATATTTGAGCGCATTTGCTCCAAACGTATTGGTCGCTATGATATCACTGCCCGATTCCAGATAGGCTCGGTGAAGCGCAACGATTTGAGCCGGATGTGTCAAATTCCAAGTTTCCGGCAGCTCGCCCGCCTGAAGCCCTTGCTCCTGAAGAAGCGTACCTATACCACCGTCACAGAACAGCCATTCATTGCCCAGTCTTTTTAGGAATTCCATATTTTATCTCCTATATATACAGTCCATTTTCCCACAGGCTTCGCAGTCTTTCTGCTGGCAGTGCGTTAGTTTCTGAGACAAACCAATCACCGCAGTAACAGATTTAATCGGTACAAGCAGCATACTTTCCGTCACGGTAAGTCCAATTTTTCTCGGCGTATCGAGCAGCCGGCTGAAATCCCGCTGATGCATAATGGAAAAATCCCCATATCCCGGGCTGAACCGCGGTCGGCAGTATAGTCCCAACAGCTCTGCTTCTTTACGTACCGCTTCATTCACTTCATTGCAGTAAGCCTCAATCATTGCCGCAGCAGCAGCTTGATAGATGACCGCGTCGCTTATCCGAACGGCAGAAGCACGTGCGATCAGCCGATCTACGCCAAGCCCCAGCGTTGCTGCCATTAAATATACCTTTTCACAGCCTATAAGATTTTTCGATAGGTCTCTGCTATCAATCGACGCATCCGCAATCCATAATTTATCAGGCTCCAAGCACTCCAAATCAAACGCGCGATAAATAGACTTTGGCTCTGTTTGCTGCTCCAATGTATGGATACACTCATCAATCTTCTGCTCTACCACTTCATCCGGTGTCTGCGTCCGGTATCCCAAATAACGGAGTATTTCGCTTTTATCGACCTGCATTATCTCAAGATCTCCGATAAACTGGCTTGAATTCCCGCCGCGATCTCAGGCTTATTCATGGAGTACACATGGATATGGTTAACTCCATTTGCAATCAGGTCAATGATTTGTTCGGTCGCATAAATAACGCCCGCCTGTTTCATAGCAGAAGGATTTTGGCCGAAACGGTCAACGATTGCCTTAAAACGCTCAGGCAGATAAGTGCCCGACATGGACAGAATACGTTTAATTTGCTTAACATTTGTCACCGGCATGATGCCGGCCACGACCGGCACCGTAATTCCTTGTTCCCGAATACGGTATAAAAAATTATAGAGGATATTGTTATCAAAAAACATCTGTGTGGTCAAAAATTCACAGCCCGCATCGATCTTTGTTTTTAAATGCCGGATATCCTCGCTTTTATTTGCCGCTTCCACATGTCCCTCGGGATAGCACGCACCGCCGACGCAAAAGTCCCCCTGCGCCTTGATGTCGCGTACCAGCTCTGCGGCATAATGGTAATCGTGCGCCACCTCGCCATCCGCAGGGATATCCCCGCGAAGCGCCAACACATTTTCCACGCCGTGTGCGCGCAGCTTGTCCAGCATATTGCGGACGTGTTCTTTTGTAGAGGATACGCAGGTCAAATGTGCAAGTGTTTCCACGCCATATTGTTCATGCAGCCCAGCAGCAATACCAACTGTGTGCTCACTGGTTCCGCCGCCCGCGCCATAAGTCACGCTCATAAAATCCGGGCGAAGCGCCGCAATTTCACGTGTCGCTGCGGCGACCGCTTGATAACTATCACTTGTCTTCGGCGGAAACACTTCAAAAGACAGGGTCACTTTATCCTGTCGCAAAATATCAATGATCTTCATATTGGTCTCCCCTTGGTGAAAATTCGTAATGGTATCAGTATAGCATATCAGCGCAGGAAAATCACTTCCTTTTCCGACAAAGAAGCTATATAATTAACTTATATCGGAGGGATGATTTTTGATAAATCTACTAAGCGCCTGCCGCCTGTGTCCGCGTGCCTGCGAAGTGGACCGTACAAACGGCGTTCTTGGCTTTTGCGGTGCAGACGATCATGTTTATGCGGCGCGTGCAGCGCTTCACATGTGGGAGGAACCGCCGCTATCCGGAGAAAAGGGTTCTGGCACCGTCTTTTTTTCTCATTGCTCTCTTGGCTGCGTCTATTGCCAGAACCGGGCGGTCAGCCGTCGGAAGGCCGCTGGAAAACCGCTTTCACGTCATGCGCTGGCGGATACCTTTTTATCGCTGCAAAAACAAGGCGCGCACAACATCAACCTTGTGACCGGAGCGCATTATGTGCCGCAGATCATTGAAGCCCTCGATCTTGCCAAACAGCTCGGTCTGACCATCCCCATTGTGTATAATTCGAGCGGTTACGAATGTGTGGAGACCCTGCGGTTGCTCGAACCATATGTGGACATTTATCTGCCGGATTACAAATATTATAGTAGCTATTACGCTGCGCGCTATTCCAATGCTCCGGATTACCGTGAGATCGCCGTCAATGCGATCACCGAAATGGTTCGGCAGAGCGGTGCTCCGCAATACGGTGCGGACGGTATGCTGACGCGCGGTACGATCGTGCGGCATCTGATGCTCCCCGGCCTCGCGGGCGATACTGCTCAGGTGCTCCGTGATATCGCATTGCGTTTTGGTCAGAACGTACTGGTCAGCCTGATGCAGCAGTACACGCCGTTTGACATGCAGCGATTTCCCGAATTGGACCGGACGATCACCGCCGAAGAATACCAAGAGGCCTGTTCTTTATTTTCCCAGTTCGGCTTGGCTGGTTTTTTTCAGGATGGAGGAGCCATCAGCGAAAGTTTTATTCCCGCTTTTGACGGCACTGGATTGGAGGGAGTCTTTTGAAAACCGTACTCAGCATTGCAGGTTCTGACTGCTCGGGCGGCGCAGGAATTCAAGCAGACCTGAAAACCATTGCAGCGCACAAACTATATGGCATGAGTGTTATCACCGCGCTGACCGCACAGAATACGACCGGTGTTTTCGGCGTTGAGCCGACGCCTGCCGCTTTCGTTGCCCGACAGATTGACTGCGTTTTCGAGGACATCGTTCCCGATGCTGTCAAGCTGGGGATGCTGGTCTCCTGTGAAACGATTAAAGCAGTAACTGAACGGCTGCGTTTTTATCACGCTAAAAATATCGTGCTTGACCCGGTCATGCTTTCTACTAGTGGCCATCCCTTGCTTGCATCTGATGCCATGCAGGCTTTGACAGAGCAGCTTTTCCCTCTCGCATCAGTCATCACTCCCAATCTTGCAGAAGCCTCTGCGCTGAGCAGAGAATCCATTTCCTCAAAAAGCGATATGGAACGTGCTGCCCATCAGTTAGCCCAGACGTTTCGCAGCGGTATTCTGTTAAAAGGCGGGCACCTGTTCGACTGCGCTGATGATCTGCTGCTGTATCATGGAAAAGCATATTGGTATCACGCTGAACGAATTGATAATCCTAATACCCACGGTACGGGCTGTACTTTATCTTCAGCGATCGCCTGCCGTCTTGCACAGGGGTATGAACTGCCGCAGGCTGTCTCGCTCGCCAAATCTTATTTAACTGCAGCGCTTCGCGCCGGGCTAAATCTTGGTCATGGAAACGGACCGCTGTGTCATCAAATCCCGATTGAAGAACAAGCCTTTCACGAAATGTGAAAGGCTTGTTTATATATCCTCCGCGGGACGGAACCAACCGGGAACCGCGTTTTCCCGCAGCGGTAAATCCTGATAAATCGCTGCCATTGCAGCTTCAAAATCGCGTGGATCGGACGTTTTCCTGAGATTTTTACCGTATTTTTCGTTGTTATCAAACAAATTGATATGATAAAACCAAATTTCTTTCATGCGCAGCATCGCATTTCGTTTGTTTCCAAACGCTTCTGTATACTGCTCATATATGCTCTTGTGAAATGCATATAGGGTATTCCGGTCCGCAGCCGGCTTTCCCTGTGCCCGTGCCGCCAGAGATGGGTCGGCAATCAGTCCGCGGCCAAGCATGACCGATCCGACAGTGGGAAACTCATTCGCTAATTGCGTGATATCGGCTTCCGTTACCAAGTCTCCATTGTAACATATAGGATTTTTACTTTGTGCAAAAGCATCCACAAACACATGCTTTCGCACAGCGCCTTTATAAAAGTCCTTTTGTAATCGGGGATGAATCGTCAGTTCTGCAATTGGATACCGATTGTAAACCAGCATTAGCCGTGAGAACTCCGATACCTTATGGATACCCACCCGCGTTTTGACCGAAATCGGAACCCTGACCGAAGAAAACACCTTCTCAAAGAAGCGATCCAGCCCTTCCGGATCAGCCAGAAAACCGGCACCTTTCCCTTTAGATACCACTGTTCCGGACGGACAGCCCAAATTTAAATTGACTTCCCGGTATCCCATCTGTTCCAGTTCGTTTGCCGCCCAGATAAAATCCTCTGCATTTTTGGTCATTAGCTGCGGCAACGCAGGCACAGCCACATTCTGTGCCGGAGCGATATCCCGCAGTTGGCGCGGCGTGAAATGCCGATGCGGGCTGGGCGATACGAACGGCATATAATATTTATCGATCCCGCCAAAAAACTGGTAGTGCGCGTTCCGATAGATGTATCCGGTTACACCCTCCATAGGCGCAAAATAAAGCTGCATCATAACTTCAATTCCAGCAGTGCATCGCAATACGGGCACAAGTTGCCTACCGAGCCGCTCAACGGCAAATATGGCTCGGTTTTCGTTATGCATTTATGATTCGAGCATTGAATGCCCGCCGAGCCAATCGGCTGATGGCCTGCTCGTTCAAACGGCAGTTTGGACAGCGTGAGCAACAACGCCATCCGGCCAAACATGCCAAACCGCGCCTGCCGGAAATATACGGCGCGTGGGTCGTCGTCCACATCCTGCGAGATTTCGTCCACACGCGGCAACGGATGCAGCACGAGCATATCCTTTTTGGCGCGTTTCATTTTTTCAGCAGTGAGTTGGTAGTTTCCCTCTAGATTTTCATACTCCTTGACTGTTGAAAAACGTTCCCGCTGGATCCGCGTCATATACAGAACATCAAGTTCAGGCAGCGCCTCATCAATGCTGTTTACCTCGCAGTATGGCATATTATGCGTCTTTAAAAAAGAGGTCATATACGAGGGAAGCTTGAGCGCATCCGGTGCAATTAGGTAAATCTGCACGTCCCGGTAGCGCTCCAGAAAATGCAGCAAGGAATGTACCGTGCGGCCATATTTTAGGTCGCCGCACAGGCCGATCTTCATATGGTCTGCACTTCCCCGCAGCCGCAGAATCGTGACCATATCGGTCAGCGTCTGCGTCGGGTGCAAATGGCCGCCGTCGCCGGCATTGATGACCGGAACCGAAGAATACAGCGAAGCCGCCTTGGCCGCCCCCTCGCGCGGATTACGCATGACAATTAGGTCAGCATAGCTTGATACCATGCTGATGGTATCCTTTAACGTCTCCCCCTTGGCCGTGGAAGACGAATTCGGGTCTGAAAAGCCGACTACACTGCCGCCTAACCGCATCATCGCGGTAGAAAAGGATAGATTTGTCCGGGTAGACGGCTCGTAAAACAAGCTGCCCAATACCTTGCCGCGGCAGGCGTCCGTATATCCCTCCGGTCGGTCAATGATGTTGGTGGTTAGCTTATATAAATCAGAAAACTCTGTGTCGGTCAGGTCGGCGAGATCAATGATATGGCGCATGACAAAATCCGTCCTTTTTCTGTCTTTTTCTTTATATTCTAGCACAGAGCACTGCGAATGAAAAGTCTTATTTGCGCATGGCATCGACCGGAGACAAACGGGCGGCGCGTATCGCTGGCAACAATCCAGCCACCGCCCCGCATGCGACGGACATGGTAAGCAGCGCTGCGGTAAGCAGTCCGTCCGGCGGCAGGACGGACGCGCCAAACCACAAAATCGCTCCCGAAAGAATCAGACCAGCAATCCCCCCTAAACCGCACAAAAGGACTGACTGCGTTAAAAACAGCCGCAGAATATCCCCACGCTTTGCGCCAAGCGCCAAAAACACACCGATCTCCCCCGTTTTCTCATGTGTAGCGGCGAGCATACTGCAAAGCACGCCGATCAGCGCGACGCACAGCGTTACTGCGCCGACTGCCAAAAACAGCCATGTGCAGAGCTGCGCCATCTCCCGTACGGTCTCGATCATGCCACTCATATTCTGGACGCGCACCGTGCCGCCAAGTTGTTTGCGGTCGGTCAAATACCGTTCTACCTGCTGACCCACAGCACTTGACGCCGTATCCGGCGCACACTGTACAAACACTTGATCGGCATTCTCCTCAGGTGTTGCCAGACATGCATATGGGATATAGACCAAATGCGGGGCAAACGCACTGAGCGTCCCGCCAAGCGCGTCTGTTTGCGCATGGACGACGCCAGCGACCGTAAAATATTGATCCTGTCCATCCATACGCAGGCGCAAAGTACGGCCGACGATATTCTCTCGTCCATACAATTCTTTGGCCAACACATCATCCACAACCGCAACCGGCGTTCCGAAGTCAGCTTGCTGGACACTCAGCAATGTTCCGGCCAGCTGTTTCAGATGCATCACCTCGCCCAGCTTTTCATCTACGCCGAGAAATACGGCATTGACGCTGCCGCTTCCCGCGTGCACGCTCCCCGTCTTAGCCTTTATTGCCATGGCATGTGATACCTGAGGCAAGTCTTTCTCCAGTGCATTCACCGTCTGGACAGAGAGCGGATTCCCGCCATTATAGCCGTCCAAATAAACGGTCAGACCGCTGACTCCAAGCGTTTGCAAGCTGACCTCGACCTGCGTCTGTCCAAATAGCCCCAATGCTGCGATAAGCATCAGCGCCCCGGCTCCCACCGCGACCGACAAGGCGCACAGCACGGTACGAAGCGGGTTTTCCCGCAAATTTGACAACGCGAGACGAAAACAATCCGATGTTTTCATGCCGCCGCCACCCGGTCTCCATTGTCCAATTCCGCCGGTGGAGACAATATTACTAAACTGCCCGGTGTCAACCCATCCACGATCTCGGTAGCTTTTTCAAGCAGGTAACCAGTCGTCACAGCTCGTTTGCATGCCGCGCCATTTTCAACCGTGTAAACGTATTCCTGCTCACCCTGCTGGCAGACGGCCGTATATGGGACGATAACGGAATCCGGGTGATAATCGGTGAATATTTTGGCCGATACTGAATACCCTGGCTTCAGCCCCGCAGTTGTGCCGCGCAGCCGCAGCACGGCCTCCACCTCTGCGGAGCCGCTTTGCCCGGTCAGGCTGACCGATCGCACCGCTACCGGCGCAACCGAACGTACCGCAGCCGAATAGGTCTGTTCGCCCACTGCGGACGCTGTCACATTGGCGCGCTGGCCCTGCTTGATCGTATCTGCATACATCTCCGGCACCCGGACACGGATCTGCAGGTGGCTGAGATCCGCTATCCGGGCGCACGGCACATTGGCATAGACAGTCTGCCCTGCCTGCGGCAAAGTGAGCGCTGTCCCATCCGACACAGCGTATACAACGCCCTGCTCGTCTTCATCTGCTTGTTTTTCGGTATCTCCCGATGTAACGGCGCTGAAAGCCTGCTGCAGCCCGGTCAGGTCAACGCTGGACGCTGTCTCGGCGCTGCCTGCCAAGGAGAAGAGCGGCTCACCGCTCTGCACGACATCACCGATCTGCGCAAACACCTCGGTCACCTCGGCCGTCCGTGCAGAGCTGACGGCCACGCTTTCCGCCGCTTCAACCGTGCCCGGCACCGAGATGCTGTTATAAATATCCTGTGAAACCGCCTGTGCGGTCTCTACCGTCAACGGCTCTGGCGCACGTGCTGACCACGCCCAAGCCAGCATACAAGATAATACCAATGCCGTTCCTGCCAATACGATACGCGCTTGTTTTTCCATAAAAAACCGACCTCCTGCCGCAAACTGAAATTAGTTTGCAGCAAGAGGTTGGAAATACTCATGGAAATTTCGGGTCATAGCACCGCTTGGATCGCTTCCCCCACAGAATTTACACGAACGATATTCATTTGTTTGGGAATACCGTCGCCCACATCTTGCTTTGGCATGATGCATGTATGGAATCCCAGCCGATATGCCTCATTGATGCGCTGTGCCGCGTTCGAAACCGCGCGCAGCTCGCCTGTCAGCCCGATTTCCCCAAAGCTCATCACGCCTTCCGGAAGCGGCTTGTCTCGAAAACTGGAAGCGATCGCTAGCACCATAGGCAGGTCGACCGCTGGTTCGTCCAACCGCATGCCGCCGACTACATTCACATATGCGTCTGAAGAGGATAAAAACAGCCCCGCACGTTTTTCCAGAATAGCAAGCAACAGCACCATTCGGTTATAATCGACACCCGCGGCTGTGCGGCGCGGTACGCCAAACTGCGTTTTTGCAACCAGCGCCTGCACCTCTGCTAATATGGGACGGCTGCCCTCCATTACACAGGCGATGCAGTTCCCAGAAGCGCCGGTCGGATGGCCGGCGAGCATTGCCGCCGACGGATTCTGCACTTCCAGCAGGCCGTGGTCACTCATTTCAAATACGCCGATCTCGTTAGTCGAGCCATACCGGTTTTTAGCTGCGCGGAGGCAGCGGAACGGGCCTGTTTTCTCCCCCTCAAAATACAAGACACAGTCCACCATATGCTCCAAAATCTTGGGGCCGGCCAACGTCCCTTCTTTGTTGACATGACCCACAATAAAAATCGTCACATTCTTATTTTTGGCATACTGCATCAGGCTCATAGCACATTCCTTGATCTGCGTCGACCCACCGGGTGCAGTCGTCAAGTCGCGCTTATAAACGGTTTGAATAGAATCGACGATCAAAACGTCAGGCGACAGCAACTCGGTTTCCGCAATGATCTGCTCCATATCCGTTTCCGCGAGAACAAACAGACTGGGAGAGGAAATCTCAAGCCGCGCCGCGCGCAGTTTGATCTGCCGCAGCGATTCCTCTCCAGAAACATAAAGCACCTTTGCGCCTTTACACATTTCCTGGCACATTTGCAGCAGCAGTGTACTTTTGCCAATACCCGGTTCGCCTCCCACCAGCACGAACGAACCATGCACCGCGCCGCCGCCAAGCACACGATCTAACTCGCCAATGCCTGAATAGAATCGGCTTTCGTCGCTCGACTGTATCTCGCTCAGCAATGTCGGCCGCGAATCCCCGCGAGAAAAGCTGGCCACGCCCCGCGTCGTCGTTTCTGGCTGCACTTTAAATTCGCTCATGGTATTCCATGCGCCGCAGCTTGGGCACTTACCATACCATTTGGGGCTTTCATAGCCGCACTCGCTGCACAAATAGACCGTCTTTTGTTTCATACTTCCTCCGTCAGACGCCGCTTTCATATTGCAGATATCCGCTGGTAATGCACACGGCGAGTTTTTTATGATACTCCGCATCTGCCAATCGCGCTTCTTCCGCCGGATTTGACAAAAAGCCGCATTCCACGATCACTGCAGGGCAATCGAGCTTTTTCATTAGATATATTGTGGATTCTGCCTGTTTAGCCTGCCGGTGATTATCCGGATCGGCCCCTGCAATCAAATCGTTTTGCAGCAGCTCGGCAAGCGCCCGGCTGCCCGCGTGGTTGGGCGAATAAAACACCTGAGCTCCATGATACTGCGGATCTCCAAACTTGTTCAAATGGATGCTGATAAAAACCGGGTTTGGCGTATCCCGTACGATCTGTTCGCGCGCTTTAATATCCGTAATTTTATTATCCCGCACCGACTTTCCCTCGTTATAGCCCAGCGCGTCGCCGCTTTCGCGCGTCATTACCGTGCGCACACCAAAAAATCCGGCCAACGACTGCACGCGCTGTGCAATGGATAAATTGATGTCCTGTTCGGTCGTCCCGGTCGCGCCAATCGCGCCGCCGTCAAAGCCGCCGTGTCCAGCATCGATGACCAGCGTGCGTTCAGCACCGGCAGACGCAAGCGTCCGCACCGCGCGTCCCCCGCGGCACACCAGCAGTGATATCACCGCTATTAAAAGCAGGCCGCAGAGCAGCCGTTTGCCCAGTTCCTTATCCATCGCGCGCACCTCCTGCGTTTTCAGCGTATGCTTGGAGCGCGCGCGCCATGCCTTTATTATATCCTTGTTTACCGTACCATGCAATAAATTCATTGTTTACAGCGCAAAATCATGATACACTGAAAAAAACGGAAGGAGCATATCACCATGCCCAAACTGCTTGCGGTTATCGACTATCAAAATGACTTTGTTACCGGCTCGCTCGGCTTTAAAGGCGCCGCTGAAATTGACGGCGGCATTGCGCGGCTCGCCCAAGGATATCTGGCGCAGGGAGATCATGTACTGTTCACTTATGACACGCATGATGATACCTATCTGGAAACGCGCGAGGGCCGCGCGCTGCCTATTCCCCACTGCAATCCCAATAACGACGGCTGGCGGCTGTACGGAAAAACGCAGGAGCTATGCTGTGAAACCTGCGCGACCCACCAAATCCATACGGTATCCAAGCATACGTTCGGTATGCCTCCCTTCGAGCTCGACCGTTTGGGCCAAATTCTACCGGATTTGAAAGAAATCCTGGTTGTTGGCGTGGTTACGAATATGTGTGTGCTTTCCAACGCGGTGCTGATGCAGGCACAATGGCCCGAGGCGGAAATCACCGTTGACGCAGCGCTCTGCCGCGCCTTTGACCCTGTGCTGCATGAAAAAGCGCTCGACATCCTGCAAAGTTTGCAAATGAATGTGATAAACCGATGACAAAACGCCGTCTCTCAAAGACGGCGTTTTCTATTCTTTTAATCAGTCCTTGGATCGCCCCAGAAGAACAAGGCAACCGTGCCTGGGCCTGTGTGTGCACCAATTACAGTGCCGATGCTGTTGATCTGCACTTTGCCATTGAGTTTTGGAAAATGCGCCTCAATCATATCCGCGACCGCACGTGCATCCTCCATGCAGGCAGATTCTGAGAGAAAACATTTTTCGCTGTATTGCAAGCCGTTCGCCGCGTGCTGTTCCATCATCTTGACCATTTCCTGCATGACCTGTTTTTTTCCACGAATCTTTTTCCGCGGAATCAGGCGGCCTTCTTTGTTCATATTGAGCAACGGACAAATACCCAGCAGCGTCCCTACCATGCCGGATGTTTTTGATATACGACCTCCGCGAATATAGCTTGTCAGATCGGTTGAGAAAAACCAATGGTGCAGACGAAGCTTGTTTTGCTGAAGCCACTGGTAAAGCTCGTCCAGCGGCATACCACTATCCCGTTTGTCGCAGGCGGCATCCACCAAAAGCCCGTATCCTGAGGAAGCACCAAGTGAATCCACAACATACAGCTTGCGTTCGGGATAACGCTCCAACAAATCGTCCCGTGCAATACAAGCCGACGTATAAGTGCCCGAAATACCGCTCGATAGCGTCAGGTGCAGAATATCCTTTCCCTGCTGCAAAATCGGTTCAAACAGCGCGACGTATTCCTCAACATTTACCTGAGAAGTCGTTGGGGAAGCGCCTGCCGCTATCTTCGCATAAAACTCTGGAAATGAAATGGACTGGCCCAAATCATCAAGATAATCCCGGCCGTCTAACTGAACATGAAAACACGCAAACTGCACATTTTTGGCACGGAAAATTTCTTCGGGCAAATCGGCAGTTGTGCAACAGGTAATACAGTAATTCGTCATACGTTTCCCCTTTCCAAAACCGCTATATTTAATATTTTTTATATTATATCACATTTAAACCGATCGGTCTATGTTGCGTAAACATGCGTGCCGCTAATTGATGTAATAATTTTGGCTCCGTTGGACAAACTTGCAAATATCAAGTTAAACGGAGGAAACCCTATGTTTAAGCAACTACAAAAGCTTGGAAAGGCCTTTATGCTGCCAATCGCCATATTGCCGGCAGCAGGTCTCTTGCTTGGCATCGGCGGCGCGCTGTCTAATCCAAATACGATTGGCGCGTTTCCCTTTCTTAATCACTTTGCCCTGCAAGCAATTTTTCGTATCATGTCTGCTGCGGGTAACGCTGTTTTCAGTAATCTGGCGCTGATCATCTGTATCGGTCTTGGCGTTGGCCTTGCGACACGCGATAAGGGTACGGTTGGCCTTGCAGCAGCCGTCTCTTTTCTGGTCATGAATGCGACCATCGCCATGATGCTGGATATTTTCCATCCCGGCGCGGACGCAATCGACACTGGTGTTGTTGGTTCCATTGTGATTGCACTAATTGTAACATTTTTTCATAAGCGCTACCATAATATCCAGCTGCCTGCGTTTCTTGGTTTCTTTGGCGGCTCACGGTTTATTCCCATCATTTCCTCGTTCGCCGCTATCTTTGTTGGAATGCTGTTTTTCCTTATCTGGCCGCCGTTCCAATCAGCCTTAATTGCGCTTGGCGGCGTTATTTCCAAGCTTGGCGTTGTTGGTACGTTTCTTTATGGGTTCCTGCTTCGCTTAACCGGCGCAGTCGGGCTGCACCATATGGTCTATCCCCTGTTTTGGTATACTGAACTGGGCGGCGTTGAAACCGTTGCGGGACAGACAATTGTCGGCGCGCAAAATATCTTTTTTGCCGAACTCGCCGATCCGGCACACGTGGGACTATTCACACACGGCACGCGTTTTTTTGCCGGACGGTTTGCCACGATGATGTTCGGCCTACCCGCTGCCTGCCTCGCCATGTATCACTGTGTGCCCAAAGAACGACGCAGACTCGTTTATGGCTTGTTTCTCAGTGCTGCGCTGACCTCTTTCCTGACAGGCATCACCGAACCGATCGAGTTCATGTTTTTGTTTATTGCTCCGTGGCTTTATGTGGTTCATGCCCTGCTTGACGGCTTGTCTTTCCTCGTGGCAGATCTGCTCGCAATCCGCATTGGCAACACGTTCTCTGGCGGCCTGATCGATTTTACGCTTTTTGGTATTCTTCAAGGCAATGCGCGGACAAATTGGCTGCTTGTCATTCCTATCGGCATTATTTGGGCAGTTGTTTATTATCTGCTGTTCCGCCTGTTGATTACAAAATTTCATGTTCCCACGCCCGGCCGCGAAGAGAATGAAGAAGATGTTCCTGAAATATCAGCCAAGGATTCTCTTGCCGACACTGCCGCCGCTGTGCTGGACGCGCTTGGCGGACGCGAAAACATTGAAGATGTCGATGCTTGTATCACGCGTCTTCGTGTTGCTGTAAAGGATGTCGGACAAGTTGACAAGGATGCGCTCAAAGGCCTAGGGGCAGCGGCCGTACTTGAGGTCAAGGGTGGTATACAAGCTGTATGGGGCGCCAAAGCAGATCTGATTCGTCAAAAAATCCATGAAATTCTCGGGGAGGTCGGATAATATGGCATGCTCTCTGCCTCGTGGCTTGATCGTTTCCTGCCAGGCTCTGGATAATGAGCCTTTGCACAGCTCTTTTATCATGGGGCGTATGGCGCTTGCTGCCCAGCAGGGCGGCGCAGTAGGTATCCGCGCCAACAGCACAGAGGATATTGCGGAGATCCGTCGTATTGTGCCGCTACCAATCATAGGCATCATAAAAAAAGAATATCCCGGCATGATCCCGTATATCACGCCGACCCATACGGAGATCCAGGCGCTGATTGATGCAGGAACAGACATTATTGCGCTTGACGCAACGATTGACCAAGATGAGGAGTTTCTGGCATCATTGAAAACGAGGTATCCTGATACTGCTTTCATGGCGGACATTTCCACAAAGGACGAAGGGCTTCGCGCAGACCGGATGGGCTTTGATTATATCGGAACTACTTTAATCGGCTATACAAAACAATCTAAAACAGTAGATAAATTCCAGGTCTTGCAGATGTTGATCAATCAATGTAAGCATCCGGTTATAGCGGAAGGCAACTTTAGCACGCCGGAGCAAGCGGCCAAAGCAATACACCTCGGTGCACATGCCGTTGTCGTTGGCAGTGCGATCACACGACCCCAAGTGATCACACGCAATTTCTGCACCGCAGTCAGCGCGGCCTTACGCTAATAGCAAAGCCTTTCAGTATCAGCTATTCGTGCTTTCTTTACTATATCCCAACCTTACAACTGAGATACAACCGGCCCCATCCAAACGCGCTCAAGATGCCAGCGCCGGCAAGTGTGCCGACTGTGGGACAGGTATTTGCTAATCCTGCATAGATCTGCGCGAAGTTGTTCCGGGTCTTCTGGCACGCCTTTGGCCGTAATCATGCAGCTGATACATTCATCCGCACGGTCGAGCATAGCAACAAGCACATCCTGTGCCGTTTCTGTCACCCGGCACCTGCCATTTACCAATTGTGAGAGAATGATGCTGACCGCGCCGGCAAACACACTCAACAAGCGTTTGGACAATTACGTGAGTGCGACGGGTGAAATGAGCATCAAAAATAGATAAGACAGAATATAAGGAAAATATAAGTGGCTGACATATTCATTAGTAATCGCATAAAGGAGCGCAAAGTTTACTGGAACTGCCAATAATGGTGGGGCGTTATACACAAAGCACGCCTGCAGCCATAAGAAATAGAACGGCTGTCTGAATGCATAAATGCCGCACCGGAGCAGCCGTTAAATCCCATACCATAGAAGCAGTCATCATTATGGTAAAAATAACGCCTACACTGCTCCTTCTCTTATCCCATTCATAAATCAAAAAAGCAAAAGACCGTCAACAAGGTTGACGGTCTTTTAAGTGGTCGAGGTGACAGGATTTGAACCTGCGGCCTCTTCGTCCCGAACGAAGCGCTCTACCAAGCTGAGCCACACCTCGATAACCCGTGACAGCTTTATTATTATATCGAATATCTGAGGTGTTGTCAACTATTTTTTCCAATGAAAATTTAAAACGCGATCGAACTGATCCAAGCAGTCATGAATTGGCGAAACGCTTTTCCTTTCTGCTCAGCAATCTCATTGACTTCTGCACCGGACAGCGGTTTCATAAGCACGCCCGCTGCCATATTTGTAATCATTGCGACCGCGGCGAGCGGGAGTCCACAGTGCGCCGCTGCAATTACTTCAAAGACCGTAGACATGCCGACTGCATCCGCTCCTAGGGTACGAAACGCGCGAATTTCCGCTGGTGTTTCAAACTGTGGGCCATTGACGCCACAATAAACGCCGCGCTGCAGTTTCACGCCGCTCTGCTCTGCCACCTGAAGTGCCGTCTTGCGCAGTTCGGGGCAATACGCGAACGTCATATCCGGAAAACGTGTACCCAGAGCATCGTCGTTTATTCCGGTCAGTGGGCTTTGCCCCGTCATGTTAATATGATCCTCAATAAGCATCAAATCCCCGACAGCAAAATCTGTATTGATTCCGCCGGATGCATTAGTCAGCAGCAGTGCGCGGACGCCCAGTTCTTTCAGCACATACACAGGATAAGCGATTTCTGCAGGCGTATGCCCTTCATATCCATGCAGGCGTCCCTGCATACACAATACCGTTTTACCTGCAAGCTGCCCGCAAACCAATTGGCCCGCATGATCGGGCGCAGTCGATTGTTTGAAATGCGGAATCATTCCATAAGGAATGTATACCGCATCTTGAAGTTCCTCTGCCAGTGGGCCGAGGCCTGAACCAAGCACCAAGCCAATTTCAGGCTGACGCAAAAACTGCTTACGCAAAAACGTTGCGGATTCTAAGATCTGTTGACGCATTTTCTCACGCTCCTTTAAAGCGATGTCAGAATCTCTTGTGTCCCCTGCTGGGCTTCATATTTCACGCGCTCAATATCCAATGTTAAATATTCGCCGTCACGGTACAGCACTTTGCCGTCCACCATTGTCAGCCGTATATCGGTTCCCTGCGCGGCATATACCACATTGCAGGCCGCATCTGTCATCGGTGTGAACTGCGGCGTATCCACATCAAGCACACAAAGATCAGCGCGGCATCCCACCTTAAGCAATCCACTGTCTTTACGTCCCTGACTGCACGCACCAGCCCGCGTCGCCGCGTACAAAGCCTCCTGCGGCGTAATCAATGTACTATCATGATAATACCCTTTATAAGCAATCGCAAACAGATATAGGTCTTTTAAAATATTCAAATTGTTATTGGAGGCCGCGCCGTCAGTACCCAGTGCGACAGCAATCCCCTGCCGCATCATCTCCGGTACATTTGCATAGCCTGAGGCCAGTTTTAGATTGCTGGCAGGACAGCAGGCAACTGTAACACCATGCCGCTTTAAAATATCGAAATCTCCATCCTCAAGCCAAACGCAATGCGCCGCTGTTGTCGGCACGTCAAACACGCCATGTGATTCCATATACGCAGCCGGCGTTAATCCGTAGCGCTGTTTGCATGCCTCGTGCTCAGCCTGTGTTTCTGACAGGTGGATATGCATACGCAGGCCGTATTCCTTTGCCTGCGCAGCCACCGCGTCGACAATCTTGGGGGTTGAGGTGTATTCTCCATGAATGCACAAATCGACTTGCAATTTCCCCTCGCCAGCATTATGGTAGTTACCGATCAAATCCATATTGTCCCGGTATGCCGGAAGCTGCTCATCATAGGCACTATCGTCAAAAACCGTCAAGCCGCGGCTTAAGTTGCATTTGATGCCGCTTTCCAAAACCGCCTTTGCCATCGCTTGGCACTCAAAATACATATCGGTAAATGAAACCGTGCCGCACTGCAGCATTTCGGCAATTGCCAGCTGCGTGCCGTAATACACGTACTTTGCAGTCAGCTGATCTTCAAAGGGAAACACTTTCTCGTTCAGCCACCGGTCAAGGGGCAGGTTTTCTGCATAGCCGCGCAGCATCGTCATCGGTGCATGGCTATGGACGTTATAAAATCCGGGAAGCAACAGACGATGCCTGCCGTCATAGCGTTCACCGTAATCGGCTGACGGTTCTGTGCTGCCGATATATTCAATGGTGTCATTCCGCACGCCAACATATTGTCCGCGTTTCCAGTTCAAATGCTCATCCAGCAGGTCAATATTGCAAAAAAGCATACGTTTCTCCTCTTTTACGGCCTTATGTAGATTTGGGTCTGCGATTTCTTTCAATGTGACGGAGGATTTCCCCAACGACCGTTCGTCGGCACGGCATAGGTGGAAAAACGCACGCCTAAATCAACATTAAAATTGTCAATCGATTTCATCAATCCGATGCAACCGACCTGAAACAGATCGTCCGGAGATTCGCCGCGACCGTGAAAACGCTGGATGACCGAAAGCACCAGCCGTAGGTTCCCTTGTATCAGTTCATCCCGCGCGGCCTTGTCCCCAGCTTTGACCCGGCGCAGCAATGCGTCAGTCTGTTTGGCAGTCAACACGGTCAGGCCCGATGTGTTGACGCCGCAAATCTCGACCTTGGTTTGCATGGAAAAACCCTCCTGTCTCTCTGTAAGCAAGTGCTTCACTATGAGGATTTTCCCCCGCGTGGCAATCGAATATACTGCCAAAATATTTTGCCAGCCGCCCGATTCCGACAGGCTTTTTCTGTTTCATATGCTTAGCTGGGAGCGGCGGTATAAAAAAGCAATTTCAGATCGGATAACTTTATTTTACTCCATTTTATGCCTAGGCGCAAGCAAAACGAAAGCGGCTGACTTTCGGCAGCCGCTTTCATTTCAAACCCATTTTAAAATATCCTTTCGCATTCGTGCGATGATCCGTTTTTCCAATCTGGAAATATAGCTTTGTGAGATCCCAAGCAAGTCGGCAACCTCTTTTTGCGTCAGCGGTTCAGCACGCCCAATTCCAAACCGCAGCGAGATAATTTGCTTTTCCCGTTCAGGCAAGCGTTCGAGCGCACGCAAAAGCAATGCACGATCCACATCATCCTCAAGCGGCCGCAATACGCTGTCTGGTTCCGTTCCAAGTATATCGGAAAGCAAAAGTTCATTCCCATCCCAGTCGGACGAAAGCGGTTCATCAAAAGAAATCTCTGTCCGTTGATTTCCAATCTTACGAAGATACATCAATATTTCATTTTCAATGCAACGAGAGGCATATGTCGCAAGCTTGACGTTTTTATCGCTTTTATAAGTTCCTACCGCTTTAATCAGCCCTATAGTGCCAATGGAAATCAAGTCCTCGGTTCCAACACCGCTGGATTCAAATTTTCTTGCTAAAAAGACGACCAGACGCAGGTTATGCTCGATCAGCGTGTTTCTCGCATGTTCATTTCCTGACTGACAGGCCGCCACCTGTTTGGCTTCCTCTTCCGTCGAAAGCGGCGGCGGCAGCACTTCGCTGCCGCCGATATAATACACCGTTCTGCGCCTTTTAATCCATAATAGCAGACGTTTCAACCATTCTTTCAGCATGAATATGTCTCCTTTTCACACGCCAATAAGCCCCTCATAATCACCCTGCCCTACTTCTTCCGGACTGACCGCAAGCACGCAGTCGACCGCCGTTCCATCTTCCCTGCGCACTTCGTCAGGGCGGAAATACAGCAGCATTCCACCATCTGTACCGACAGCGCGGTATGGCAAAAGCCCAAATCTCGCCGCTTGTTCGGGCGGCAGTTGTGCTAGACAGGAGGCGGCGCTCTCGCCGGTCAGCCCTTCGAGCACCCGGCTGTCAAGCAACCGCGCGGCAGCAGTACGCCCAAGAACGACCGCCGCTCTTCCTGAAAGCGGTTCTACCAAATCGTTTCCATTGTCGCGCAATACGCTAATACGCGCCGTGCGTTTCCCAAACTGTACTTTCAGTGTTTCAACTTCACGGCGCACCGCGCCATGTGCAGCGTCTCCACGCAGCAGCATACCGCTAAGCGCATATCCGGCAGCGGCGGCCAAAAGCAGCGCCCGCACTGTAACAGCAAAGTAATATCCTGCCCCAAGCAGAAACTGCCGCCCAGTTAACGGACCAAGTGCGGCAGCCAT